>JAHEBN010000099.1 GCA_024645245.1 Jiulongibacter sp. | reverse complement strand
GCTGAAGAGTTCGACGTGGTGATTGTTGGCTCAGGTGCCGGTGGAGGAATGGCCGCCTATCAACTTACCAAACAAGGGGCTAAAGTATGCCTTCTTGAAGCAGGTGGTTATTATGACCCCAAAGATCCCAAATACATAACTCAGCTCAAGTTTCCTTACGAATCGGCACGTAGAGGAGCGAGTAGTAAATTCCGAAATTTTGGCGATTTTGATGCTGCCTGGGGTGGTTGGGAGCTCGATGGCGAGCCTTACACGCATAAGGATGGTACCGAATTCGACTGGTTTCGTTCACGTATGCTGGGAGGTAGAACCAATCACTGGGGAAGAATTTCACTCCGCTTCGGTCCAAAAGATTTTAAAAGAAAAGACATAGATGGTTTAGGTGAAAACTGGCCGATTAGCTACGAAGATGTAGCTCCTTATTACGATAGAGTTGACCGGCTGATTGGAGTATTTGGCTCCAAAGAAAACCTTCCAAACGACCCGGATAGTGTTTATTTACCTGCTCCAAAGCCTCGTTTACACGAACTTATGCTTTTGGAAGCAAATAAGAAAACAGGTGTTTTGACCATTCCGTCCAGACTATCCATGCTTACCAGACCCATAAACGATGAGCGGGGCTCTTGTTTCTATTGCGGTCAATGTAATCGCGGATGTCAGGTATATGCCGATTTTTCCTCTTCTTCGGTTTTGGTAATTCCCGCACTTAAAACGGGTAATTTGAAGCTGGTCAATAATGCCATGGTACGTGAAGTTCTCACTAATTCAGAAGGTAAAGCGACGGGTGTATCGTATGTAGATAAAAATAGCTTGCAGGAAGTTCAGGTAAAAGGTAGAATAGTAATATTAGCGGCCAGTGCCTGTGAATCATCCAGATTGTTGCTTAATTCCAAATCTTCCCGTTTTTCAAATGGTTTGGCGAATTCAAGCGGAGTGGTGGGCAAATACCTGCACGATTCTACCGGTGCCAGCCGTGGTGCTTTTGTTCCAAAACTGGTGGATAGAAAAAGATATAACGAAGATGGTGTAGGCGGAATGCACGTTTATTCGCCTTGGTGGCTCGATAATTCAAAATTAGATTTCCCCCGAGGTTACCACATAGAATATTGGGGCGGAATGGGAATGCCAGGCTACGGCTATGGTTTTGGTATGCAGAGTATGAACGGTAAATTCGCCGGTCGCGATGGACAGGTTAAGCCTGCAGGTGGATACGGAGCCAGATTAAAAGATGATGCACGTTATTTTTATGGTACCACAATTGGTATGTCGGGTAGGGGAGAAGCTGTTGCCCGGGAAGATAATTACTGCGAAATAGATCCTAATGTGGTTGATAAATACGGTATTCCGGTGCTTAGATTTCATTACAAATGGTCGGATTACGAAATCAAGCAGGCCAAGCATATGCAGGATACTTTTGAAGAAGTGATACACGCCTTAGGTGGTATTCCTCAAGGCGATAAACCGGGAGCAGATTCCAACTACGGACTTGCCGCACCGGGTAGAATAATTCACGAAGTGGGTACAGTAAGAATGGGTTCTGACCCTTCTAAATCTGCCTTAAATGGGTTTGGTCAGGCTCACGATGTGAAAAATTTATTCTGTGTGGATGGTGGTGCTTTTGTTTCTCAGGCAGATAAAAATCCAACCTGGACCATTCTGGCTTTGGCCTGGAGAGCATCTGATTACATCATGCAAGAAGTGAAAAAAGGAAATCTTTAATTGAAAATCTAAAAAACAAGGCATTATGAAACGCCGAGATTTATTAAAAAATATAACAATTGGAACAGCCGGAGTAGCTATAAGTGGGAATGCCTTGGCTAATTCGCCGGAAAAGAAAATAAAGGAAGATCCACTTCCGGATGCCAGAGGTGGGCAATTGAAAGAGGAGATTGAGTACGAAAATAAACTCAAAGCCGAAACTTTCTTTAACCAACACGAGATGGCAACTATTGCTGTTCTGGCAGATATAATTGTACCAAAAGATGAGGTATCGGGTAGTGCTACAGACGCGGGTGTGCCGGATTTTATCGAGTTTATTGTAAAAGATATGCCACATCATCAGGTGCCGGTTCGTGGTGGCCTTATGTGGTTGGACGTAGAATCCAAAAAACAATTTGAAGGGAAGAATTTCATAGAGCTTTCCGCAAGTAACCGGATAAAACTTGTTGATCAAATCGCTTACCCCGAACAGGCAAAACCGGAAATGTCGCAGGGAGTTGCCTTTTTTAATAAAATGCGGGATTTGACTATGACCGGCTTTTATACATCAGAAATTGGAATTAAAGATCTTGGTTATGCTGGTAATATGCCGAATAACTGGGATGGTGTGCCTGATGATGTTTTGAAAAAGTATGGATTAAGCTACAAAGAATGGCGTAAGCACGTACCTGAAGATTAAAACTAATCCTATTGAAAAATCCCGCCCGCCAGCGGGATTTTTCAATTTATGGTATAAATCATTTCCACTTTATATTACAACCCATACTCGGAAACTGAATTTCCGAAACAAACTGACCGGCAATTACTGCTCTTAATGCTCCACGGAGGTCATTTCCAGTTACAGGAATACCATTTCCCGGGCTCGAGGCGTCCAATCTGCCTCGATAGACTAGTTTTAAGTCTTTGTCAAAAATATAAAAATCAGGCGTACAAGCCGCTTCATAAGCTTTAGCCGTTTCCTGTGTTTCATCATATAGATATGGAAAAGTATATCCTAATTCAGAAGCTCTTACTTTCATAATATCAGGTGTATCTTCCGGGTAATTTTCAATGTTATTGGAAGATATTCCGACAAATTTTACTCCTAAAGGTTGAAACTCAGACGCGATTTTTACGATTTCCGCATTTAAGTGTTTTACATATTTACAGTGATTGCATATAAACATGATAACTGTTGCATTATCAGATTTTAGTTCGTTTAAGGTAATAATTTCACCACTTATTGTATCTGGCAGACTAAATTCGGGAGCGATAGTACCCACAGGCAACATATTAGACGGTGTAAGTGACATAATATTTAAAGTATGTTGATTTTAATATTTAGCGAATTTAAGGAAGATTTACTTTGTTTTATTCTCAAATGAATTCTAAATCCTATTAATTCACTTTATTTTTGCAAATGGATTTTCAAAAAATACTAGACAGTCGATTTTTCGAAATTGTTGCTTCTGGAGTTGCCGTGCTCCTTTTCTTTATTCTTAACGGAATTACAAGGAAGTTGATTAAAAGGCAGGAAAAAAGGCACGATCTGGATAAAGCCCGGTCACTTTATGCCTATAAGTTTTTTAATTTTGCGTGGCTTACCTTATTATTATTAGCCTTTGGTTTAATCTGGGACGTATCCTTCAAAGGCTTATTTGCTTCCTTTTTTGCGGTAGCTGGTGTGGCATTGTTTGCGAGCTGGTCGATGCTTAGTAATATTACCGCCTCGGTTCTGTTGTTCTTTAATTTTCCTTTCAAAATTGGCTCTCAAATCAAAATAATGGATAAAGATGATTCGGTAGAGGGCGAAGTGAAGGACATAACATTTTTTGCCATTCAAATAGAGACAGCCGATGGCAACCTGGTTAGTTATCCAAACAACGTAGCAATTCAAAAGGCAATCGTTCAAATCCGAAAGAAAAAAAATGTCAAAAAAACTACCTGAGGAATTTGAAAGTCAGATGAAAGAAATGCTTCAGGACAGTTTTCCAGCATTTCAATCTACTGTTTTAGCCGGAGATTCTCCCGTCAGTATTCGTTTAAATAGCGGAAAAAAATACGATTTTGATCTGGGAACAAATGATCAGGTGGCATGGAATTCAGATGGATATTATTTAAGCGAAAGGCCCGTTTTTACGCTTGATCCGGCTTTTCATGCAGGGGCATATTATGTACAGGAGGCTTCTTCCATGTTTATAAAAGAGGCCTTAATTCAGCATATTGATTTCCAAATGCCGCTGAAAGTTTTAGATTTATGTGCTGCCCCTGGTGGTAAAACTACGCTTATAGCAGATTTGCTAAATGAGGATAGCCTATTAGTTGCCAATGAAGTAATAAAAAGCAGGGTGGGCGGCTTGAAAGAAAATTTGCAAAAATGGGGTTTTGTAAATTACCTGGTTACCAATCACGATTCAGAAGAATTTGCAGATTTAGAAGGATTTTTTGATCTGGTGTTGGTAGACGCCCCATGTTCGGGTGAAGGATTATTCAGGAAAGATGAAGATGCCAGTTCGCATTGGTCTCCGGACGCTGTTCAGATGTGTTCGGCAAGGCAAAAAAGAATTCTACAGGCTGCTGCCTATTTGGTTGCCCCAAATGGACATTTGGTGTATTCCACTTGTACTTACAATAATAAGGAAAATATTGAAAATGTTGACTGGTTAATAAATAACCATGATTTTGAATACAAATCATTAAAAATTTTACCTGAATGGGGCATTGTGGATAAAAAAGTGGGTTATCAGTTTTATCCTCATAAACTGCGTGGAGAAGGCTTTTTTGTCAGTGTTTTGCAAAAAACATTTACCTCTGAAGATTTTCCTCAAGCCAAAATCAAACTCAATAAATTACCCACAAAACAAAAAGAAACACTCAGGGCCTGGATTACTGATTTTGAAAATTTTGAATATTATTTAAAGCCAGATAATGGGATAATTGCCATTCCGCTTTCACTCATTTCAGAGTACGGCACCGTATTAAAAGCACTTTTTAAAAGATCTTCAGGCTTTGAAATCGGGGAGTTTAAAGGGAATGATTTTATTCCTTCTCATGCTTTGGCACTCAGTCAAAATGTACATCCCAATCTTCCTAAATTAGAGCTGGATAAAGAAAATGCCTTACTTTTTTTTAAGAGAGAAAATTTTGAAGTGAAAACAGAAAACAATGGATGGTACCTGATTACTTATCAGAATTTAGGACTAGGATGGGTGAAAGTGATAGGCGATCGTATAAATAATTATTTGCCAAAGGAATGGCGGATCAGGATGGATTTACCCGATCTTATTTAAAGACCGGCACTCATCCCACCATCCACGGGTAAATTGATCCCATTTATGGAAGAGGCGACCGGAGAACAAAGAAATGCGATAACAGCACCCACTTCTTCCGGGTTTGCAAATTTGCCCGATGGAATACTTTTTATAATTTCCTGCTCTACTTCTTTCAAACTTTTGGATTCTCGCTCCGCTTTTAATTTATTCACCGTTTCCAGTCGGTTGGTTAAAGTATAGCCGGGCAATACATTATTCACAGTAATTCCGGTTCCGGTTAACTCTTTTGAAAGGGTTTTTGCCCAACTTGCAACTGCCCATCGTACCGTATTCGATACACCAAGCCCAATTATGGGTTGTTTTACAGATATAGATATTACATTTACAATACGCCCGAAACCTTCGCTTTTCATAAATGGTACAATGCTTTGAGCTAAAATCTGATTAACTATCAGATGTTGTTCGAATATTTTCAGAAATTTTTCGGGTTTTTCATCTAATATATTCCCACCGGCTGGCCCACCAGAGTTGTTCACTAAAATATGGAATTTTTTATCTGATTTTGCCATGGCTTCTTCCACTTCGGCAGTACTGGTAAAATCGGCAACCAGATAGGTATGCATTTGCTCTGGACTAGTAACAAGTTCTGAAATTCTGGTTTTTAGCTTTTCTTCATTTCGGGCAAAAAGACAAACGTTAGCTCCTAAAAGTGCCAACTCTTGAGCGGAAGCCCAACCAATACCATCAGTACCACCGCATAATAGTGCATTTTTGCCTTTGAGATCTAAATTCATACTTCTGTTTTTAATAATTCAATTTAGCCTTGCTTTTAGTTGGAAACAAACGTTTGGATTTTTTTAAACATTTAAAACACAGATATAAAAAAATCCCGATTCGAATGAACCGGGATTTTTATTAGTAAAAATATAATCTTAGTTAAATATATATCTCAAGCCAAGTTGTGCTCTCCACACACTAGCTGTAGAGATACTTGGTAAGAAACTATCTTGTAATAATTGGGTTTGACCACCAATAGTTTGAGTTGACAAACGGTATTGAGGAACACCAGCAGCTGTAGGGCCAGCCGATGTAAGTATTCTGTTTTGAACAAAATTGGTATATGAACCCCAATTGTTATTCAACATGTTACCGAAGTTAAGAATATCAAATCTTACCTGAAGTGTATTCATTTTTCCACCAGTCATGATGTTAATATTCTGAACCACACCTAAATCGACCTGGTGAATCCAAGGAAGTAAGGCTCCATTACGCTGTGAATATTCGCCTCTGTGTTTGCTCAGATACGGATCTTGGTTTATGTATTTATCAAAAGCCGCTTTTTGCTCTTCAGGAGTGAAAGTTTTACCACCAGATGTTAAAGTAAGGAAGGTAAGCTCACTTGCCGTATTAGGAATGTATACCAGGTCATTATTGCTGATACCATCCTGATTCATATCACCGGAATATACATAAGAATAACGTCCTTGATTACGTCCTTCGTAGAATAAGCTGATCTGAGTAGATCCACCAAATTTAGTTCCGTAATTCAATTTGTAGCTTAATGAACTTATAACCCGGTGTCTTTGATCGTTATCAGAGAAAGCTAGTTCCGGGAAATTATTTCCGTGTACAGTAGCATTTCCTTCAAACGAACCAGAAGCGATTGAACCTGCACTGGTAAGGTCTTTATTTACACCAAAGTTATAAGCTGCCATTGCAAAGAAGCCATTCGTGAATGGTTTCTCCAATTTTAATGAAGCTGAATAGCCATAACCTTGATTGGTTGATTTCAGAACAATGTTTCTTACAATTCTTGAATCCAATCTATTAGCAGTGCTGCTTCCTTGATATCTCTCTCTTGTATCTGGTCCGGCAAATTGACCTACTGTTTCTTTCTGATTGGCATTTATGTAGTATACAGCATTGATGTTTTTATTCAAAATAAATTCAGCCGTTGCAATTACACCACCCGGTAATTTTTGGTCAACCGCCAGGTTTGTACGCCATACCTGAGGGAATTTATAATTTTCATCAGCCACAGCAATATCAAAAGTAGTACCCGGAGCATAAGGGTCTGAACCAGCCGGCTTATAAACACTTGGGTCAAGAGTAAATGCATTTGTAGAGTTATCCTGACGGGTAAATCCACTTAATACACCATTATTACCAACCTGATTACTCAACCACACAAAAGGAGGACGACCAGTAAAAATACCTGTTCCACCGCGAAACTGTAATGTTTTGTCTCCTTTTACGTCCAGGTTAAAACCAAGTCTTGGAGACCACAACGGGTTACCAGATGGCAATACACCGGTATTGTATTTTACACTTGCACCAGTTTCATCTTTAAAGCTAACTCCTGAAACATAAGTGTTTTCAAGTGCAGTTTGCTCAAGAATTGGAATATCCACACGCAAGCCTGCCATTAATTTGAAGTTGGGTGTCAGCTGTATATCATCCTGAAAATAAACTCCAGGTGTAGTTGCTTTCATAACTTGCAAAGGTGGTATTGGATCATTGCTGAATCCGTAACGGTATTCAAATCTTTTCAAAGTAGCTACTGAAGCCGGGCTTGCTGGGTTGGCAAGATAGGCATCGGTTGCCGACATAAAATCATCTACCGAATTGAATACATAAACACCATTAGAAGCTGAATAGAATGAGTTATTAGAAATGAAGTTTTCTACCGCTACACCTGCAGTAACGGTATGCTTTCCAGCGAAATAAGTCAGGTTATCGGCAAACTGTATAGTCCGGTAGTTCAACAGGTTATTTGGAGTAAAAGGATCAAATCCGGAAGAAATATAGGTTTTGCCATCAACCTGAATATCAATTGTCGGAATTACCGGAGAAGAGAAATAGGCTCTGTCTTCGTTGTTTGAAGTATAACCAAGTATCAAGGTATTAGCCAATTTATTGCTCAATGTTGAGTTTAATTCACCTATTAATGATTTGATATCCTCATTGATTATGTATCCTGAATTTCTGTAAGACATGGCATCAGAAACTGTTCTTCTAGGTCCGAAACCTGCTGAATTTGAATTTGAAATTAACTGATCAGACCCACCATCAAGCATAGAGTAACGCAAGTTAAATTTATGCTTATCGCTGATATTCCAGTCTAACCTTGCCAAAAACTTATTTCCAACTGTATTAAGGTTAAAGTTTTCGTAAGGACCTGTTTCAAATCCTAATTTTGACATTTGAGCCGACACACGATCAAGATCAGTAGCTAGTACGCGGGTAACGTTAGAACCCGATTGGCCTCTGTTAGCCACCCAAGTAGTTGCCGGAGAAGAAAATTTCTCAAATTCACCGTTAACAAAGAAGAATAATTTATTTTTCACTAAGGCTCCACCCAAACGGAATCCTAAAATTTCTTTACTTGGATAATTTAGAGGTAAATCTTCCCCTTTTACTTTACTACCAAAATAAGTCTTGCTGTTTTTCTGAGTCATGTAAAATACGCTACCAGAAAGCTCATTGGTACCTGATTTTGTTACTGCATTCACACCAGCACCTGTAAAACCAGACTGACGTACATCGTAAGGAGCAACGTTTACCTGAATTTCTTCAATCGCATCCAAAGATATTGGAGCTACACCAGTACGTGCTCCCGGCTGATCACCTAAACCAAAGCCATTATTGAATACAGCACCATCAATAGTAATGTTGTTCAAACGGCTATCCTGACCTGAAAATGATTTTCCAGAACTTTGCGGTGTTAAACGGGTAAAGTCATTGATCGAACGACCAACCGTTGGTAATGCAGCTATTGCATCTTTACCAATTGTAGTGGCAGCTCCGGTTCTTTCAGAACTAAAAACATCACTTTTTGATGATCTTACAATTACTTCTTGTAAGGTCTGACCATCTTCCACCATTTTAAAATTAACATTCGCCGATGAACCTAAATTGGCTATTACACCATCAACCACTTCTGCTTGAAAACCAACAAAAGTTACTGAAACTTTATAAGGACCTCCCACACGTACAGCTGGCATAATATAACGCCCGTCTACGTCTGTAATAGTTCCATACTTTGTTCCCGAAGGTACGTGAAGAGCTACAACTGTAGCACCAGGAAGAGCCTCGCCTTTATTGTCAGAAACATTTCCACTGATTGCAGATGTAGTTACCTGAGCCAAAGCGAGATTACTAATAACAAAAAAACCGATCAGCATAAACACCAAACGGCCTAATGTAAATTTTTTAATCATAATTTTTGGAGTTAATTTGTTTTGAAGAATGAAACATTAAGAATTGAAAAAGCTTGTTAATAAGTAGTTTATTGAAATTAAAGATCAAATTTAAACTCTTTTTAACTTCTGACAAATAACAAATTTTGTATGAGATGTGGATTCTTGAAATACTCCATTAAAATACTAAAAAATAAATATTATTAAATTGTAAAGTGGCTATTCATCAGTTTATTAAAACTTCTTTTTCTAAATACGTTCCGGATGATTGAACCACGTGGAAACGGGCAAAAAGCTCTTCGCTATACCAACCTTCTTTTCTTGTTTTTTCAATTACAAGTTTATGCTTTTTCTGGCGGTAGGCAAATTCTTTCATGGCTGCGGCATTTTCCCAAATGGAAAATGTAGCTTGTTTGAAAAATGGTATTTCGCCTATTCCTATTGATGTAATTAATCCGGGTGTCTTGCCCAAATCTGATGATACGGCTGGTACATTTTTCCAAAAAGAAAGAGCTTTTTTAGGCTTGATACTGGCACGAGTAAGCACACCAATTGGTTGCAAGGGATCGAAATGTATATTTTTTTGAAATGGAGATTTTTTGTCCCATTCACCGTGGCTTTCTATATTTAGACATTCCAGGTTCCACCTTTCAAGCGTAAATAATCGGAAGTAAGTATTGATCCAGGATTTTGTTTTGAAATTTCCTAAGTCTTCTTTACTATTCCATACACTTATGATAGCCCACCGGCTCAAGTCGGGACTTAAATCAAAGGTGCCGTTTTTTCCACAACCCATTAATTTGTGGAATGTGGATTTAGAATTAAAAAAGAAGTATATCCGGAAAATGGCCATTGATAGGAAACCAAATGGTGTAAAATACCAGGGATAACGCACAACAGTAAGTAGAAAAAGCATTTGGAAAACTAAATTTTAAAATTATTCGTATCTACAAGTAAATATTTAAACCTGATTCGGATGAAAACTTCTTCAATTACGTCATTTTTATTTTTCTGCTTTGCTTTTTTTAGCTTTCAATCTTGTTTTGCTGGCGATAAAACTAATTCTTCAGCCGCTCCAATTAATCATACCATTTGGGACGGATTACTTCATAAATATGTAACTGATGCTGGTTTCGTAGATTATTCAGGTTTTAAAAAAGAAGAAGCCCTACTCGACACATACCTGAAAATGATATCTGACAATGCTCCTGGCAAAGGCTGGAGTACAAATGAAAAACTGGCATATTGGATCAATGCCTATAATGCCTTTACTGTTAAGTTGATTTTAAACAATGCGGATCAAAAAATTACCAGTATTAAGGATATAGGAAGTATAATAAAAATACCCTTCGTAAATACCCCCTGGGATGTAAAATTCATTATAATTGGCGGTCAGGAGATGGATTTGAATAATATTGAACATGGGATTATACGTAAACAGTTTGCCGAGCCCCGCATTCACTTTGCCCTGGTATGTGCTGCTAAATCATGCCCACCACTTCGAAATGAAGCTTATCTGGCTTCTAAATTATCGGCTCAATTAGATGATCAGGGAGTGAGATTTATAAATGATTCATTCAAAAACCAGGTTTCTGCCAATAAAGCAACCATTTCGAAACTTTTTGATTGGTATGGAGGTGATTTTAAAAAGAAGGATACCATTATCAATTGGTTAAACAAATACGCTAAAACAAAAGCCAATGCCTCGGCTTCGATTGATTACAAAACGTACAATTGGGATTTAAACGGTAAATTATAAACCTTACTTGGGTGCTTTCATAAAGATTTCAGACCTTTGCAGCCACAATTTAATGGTTGGGATAAATGCATAATGTGCTTTTTTGGTTCAGAAATGACCTTCGATTACATGATAACGAAGCCTTGGTTAAAGCCATGGAAATGGGTAAGGTTTTACCTGCTTTTATTATTGATCCGGTTGAATTTAAGAAAACTAAGTATGGATTTAAACGTAAAGGAGCCTTCAGGGTTGCTTTTATGCTTGAAACTCTGGCAGATTTAAAAAGAAACCTGCAAAACCGTGGTTCTGATCTAATCATAAAAATAGGGAGGACGGAAGATGAATTGCTAAAACTTATTACGCAATACAATATTTCTACTTTGGTTACCTCAAAAGAGGTAACTCAAGAAGAGACCACTATGGAATATGAAATTTCAACTCGTTTGAAACCATTGAATGTGGAAATGGAAATTTTCTGGGGTGCCACCCTTTATCATGTGCGTGATTTGCCTTTTCAATTGAAATTTTTACCTGATGTTTTTACTGAATTCAGAACCAAAATAGAGCAAATCACAATCGTTAGGTCACTTTTTGATACGCCGGAAATAATTGATACGGTGGAGAATATTGAATTCTCAAAAGTGCCAACTTTAAGCGAAATTGGATTTCAGGAGTCTTTAGGAGATCTTACTTTTCCCGGTGGTGAAAGTCACGCACTTGCACGTTTGAATTACTATATATGGGAATCAAACAGTATTGAACATTATAAAGAAACGCGAAATGAACTGATAGGAAATAATTTTTCTTCCCGGTTATCTTCTTATTTAAGTTTAGGTGCAATTTCACCCAGAAAGATATACTGGGAAATAAAGAAATACGAAGCAGAAATAATTGCAAATGACTCTACATACTGGTTGATTTTTGAATTATTGTGGCGTGACTATTTTCATTTCATTAGCCTGAAATACGGAATTCGGATTTTTAAAAGAAGCGGAATCAGGCACTTAATGAATAAGAAATGGCGGAAAAACAGGTCAGATTTCGAAAGGTGGATGAAGGGGGAAACAGGAGTGCCTTTCATTGATGCCAATATGCGGGAGTTAAATGCAACAGGATATATGTCAAATCGCGGCCGGCAAGTAGTTGCCAGTTTTTTTGCTAAAGACCTGAATCTGGAATGGTGGTGGGGTGCTATGTATTTTGAAAGTCAATTGATAGATTACGATGTATGCAGCAATTGGTGCAATTGGAATTACATTGCAGGAATCGGAAATGACCCCAGAAAGGATCGTTATTTTAATATTTTAAAACAAGCATATGATTACGATCCGGATGCAATTTATACCAAATTCTGGCTCCCTGAATTAAACAAATTAAGCTCAACTGAAGTGCATGAAATTGGATTACAGTCTGAGGAAAGTTTAGCAGATAAAGATGTTGTTCTAGGAAACAACTATCCTGTTTCCCTATTTCCTTTTGATAAATGGAAAAAGTAATCCTTAGTTTCGCCCGCTTTTAATAATGATTTTACCATCTGTATAGTTTGAGGTTTGAGAAAACTTTAGGAATTTATACATTTGAATATTATTTTAAAACAAAACTCTTAAACTAAAACCTCGATGAAAAGATTTGGTACCCTCGGAATTATAGGTCTTTTGCTGCTATTTGGTATGTATGGTTGTAATTCGTATAATGGATTGGTAGAAAAAGACAATACCGTTCAAAAACTTTGGGCGAATGTTCAGACTCAATATCAAAGAAGAAATGACCTGATAGGTAACCTGGTGAAAACGGTACAAGGTGCGGCCGATTTTGAAAAAAGTACATTGACAGATGTAATTAATGCCAGAGCTGCCGCTACTCAAATTAAATTGGAGGCAAATGATCTTACACCTGAAAATATGGCCAAATTTCAGGCCGCACAGGACCAATTGAGTGGTTCATTAAGTCGCTTGCTTGTAGCTGTTGAGCAATATCCAGATTTAAAGGCAAATCAAAACTTTTTGGAATTGCAGGCTCAACTGGAAGGTACCGAAAATAGAATTGCCGTAGCTAGAAATGATTTCAATGAAGGTGTTGGGGTTTATAATCTGGCTGTACGCTCGTTTCCTATGAATCTACTAGCTGGTATTTTCGGATTCCAACAGAAGGCTTTCTTTGAAGCTTCTGAAGCAGCCCAAAGTGCCCCTGATGTAAATTTTGATTTCAAATAATAATTTTATCACACCCGGCTAATACCGGGTGTTTTTCTTTATGTATCTCTCAGAATCGGAGAAACAAGCAATTACCCAGGCAATTCACCAGGCAGAATTACAAACTTCGGGTGAAATTAAAGTTCATATTGAAGATTATTGTCCGGAAGAAGACCCTATAGAAAGAGCGAAAGTGCTATTTCATTACCTTTCCTTGCACCATACTGCTTTAAGAAACGGGGTACTGTTTTATATCAGTGTAATGGATCGAAAATTCGCCATTTTAGGTGATGAGGGTATTCATAAAGCGGCCGGCGATAATTTATGGAAGGAAGAATATTCAATTTTAAAAGGTAACCTTTCTGAGGGGGAAACGGTCAACGGAATTTGCATGGCCATAACACGTGCTGGCCAGGCATTAAAGCAGTATTTTCCATATCAAAGTGGCGATGTTAATGAGATTTCGAACGATATCTCTTTTGGATAATTAACAATGAAAAATAAATTTCTATTCATTTTTTTGTTCCTGGCTATTCAGGTTTTCGCTCAGGATTTACCACCAAAACCTAACCCTCCCAGGTTGGTTAATGATTTTGTAGGTGGTGTATTGAGTCAGGGTGAAATAGAAACGCTTGAACAAAAACTTGTTACATATAACGATACTACGTCTACTCAAATCACCGTGGTCATAGTGAAGACAGTGGGGGATTACGATATGAATACGTATGCCACAAATCTGGGTAGAGCCTGGGGTGTGGGTTCGGCCGATTTTAATAACGGTGTTGTAATACTTTGGGCTACAGAGGATAGAAAAATATACATCGCTACGGGTTATGGAATGGAAGGAGTACTACCCGATATTTATGCAAAACGTATTGTGGAGCAGATAATTATACCTTATTTCAGAGAATCGAGATATTACGATGGATTGAATGAAGGCACTACTCAGATTTTTAAATATGCATCAGGCGAATACAAAGCCGATCCGTCGGATGGGGAAGAAATTCCTTTTTGGGTTATAATTATTTTTCTCTTAATACTATTTATCATTATCCGTGCTATAATGAAAAATGGGGGCGGACCCAGGTCAGGTTTACCCTACACCACCTACACTGGCTGGGGACGTCAATCAGGTAACTGGGGCGGCTGGTCAGGCGGCGGAAGTGGCTGGGGTGGTGGTGGCTGGTCCGGCGGCGGTGGCGGCGGTTTTGGCGGCTTCGGTGGTGGTAGTTTTGGTGGCGGAGGTGCCGGAGGTAGCTATTAATTGACCAATTTCCGGTCTTTCAGTTGTTTAAATATTTATTTGGAACATTGGCCGGCCTATATTCAATGGCGTGATTTTTCTTCATCAAAATATTCACAACTTCATAGATGGCATTTTCTTTTCGTTGAAATTGGGGCAAAAAACCCATCATGGCATAGCTTATTAGTGAAGTTTCAGGAATATAAGTTTCCCATTCATACCCTTTTCCCCAGATAAGGCCTTTTAATGTAATATCTGTTTTAGCTCCATTTAAAATCAGAAATTTCATCATTTCAATGCTTTTGGGCTGATGTTGATTCACAGTATGGAAAATAGCCGATTGTCCACCAAATCCATTCTCATCTTTACCGGCTCTTAAATTAATGTTTATATCATATTTTAACAATACCCCGGCACTTTCTATAAAGTTATATTCAGCACAGATGTGTAATAAAGAGACTTCATAAAGGGGTGTGAAAGTTGAATTTAAAGTGTATTTTTTATGAAGTAATTTAGGGTTTTTATCCAGTAACTCTTGAATTTCCCGTTTGTTTTCCAAAAATAACTGAAGTAAAAGATTATCATCAAAGTTCAATCCATAATCAACGAAAGCCTGTATACAATCTTTTAAAGCCGGACTTCGGTTGTACATTTCGATTAATTCATAAATTAAAGGTTTGCCGTTTTTTGTTAGATTAGGATCAAGCCCTCATTCAAAGCAAGATTTTATTCCTTCAGTATTATGGATTTCAAAATTGAATATAACTTCATTTAACAATTCCATTTTTTAGTGAAATTAAATTCTTTCAGGATTAATTTTTACCATCTTTCTCCCAGGAATGGCTTCGGCTTGTATTTCAATTTAAACGGTGCAATCGTGTGTTTCCTGATATGCTCCACAGCATCTTCAATATTATCAGTTACTAAAAACATATCTTTATCATTTGGAGAAATAGTTTTTTCCAAAATCATCCTGTCAATATGTTCCTGAATATGTTGATGAAACTCTGTTCCAAAAACTACAACTGGAAATTCCTGGATTTTTCCAGTCTGTATTAGGGTCAAAGACTCAAAAAATTCATCAAGCGTGCCAAATCCTCCGGGACAAATTACAAAGGCGTATGAATATTTAATGAGTAATGTTTTACGAACAAAAAAATACCTTAGATCAATCCATTTATCAAGATAGCGATTGGGAAACTGCTCATGGGGTAAAACTATATTTATACCAACCGATTTGCCTTTTACATCTCTTGCTCCTCGATTAGCCGCTTCCATAATCCCCGGTCCACCGCCAGTTAAAATTGTAAAACCGAGTTTGGCGATTTCACCTGAAAGCTTTCTGGCTTTTTGATAATGTATATTGTCTTCTGTAAATCTTGCCGATCCGAATACAGTCACGCAAGGGCCAATAAAATGCAGGGACCTGAATCCATATATGAATTCATAAAATACTTGAAAAGCCATTTTAAATTCTTCCCATCTTGATCTTGGGCCATCTAAAAACTGAATTTCGCTTGGTGTTTCGGTACTGATTTTTGCTGCCATTAAATATTTCTATTTCCTTTTTTTGCAATTTTAAACCATTTGTTTCTGGTTTAGAAATTTTTGAGAAATTAAATATTGACAGGTTATATATTATTGAAAAATTAAATGGGCGGCTTGTTTGGCGTTTTGATTATTAATATCGGGATAAGGCAAAACATCACTTAACTTTAAGATATGAGAATCGATTTTTATCATTTCTGGAATATTCATGTTGGATTCACAGCCAATGCATAATTGGGTCTCGCTGTTTTTAAAGTTTCCAAAGTTCACATCTAAACTAACAATAACTTCCCCGGCACGTATGCAATTCACTCCTGTTGGACACCGACTGTCTTGAATATCCAGTAGTTTAATGCTTAATGTCTCTTTGTTAACTTGCCAACTTTTTTTATCCCCCTTATTTAATTCTATTTTTCCTTCAGGATCAATGGATGGTGAACTATCACAGGCAATTATAAGACTTGTTGATGTTAGTAATAAAAGAAATAGCTTTTTCATTTTTTATGTTTATATGTATTTTAATAGATGAAAAACGAACCAGATTGGTTGTATACGTCAAGAGTTTTTTTTGTGATTTTTTAATACGATGGGTGTTTATTTTTATTTCTTTTAAATTTGCCTTTACAAAAACATCATTTGATGACTTCATTTACTGAAGAAAATTACCTGAAAGCAATTTATCATATTTCGGAACAAAAAGCCGGAGCAGCTGTGAGTACCAATGAGCTGGCTGAGCACACTCAAACCAAGGCGGCCTCAGTGACTGATATGTTAAAAAAGCTTTCAGAGAAAGATTTCATTGTATATCGTAAATATCAGGGTGTCACTTTATCGGAAAAAGGCACTACTATAGCTCTTAAGATAATAAGAAAACATAGACTTTGGGAGGTTTT
>JAHEBN010000255.1 GCA_024645245.1 Jiulongibacter sp. | reverse complement strand
CAGGTAAAATTATTGCTATCGATTTGAAAGACAGCCGACTAAAAATGGCTTCTCAATTTGGTGCAACACATCTTTTACAACCCAATAAGGAAGACAAACTTTTGAAAGAAACTCACAGGAAAGTTTTGGAATTGACAGATAACCGGGGTGCCGATTATGCCTTTGAATGCACTGGCGTACCCGCTTTGGGTGCTGCTCCCCTACTTATGGTGCGAAATGCCGGCACAGCTGTACAAGTGAGCGGAATTGAGGAAGACCTGCTGATTGACATGAACCTCTTTGAATGGGATAAAGTGTACATCAACCCTCTTTACGGCAAATGCAATCCAAAAATAGATTTCCCGAAACTTTTTGCACATTATGCCAAAGGCGATTTACTTTTGGATGAATTGGTGACCCAAACCTACTCTTTGGAAGAATTGCAAATGGCTTTTAATGATATGCTTTCCGGAAAAAATGCCAAAGGCGTAATCGTATTCTGATATGACTAAACCCTTTTTCAAAACCATCGAGTGTTCTGCCGAAAAAATGGTGGGATTACAGCAGGTGACAGTAAAAAGTCCTGCTTTGCAGGCTCGTGCCGATGTCAGTTTTTATTTGCCACCTTCTGCCGAAAAGGAATCCGACTTGCCCGTGGTAATACTTTTGCACGGCGTGTACGGCAGCCATTGGGCCTGGTCATTAAAGGGTAAAGTGCATGAAACACTGGAATCATTGATTATAAACAAGACAAGTAAACCCATGCTACTGGTTATGCCAAGTGATGGCCTTTGGGGCGATGGCAGCGGTTATATTCCGCATCAGGTGCAGGATTTTGAGAAATGGATTAGTACGGATTTGATTTTACTTACAAAAGAATTATTCCCTCAGGTAAGTACTAAATCCGCTTTTTTCATAAGCGGGTTATCCATGGGTGGCTACGGTGCCATGCGATTGGGTGCCAAATATCCTGGTATTTTTTCGGCCTTTTCCGCACATTCGAGTGTAACGGCTGCCGATCAACTTAATCTTTTTATGGAAGAAAGACTGGATTTAAGTCGGGTAGAAAATGATGAAATTGATCTGATTGATGTTTTGCTAAAAAATAAAAATAAGCTAAGACCATTCCGATTTGATTGTGGAAAAAAGGATCCGCTTTTTAATTTCAATAAAAAGCTTCATAAACAATTGCTTGAAAACGACATTGTGCATGAATTCGAATTTTTTGAAGGTGCCCATGAATGGAGTTACTGGGAGAGAAACGTGGCCAAAAGCCTTACTTTTTTTAGCAGTATTACCTAACCTAAATAATTTTTTTCATCAAAACAGCATCTTCCATCAAAAAGCCATTGCCAATGTCGATGTCTTCGTGCTTAATTATTTTGTAACCCAACTTTTCATAGAACCTCACGGCTTTGTTGTATTTATTTACGTTTAAGGTGAGTGCTTTCTGCTGATTTACTTTCCCGATTTCCTGCACCCTGTTCATCAATGCCGCACCTATTCCTTTCCCTTGCGATTCGGGCAAAAGGTAAATTTTATGAATTTTGGTAACTGCCTCTTTTTTATAATTCAGTTCGTAGGAAATAAAACCCAAGGGAATATTTTCGTAAAACGCCACCAGAAAAACATGCCTGTAAGGCTCCATCTGCTTAATCAAGGCGGAATCGCTGTACATCATATCGAGCATGTATTCGATTTGAGTTTGAGAAAGAATTTCTCCAAAAGTATCGGGCCAGGTACGATAGGCAATGTCTTGTATTAAAGCTATTCCCTCCTTATTTATTTGTTTTATTTCCAGCAAAACGCAATTCTTTTTTACAAAGCTAAGGATCACAGAATTTTGTTCAAATATTCCGGCAAAAAGGTTTGAATAAGCGTGGTCCAACCCTCAGTAAAGCTTCCTTTAGCAAAGTCCGGATTATTTTTTGGAAATGATTCCAAACCGGTATGCGTAAGCAAAACTTTGGTAAATTCACCTTCTTCTAGTAATTCAAAACAAACTTCTGAATAGCCATCAATGCCTTCGTATTGCCACGAATAAACTAATTTCTTGAAAGGTATCACTTCTATTACTTTACATAAATGAATGTATTCCTGGCCTTTATGACCCTTACCAGCAAAGGAAAACTGAAAACCAACCACAGCTTTGAAATCGCTTAAATCAAAATACCACTCTTTCATTTTATCCTTTTCTGTCAAAGCATCCCAGACTTTCTGTGGGCTAGCAGCTAATAGTTTTTCAATTTTTACCATTGCTATCATTTTTCAAAAATATTCCCAATGAGTCCAGTTTCTGATTCCAGAAGTTTTCAAAATAAGCCAGCCAGCTTTTTATTTCATCGAATCCTTCTCTGCTTAGCTCGCATTGCCGCTCACGGCCCGAGTTGGTAATCTTTATAAAACCCGCTTCATAAAGAATTTTTATGTGCTTACTCACAGCTGGTCTGCTAATGGCAAATTCGTCGGCAAGCGAATTTATATTTCGTTTTTCCTTACTTAGTAAATGTATAATAGCCATTCGGCTGGGATCGGCCAATGCCTGAAAACCGCTTACCTTATATTTAGACAGATTCATTTTTTAACAACTGATAAAGTGTTTCCAGAAAATTCTTTTTCCATCCAAATTCCATCATCAAACTGGACAAATAGCCTTGCATACCTTTGAATCCATTTTGTTCCAGCTGAATTTCCGTACCTCCATCTACCTCAGTCAGCGTCCAGATCACAAGCGTATCAAGTATAATTTCACCCGCCGCAGTACCTCCTTTGAATGAATACACTAACTTTTTATTTGGAATTACCTCCACTACTTCCAAAAACATCCGGCCATCCCAATTCATTCTTGGCTTGGCTTCCGCCATCCATTTAAAACCTACCTCGGCTTTAAAATCGCCTGTTTTATGCAAATTATTCCATTTACGTAATTGCTCAATATCGATCAATGCCGACCAAATTCTTTCTTTTTCAAATGGATAAAACCTTTTTAGTAAAATATTTCTTGACATATTTTATGTAACTATTTTATTACACAAATATATGTAACTTATTTGTTACATGTAAAGGAAATAGTTTAAAATTTAGAAAATATCGGATAGAGTTAATATATTTGTATCCGATATGTAGGTATTATGTGGAAGATTGATCCAACTTATCTAAATGAAACACAGGAATTACTCAGCCGTTTGAAAGAAAAAAAGGCAGAGGTAGATAATCTACGTCCTATTCCTCAGATGGGATTAGATCGGCTGCGGGAAGAGCTTTCGCTCGAATGGACTTATAATTCGAATGGAATTGAAGGGAATACACTTACTTTGAATGAAACCCGCGTTGTTTTGGAAGATGGCATTACGATAGGTGGAAAGTCTCTTCGGGAGCATTTCGAAACTTTAAATCACCATAAAGCCATTGATTACCTGATCGATATAGTATCACCGCAATACGAAATCAGAGCCATTGATATTTTAAATATTCATGAAATGGTTATGAAAAACATACAGGATGATTTTGCCGGTAGAATACGCAATGGTGCTGTGAGAATAAGTGGGGCCAATTTTACTCCACCCAATCCAAATAAGGTTTCTGATCTTTTAGATGAATTAATTGCTTACACAAATGAAAATCCGGATAATCTGGACGATGTAATACTGGCGAGTGTTTTCCACCATAAGTTAGTTTGGATACATCCGTTTTTTGATGGAAACGGCCGCACCACGCGTTTGGCGATGAATTTATTGCTCATGAGGCATGGATACCCACCTGCTATTATTCTGAAAAATGACCGTAAAAAGTATTATTCGGCATTGAATCTGGCAAATAAGGGTGATTACAGCAAGCTGGCATTGATAATGATTCAGGCGACAGAACGGTCATTGAATTTTTACCTCAATTTGGCCCCAGAACATTACCAGGATTACCTGCCGATTTCTAATCTGGTGCAAGAGCCTTATATTCCGTATGGCATGGAGTACATAAGCTTATTAGCCCGTACAGGTAAAATAAATGCCCATAAAGAAGGTCGAAACTGGTTTACTACCAAGGAAGCAGTTTTGGAGCATTACGATAAACGTAAAAAGTGATGGTGCAGGATTGAAAACTTATATCACTTCCATTACATTTTCCTGTGCTTCATTTTTCTTTTTAACCAATCCATTGATTACAAACATCAGGCCGCCTGATATGAGCATCGAACCTATTACTACCCAACCAAGCAAAGGGTAATTTTGGAGCATTCCATCTGAAGATTGGCTTACGATTATTCCTGCCAAAGCAGCAGCCAAACCACCCGAAACCTGAGATACGGAAGAGTTGATACTCATAAATGCTCCCCGGTCTTTCATATCCGGAATGGCCGTAATCAATGCGGAAGAGGATATCATGCGGGCATTGATGCCCAGAAAAAGTATGATGTTCAATATGATAAGTACCCACAAAGGGGTAGTACTTAGATT
>JAHEBN010000254.1 GCA_024645245.1 Jiulongibacter sp. | reverse complement strand
AAAACCGGATTTGAAAATTTCAGGGAATGAACCGACTCCGAATTGGATTGAAGCGAAACAAAATCTTTGTGAATATCGCAACATTCTCCTTGATTTATACCAAGACCATTTTCTTCAGCAGTAATTTCTGTTTTTTGGCAGCAATGCCCATCTTCCTTAAAAGTGATTGATTTAATTTGAGTGAATTTGCACGTATGTTCAAAACGAGCAAAACCACTCGTACTAATGAGCACGGTAAGTGCCATTAATAGAGCGATAGTTCGTTTGAATTTCTCTTTCATTATGCAAAAATAACAACAATAAGACGAATTAAGTTTATATCAAATACCAAACCATTTACATAATTTCCTCTACTGGTATCATTTTTGAAAATATTCAAGCGATTGTGATCGTTTAATTGCTGATTCCTTTTTAAAACTATTTGATGCTCATAAAAAATACCAGTCTTGTTTTTTTACTTTTGGTTTTGACAACTAATTCATTTGCACAATTCAAAGCGAATGTTTCAGAAACCAATCTGATTGCTCGTAAAAAGCCACTTTCTTTTTCGCATCAACCTTTTTTGTTGTTGAAGTTTACACCAACTTCGGTATTAGGTCGGGATAATGTGATACAATATGGTGCTGAGCTCGCTCCACCTTTCGGCAAATTCAGTTTTAATTTTGATTACGGAAAGGGTGTTGGCAACAAATGGTCTATGAACAAATACACCAAAGCCAATCATCCGGAACAACAAACCACCCTTTACCGTGGTGAAATTCGTATGTATTTCTCGGATTGGTATCCTTTTTATGCCCTGGATAAAAAACCGTTTGGCAGGTATTACGCAATAGAATATGTTCAGAAAAATATAACGCAATCTCAGGATACAAGCAGCGTAAATTTAACACTTCCTAATGTGGAGCCTGTGATTGCGATAATAAAAGATCAGTCTGTTAATTTGAAAATAGGTAAGCATTTCAAAATTGCAAAAATATTTTTTATTGATGGTTTTGTGGGTATAGGTACAGGCTGGTATTCTTCACGTATTCAAGAAGTTAGCACTGATGAACCATTGTTACGTAATGGATTTAGCTTTGGTTTTCCGGAGAGAACAGTAGGTACAAAAGGTTTATATTTAAGTAAAACGGCAGGTTTTAGATTATGTTTGGTATTATAAAAAAAACAGTATTTCTGGCTTTTAGCACTTTAATTCTCAGCTCTTGCTGGGCACCCAGATGCCCTATGGAGTCGTGTCATGCCAAATACGAACATCAACATGGAGACATGGTTTCTGGTGTTTTTGCATCCCGTTATTCCATTTTTCCTTCTAAGTTTCATTTCTTTTGGGACAAAGATAAGGGGGATGCAAATCCTAACACGGACTTTGTAGCTGGTCCCGATGGAAAGAAAAAAGTTAAAATAAAGAAAAAATATCCATGGGAAAGATGGTAGAACTGAGCTTCCAAGCTATATTTCCCTTATTAAATTATTAAACTTGAAATCGGGGAAAGCAGGAATAATCTTTACCGGGGTGGTGGCTTTACTTTTCGCCATTATCATGTTTTTTAATACGCTCCCTTACTTCAATTTTCAGCCAAGGCAGGGTTTTCTGAATACAAAACCGTTTTCAACTTCCCAAAACTTATGGTTCCGTTGCGGGTTTTATTTGCATATCGGCTCTAGTCTTTTGGTTTGGATCTCCGGAATTTTCCAGCTTTTTCCTCAGTTGCTTTTCTCAAATTCTAAAATTCACAAATGGAGCGGAAAAATATACATTTTCCTGATTCTGTTTTTTGCATCACCGGGTGGGCTTATTCTTGCCCAATATGCAAATGGAGGACTTTCTGCCAAAATAGGTTTTACCTTACAATCACTGGTTTGGTGGTTTGTCACTTTTCGAGCCTATCGATTTATAAAACAAGGCAAAATAAAAGAGCATTTACATTGGATGCTGCAAAGTTTGTCAGTGACATACGCAGCATTTAGTCTACGTACAGAAAGCTACCTGATGATTAATTTTTTCGGAACAAAACCGGTTGAAACATACCTTTCCGTGGTTTGGCTTAGCTGGGTAGGAAATCTTTTATTGATGCAGGTGTTGATGTGGTTTGGAATTGAAGCTTTTTATTTAAATTTCCTGAAAAATACCAGGAATGAATAAAATTGCTCTTTTGTTTTTATCTCTGGCAGTATTCGCCATTTTTTCGTGCACCACTTCAGCAGATAAAAAGATTACACTCCAAACTCATAAAGAAGCTATTGACAGCCTCAAAACGGATTCCATTCTGGATTCTGCTATAATATTTAGTAAAATTGACATACATAAACTGCTGGATACCATAAACTTATCCCGTTTATTTGTCAACACCGATACTTTAGAAACATTTACTAATCGATTCGATGGATTTTTCGGAAATGATAATTACCGCATTGAATTTTATTGGTCGGAAGCGAAAAAAGACTCGCTAAACCCATTGGTATATCACCTGAAAGGTAAAACCAACTTTAAGGGTAATATTGATTCATTTACAGGAAAAATTGAACTAGATACTGCAATAGCTTTTACCGATCCATTGATAGACCTGGAAGACTGGTATTACGATACACCCGACAAACTGGATAAAAGTGTATTACTAAATGGAAATCTCATCATGTATGAAAATACGGAAGATACCCATTCCGGAGTTTTTAGAGGTGATTTCAGGATGGAAATTGGATTAAGTAAATTAGGCGAATTATTCCTTTGGTATTACAGTCCAAAAATCGGGTCAATGGGTGGCGGCTTTGCCTCTCAGGGTACCTGGAGTCTTCATGGAAGTACAGAAACCAAACCTTATGTTTTCGGTAAAGACCTGTTTATGTTTGCCAACAATATATTAAAAGATTTCAGTTATGGGGAAAGAGATGTGCAGATTAACGAAAAATATGTGCACCTCGGTTGGGATAATTACTGGGATATGAAAGAATGGTGGATTGAAAATCCGGTCGTACAATAAAACTAAAATGACGCTTAGAAATAAGAATATATTACCGAGAAAAGATTTTGCAATCAGGGTATTAAAATATTCGGTTGTTGCTTTAATGCTTATTGTAATTTCAGAAGGAATAGGTATACTCGGCTATCATATTTATGGCGATTTAAGTTACATAGATAGCTTTTATAATGCATCGATGATATTAACAGGAATGGGCCCTGTAGACCCGATGAAAACAGAAGCAGGAAAAATATTCGCTTCCTTTTACGCCCTTTTTAGTGGCATTGTTTTTTTGAGTACAGTTGCCGTATTTTTCGCACCTTTTGCCCACCGACTGATGCATTTACTGCACGTAGATGAGGAGGAATAGATTTCCATGTTTTTTATTCGAAATCCAAATGGCAGTTAACCCACTCGTCGTCAAAACGGGTGCCGTATCTTTTATAGAAGTCTATTGCACTTTCGTTCCAATCTAATACCTGCCACATCATGCCGGTGCATTCCAGCTCTTTAGATTTTCCTAAGGTAGCATCAAAAAGTTTTTTACCAAGTCCCAGGCCTCGCATGGATTCAGTTACCACAATATCTTCGAGATACAACCTTTTACCCTTCCAGGTACTGTAGCGAAGGTAATAGAGTGAAATCCCGACGACTTTGTTATCGACTTCGGCAACAAAAGCTCCGAACAAGGGATTATCGCCAAAGCCATCTTTCAGCATCATTTCTTCGGTATTGGTAACCTGTTCGGGTGCTTTTTCAAATTCGGCCAATTCTTTCACAAGGCCCATAATGGCGGCAACGTCCGTTTTTACCGCCTCTCTGATTAGTATTTCCATTATTCTGATTTATCGTATTGTACATAATGCTCCCATTTGGCGAGTAGCTCCTGCATATCCGTCGGTATTTCGCTGTCAAATTGAACCATTTCTCCGGTAGTAGGATGCTCAAATCCGAGAGATTTGGCATGAAGCGACTGACGCCCGATTATTTGTAAACAATTGTCTACAAACTGCTTGTATTTTGTGAAAACATTTCCTCTTTGAATCTTATCGCCACCATACATGGCATCACCAAAAAGCGGATGTCCGATGTATTTCATGTGAGCCCGAATCTGGTGAGTGCGGCCTGTTTCCAGATTACATTTGATTAAGGAAACGTATCGCATTCTTCTTAAAACCTCATAATGCGTAATCGCAACCCGCCCGTAATCTCCTTCCGGAAATACATCCGAAATACGGCGATCTTTGAAAGCACGACCAATATTGGCATTAATCGTTCCTTTATCTTCTTTCGGCTCACCCCAGATTATAGCATAATAAGTACGCTCGATAGAATGATCTGAAAACTGGCGAGCCAGGTGTTGCATGGCATATTCGGTTTTTGCAATTACCAGCAATCCAGAGGTGCCTTTATCTATTCTATGAACCAACCCAGGCCTGATAACCCCATTTCTACCGGTTAGCAGGTTTTCAAAATGATGTACTAATGCATTTACCAGGGTACCATTCCAGTTGTTATAACCCGG
>JAHEBN010000098.1 GCA_024645245.1 Jiulongibacter sp. | reverse complement strand
CCTTACAACAAATGGTGCCATTTCAACAGTTGGAATGACAACAGTTTTACCAATAACTCCAATAACTCCGGCAGATTTAATAATCCAAGATGTAACTGTTGCAAATACCGAAAGTGAATGTTTTGGTGCAACAAATACAATAGTAGTAGCTGGAAACAATACAACAGTTGATTTTGAAAGTGGTTCAACCGTAAACCTGATTGCAGGTAGATCAATTACCTTACTTCCAGGTTTCTATGCTCATGCAGGTTCAATTGTACATATGTACATTTCACCAACCTGTCAATTCTGTGAAGCACCATAGATAGTTCAAAACCAACCAATTGCTTATAAAAGTATTGAAGTTGTTAGCAAAGAGGACACATTCGACGTACTTGAAAAGCTATTGAAAGTTTATCCGAATCCAAAAGATGGAAAATTTACTATATCCACCCAAAACTTTAATATTAACATTGACGTAAAGGTATTTAACCTTTCAGGAAAAATGATTCACTATAGCCAAGGATTGAATGGAAATAACGCAGCAATAGAAATTAGCAACCCAAATTCTGGATTAAACTAAATACGCGTTTCGGATGGTGAAACAGTAAAAACCGCGAAAATAATAATTCGTTAAAGTAAAAAATTAGGGAAAAGAAATAATAATACCATTTGCGATAATGAAAGAATATGGCTCATTCATTGTGGTAAATGGTATATTACCAAATTGATTATAAAATGTCGCATTGGATGTTACTGTATTTTTGATTGATACAAAGCAAAATTAACTAAGCATCTCCAAAGCATTTCGGAGTTAGCTACGGTTATAAATTTAATGAAGTAGAAATCAAAAAGAGAATACTGATATGCGTCATTATATGGTTTAATTGGTATAAGATAGACACTTTAACATTAATAAATTGAACCAGTCTTTGTTCAAAATCTTTTTTGTGAAATTGTAATACAATACAGGATCGCTTTCCCATATCTTATTTGTCTTATCGTCAAAGTCTATCAAATTTTGTCTACCGTTGATTACCAAAAGGTACTTGTCAGGATAACGTCCATCGATACATTCATAAAATGAAGCATTATCTTTTAAATTAATATCATATGTGGTTGAAGTCTCAAATAAGCTTCTGATTTCTTCCACTATTCCTATTATCTTCTTCTGGAGCATGTCGATGTGTGTTTTTTTCTTGGCGTTAACGTTTGGCTTTATGCCAAATGACTGTATTACAATTGCGTCTAGATCTTATTATAGGCAGCTTTACGCAATTGAAATGTTTTTCTAAAATTAAGCTAATCGCAAATTGTTGTATAACAAATGTTTGTGAGTTTATAAAAATCAGGTAAAAATACCCGTTCATTTAGGTAGTTTTACGTGCTTAGGTGGATGTGCGAATTTTATACATCATGATGGGGGTTAATGGTTTGATTTTCAGTACAATTTAGGCAAATATTTTATACTGTCAAACCTTTAAATTCAAAATAGAGAGTCTTTTACTTCCTCAAAATTTTCTCCATAGCCCGGCCTTTGGCGAGCTCGTCGATCAGCTTATCGAGGTAGCGTATTTTACGCATGAGTTCGTCTTCTATTTCTTCAATGCGGTAGCCACATATCATGCCGGTAATTTTGGTGACATTCGGGTGTAACTGCGGTACTTGTGCAAAAAAAGTTTCGAAGTCGGTGCGGTTTTCCAGGATGTTTTGCAGCTGGTTTTCATCGTATCCGGTAAGCCAGTGTATTATTTCGTGCACTTCGGCTTTGGTACGTCCTTTTCTTTCGACCTTGTTGATGTAATGGAGATATACACTTGCAAAGGGCATTTTGAATATTTTGGTGTTTTGCATGGGGAAGTATTTTTTACAAAAATATTGAAATTCGACAAAGCGACTTGGTATTTATATATTTTTTGTTTTGTAGCGTCTCTTAAAAAGGATCCTGAGCGAGTGAAACGCTGCTATTCCCGTTTTTACTAATTTACCTTAATTGAAATCTTTGGCCTGTACCACGGAATCCCTATCGGAGACACAGAGGTGATTGTAAAATTCCCCAAATATTTTGTCACATTTTTTGCTAAAATGGCAAAAAATCCGCCAAAATGTACCTCTGGTAACTTCCTTTTTTACCGATATTTAGCCCCGATGGGGCTGTTTATGTATGACCTAATATGAAAAGCTTATGTTTACTAAACGTATCTTGAAAGGGACGCTGAGCATGGGAAACGCTGCTATTCCCGTTTTTACTAATTTACCTTAATTGAAATCTTTGGCCTGTACCACGGAGTCCCTATCGGAGACACAGAGGTGATTGTAAAATTCCCCAAATATTTTGTCACATTTTTTGCTAAAATGGCAAAAAATCCGCCAAAATGTACCTCTGGTAACTTCCTTTTTTACCGATATTTAGCCCCGATGGGGCTGTTTCTATGTGATCTTAATGAATAAATTATGTTTCCTTAGTGTCTCTTGAAAAGGCCGATGAGCAAGGGAAACGATGCAATTTCCGTTTTTACAAATGTATCTTAGCTCGCTCCTTAGCATATCCCGAAGAGACATAAATTTAGTAGGATTCCAATTATCAGCTTTGATCCAAACATTTAATAAAAATCGATGCCAAAACCTTTGGTACTTCCCGATTTATGGTTGGGTTAATTTTAAGTCTTATCCCTTTTTCATCAGGAGAACCAACGGTTATTTGTTGCTCTTTTAATTTGGTAACAAAACCTTTTAAATTGGGATGAGTGATATTTATTCTCACCACATGCGTTCCATTTTCGAAATATTCCGGTTTAAAGCGTTCGTCTTTACTTACTTCCTGAAAAAAAAGCTGTGCATTTTTCCAGCTTTTTTGGTATTCCTCTTCAAAATATTGGGCATAGTGCAAAGCAATGGCAGCATTTGGCCACGAGGCCGGCAGACCACCACCAAACATCCTGCGGGTATGGTAAAGCTTTTCGGTAAACTGCTTACTACCTGCCAAAATGGCTCCCGACGGGGCATTAAAACATTTGTACATAGAGGTATATATGGTATCGAAATATTGGGCATAATATTCCGGCTTAACTCCTGTGTGTGCCGCCTCCACAAATAGGCGGGCACCGTCCATGTGCATTTTTATATTATTTTTTTGAGCATAATTGGCAATGGCTTTTATGCGGTCTGTACCAAACATGGTATCGTATTTTCGCCTAACGGGTGACTCTATCATTATCACTCCAACTTGTGTTTCTACCCTTCCCGATTGGGTTTTGGCTATCAATTGCTCAACTTCTTCGAGCGAAAAACTGGTGGAATCTTTACCAAGAGGTATCAGATTCAATCCGCTTAGTGTTTGACAGCAATCCCCGCAATCGTTGTACAGGTGGCTTTGCTCCTGCACAATCACCCTGCGTTTTTCTTTGGCCAATTCGCGAACAGCGATGTGGTTGGCCATGGTACCAGTAGGCATAAAAACTGCCGAATCTTTGCCCAATTGTTTGGCGAAGCTTTCTTCTAATTCGGCCACCACTCCACCGTTGGAATAATTATCGGGTTTAACTTTCCCTTCATCTACTAACTTTGAAAGTAAATGGGTATATTCTGAGGGAGATAAATCTATGCCATCGTATAAAAAATCAATGCGTTTTTCATAGTCATCACTTCTATTTCTTTCTCCGGAATGGGCATTTAATGGAAATAAAGAACTACCAGCCACCGCACCACCTAATTTTACAAAGTTTCTTCTTTTCATCTTTTAAAATTTTAAAGTCCTTCGAAATTTATGAATTATCAATTTAAAGACATGCCGGATTACTTTAAAGATTTATTAATAACTTTTATCGAAAAATCGGATTGGCTTGCAATCGTTCATGTTGGCAAGTCACACTGAATCGGGGCTTTCCAGATTTCCGAATTAACAGATCTTCAAATGCAGAAATATAGTGAAAATTAATTTGGCAAATAAGTAAGGATTGCATTCGCTCAATCTTTGAAAAGATGGAAAGATTAGCAAATAATTTTAAGTAATCATAAAAAGTTGCATTTTAGTATTGTATTAAATTAACTAAAACAAAATGGCCATGAAAAATTTAATTATGTTGTTACTATTAGCTTCCAGTAAGGTCATATTTGCACAGGCCGTACTTATAACGCCAAATCAAGGAGATTTTAAAACAGGAAGTCAGGCTTCCATTAATTTAAGATCAAATTCTACGCGTACCTATTTGACATTTTCACCAAATGGCGTGTATAAAGGATATGTTGGAGTAAATAATGGCACAAATGATGTTGATTTTGGAACAGGCAGCGGTAATAATTTTGGCAGATTAAATCTGGTAATAAAGGCCACGCCTAAATTGGTTATTGATAGTGATGGTTCAGTAAGAATCATAAATTTGTCGGGTAGCGGAACTCGCTCTCTAAGAGTCGATAATATTGGTACACTGACTACTCAACCTACCACTTTTGTTCAAAATGTTCCATTTGCAGCTTTCCGCCCTGCTGCTGTTGAAAGTGGACCTGGAGTTACTTTTAGTGTAAATGGCGACGGAACTGTTTATTGTTCAACAGGCTCTTCTCCATTATTTGCACCTGTAAATTTACCAGATGGGGCAACAATTACTAAAGTTACTGCCTATTTCGTAGATAATTCAGCATCAAAAGATGTTAGAATTGAGCTTAATAGAAATGGGGTTAGCTCTTTATCCTATTCTGCTTCAGATTTTATTTCCGAAATTTCATCAAGTGGTGCTAGTTCTTCCGTACAAGCAATTGATGATGAAACCATAACTTCTGGGTTAATTGATAACTCAAATTATTTTTATCTTGCCCGGGTTTATTTGCCAACGGGTTGGGATGGTTTAAATATTCTAATTAAAGGGATGGTGATTACTTATCAGTATTAAAGTATTTTAAAGTACTGATTATAAATTTTGTAATTAAAAAAACTCCTTTTTCAACAAGGTATTTTTAACTTAATAGAATATGTTTATCATTCTTCAGACCCTGAGGAAACATTAAAAATTGTGCTATATCATTAGAATTATTTTCATGTGAATTGTCAGGCATTTGGTTTTCAAAAGCTAAGTATTTAACTTGAATTGAAAACTATAATTTAGCCATGTTAAAACTATTAAACTCCAAAATAAGTAATTACCAAAAAAGTGGGTATTATTTAGTGCTACTGCTCCTCCTGGCCTTTGCCGGATTTTGGAAAACCTATTTTTCTTTGATGATTCAGACCAACCAGAAGTTTGAATTTTATTTCCATTTTCATGCTTTAGTAATGATCATGTGGGTTTTGATGCTCATCATTCAACCATTGCTTATTTATTACAAAAAAAGGAATTGGCACAGGATTATAGGTCAATATTCTTATTTTCATATGCCTCTTTTGTTTTTTGCGGCAGTGCTGCTCATTGATCATGGTATCTTCGACAAACCATTTGACCGTCAAGCCCGAAGTCTATTTGTCAGTTTCAAAGACTTAGTGGTGATAGGTCTGGCCTATGGAATGGCTATTTATCATCGAAAGGATAGACTAATTCACGCCCGATACATGATTTGTACAAGTTTTGCTTTTATAGAACCCGCTTTGGCGAGAATCGCCCCCTATTATGTGGTGGGAATAGTTGTGGTATCACTTATTTTATTTTTGATGTATAAAGACCGAAAGTATCCCAAAGGCCAAAGGGTCTTTATTCCTTTTTTGCTATTGTATCTTTTCTTTCAATGGTACTTACAAACAGGGGCACAATTCGGATTTATGGAATCTTTCAGAGATTGGTTTGTCACGTTGAAATTGACAAGTTGAGAGCAAAACGATAATAGGAAATTTAGTTAAATTCTCGTTGTATTACCGAAGCTTCACGCCAATATTCACGTTGAAATATTTTACGATTTTAAAAAGTATTTGGACAAAGTACGCAGTTAAGTATAATCTTTAAAACATATTTATGTTACTTAAACGGCTCTTGAAAAGGTTTCTTAACTGGATAGAATCCCAATTATTGCTTTCCCAATGTAAAATTTTGACCTACCTCGGGGTCCCTATCGGAGACCCAGAGGAAACATCATGGTAATTGAAAAACCCGGATATCGTCTAATAACTATTGATAGCCAGTCAATGTATTAACCAAAGAACTCCACCAGCTCCAGTTTCCGGCGAAATACATTAGTAAATGCTGAAATATAGTGAAAATTAAAACAGGCAAATAAGTAAGTTTAGCTTCTTTTTGTTTCCTTTCTATCCAGATAATAAATAACAGTACGATTTCCACGACTGCAAAAGAAAACGTGAGTGATTGGTTAAAATCATCTGCCAGGTTTAGTATAAAAAATACCCGGGTAAGGGCAGGTACCAAAGGTCCAAATAAGGTACAAACCATTAAGCGGGCATGAAGCCTTAGTCTTTTCCGAAAATGTAATGCCAGCACATAAAGTAAAACAAAACCCAATAAAGTAGTTACATCAATAAACGCAAGATTGTAGACGATATCGGGCGGATAATTTTTCTGATTTTGTATCATAAGCCGGATCATTTCCATCCCGGCAAGCACGAGTGTTGGCACCAATATTAAAGTACTCCAGCCTAAGTATTTGTGCACTTTCAATTTGCTGTGAGTATATAAAAATGGCTGAACAATCAGTATGATCATCCATAAGGTGGCACTGATTCCGTGTATGTGGTAAGGCAAGGCGGACTGACTGAGTCTCCCAAAATAAGACGTGGAAAAACCCAAAAAGACAATTATCAATCCAATTGTCAGATATATATATACATTTTTATAAAATTTTGATTTTGCCATTTCCAATTGGTTTAATTCGACAAATATCCTCAATCAAAAATACACAATTATATATCAATTCCTGTTCCTCTGGTTCCAGGAGTCCAGCACTACGGCACCGATAATGATAGAACCCATCACCACTTGCTGGTAATAAGAACTAAAATTCAGCAAATCAAGGCCGTTGCTGATTACACCGATGAGCAAAACACCTACCAAAGTACCGGGAATTCTACATACAAATTGATAATACGTTTTCGAAGTAAAATCTAACTAACAAACACTTACAATTCCGATATGCATAATATGAAAATTTGAGCACACCCTGTGTTTTTTTGACAAGTTTAGATACTTCCAACTGGGTATTTAAAGGTTTAATTTCATATAAAAAGGTTCAGAAATTAAATCAGATAATCGGGAAAAAAACTTTTTCTAAATTTAAAATAGAACAGTAAAATAACAAAGTAGTTGAATAAACCCTTGTCTTTGGGGTTCAAAATTGATAACTTAAAGTTTTCAACAAACCTCTAAACTATAAAAGCCATGAAAAAAATTAGTCTATTTACATACCTGATAATTCTTCCAATTAGTCTTTATGCCCAGGCGGATCTGGATATAACAGGAAATGCCACCATAAAAGGCAGATTAATTTTAGGTACCGGCGTACCTGTTCAAAACACTTTTGTAGGAGTCGATAATGGATCGTTTATTTCCTCTGGTACACAAAATACCTTTTTGGGTTATGGTGCAGGTTTTTTTAACAATACAGGCTCTTATAATCTATTTATAGGCCCAAATGCCGGTAGATTGAATCAAGGCGGTTTCAGTAATATCTATCTTGGAAAATCTGCGGGTCAGCAAGGTAATTCGGGAGCCCAAAATACTATGATCGGTGCAGAAGCTGGAGTCAATAACACCACTTCAGAAAATACATTTATAGGTTTTAAATCCGGTTATTCAAACATTGATGGAACATATAATACTTTTGTAGGAAATCAGGCCGGCGGAAGTAATACAGCCGGAGAAAAAAACACTTTTATGGGTTATTATGCCGGAAATAGCTCAAAAGGAAGTAATAATACTTTTATTGGTTATCAAGCTGGTATATCTAATGATACAGGTACCGAAAATACTTTTATAGGTTTTAATACGGGTTATACTAATGTACAAGGTTATCGTAATACTTTTCTTGGGACGAATTCAGGATTCACAAATGACACAGGCTACGATAATACATATATTGGTCATAGTGCAGGGAGATCTGATGTCACTGGAAATAGAAATACATTTATTGGTGCAAACTCAGGTTTTAATAGCAATGGCGACACCTGCAATACATTTGTAGGACATTTTTCTGGTTTTAGTAACCAGGTAGGCGTAAACAATGCTTTTTTTGGATATCAATCCGGGGTTTCAAACTCTACAGGTGACAACAATACTTTTTATGGCTTTGAGTCAGGATATAGTAATAACACCGGTAGAAATAACACTTTTATTGGAAGAAGTGCAGGCACAGGCAGTATTACAGGTGAAAACAATGTTTTTGTGGGTCAAGCATCTGGACGTGACAATAACGCAGGTAATGGGAATACTTATCTGGGTACATTTGCAGCATATACCGTAGTAGATGGCCAAAACTTAACGGCAATAGGCTATAATTCAGGTGCCAGTCCATCCGTGGCAGGCAAATTAGAAAACTCTTTTGCCATAGGCAATAATGCCATTATAACCGAGAGTAATACGGGCGTTTTGGGAAATGTAGGAACTAAGCGAATAGGAGGATATGTAAATTGGGCAACAGTATCAGATGGACGAATGAAAACCAATGTGCGAAATGATATCAGTGGTTTGGACTTTATATTAAAGCTTCGCCCTGTAAGTTATTCCATTGATGCTGTTAAACTGGATAAATTTATTTCTTCCGAAATGGAGGCAAACGCTCGTAAATCTTTAAGTGAAAAAGAGAACAAGATGTTGCTTGCATCAAAAGTTGCTTATAATAAGGCTTTGGTTGAAAAGTCTAATATGAGATATTCTGGTTTTATAGCACAAGAAGTTGAGCAGGCCGCAGCTGAAACAGGTTTTAATTTTAGTGGTTTGGTAAAGCCGGCAAATGACAAAGATCACTACAGCCTTAAATATTCTGAATTTGTAGTACCATTGGTTAAGGGAATGCAGGAGCAAAATGAAATTATTGTTAGTTTAAAGAATGAAATAGAATTATTAAAAAATGAATTGCAAATGCAGGCCGAAATTCAACAGAAACAAATTGATCAACTTTTCTTAAAATTTAGTCAAAAAACGGAAAAAGACTCAAATGAAATCCCAGAGGGGTAAATATGTTGTATTATACTAAGTGGAAATAATCCATAAATATTTATTTCATATTTTCTGTAATTACAAGAAATAAAAGCTACTACTTATCATTAAAAGCTAAGCTTTATTTCTCTGGTTCCATGAGTCCAGCACTACGGCACCAATGATAATAGAACCCATCACCACTTGCTGGTAATAAGAACTTACATTCAGCAAATCGAGGCCGTTGCTAATTACACCGATGAGCAAAACACCTACCAAAGTGCCGGGAATAGTACCTGTACCGCCTGATGTACTGGTGCCGCCTATGACAGCAGCTGCAATGGCATCGAGCTCAAAACCGGCTCCGGCATTGGGCTGCCCTGTGGTGATGCGGGAGGTCAATACAATTCCGGCCAAACCGGCTAAAAGTCCGCAAATCATGTAGACGGCCATCTTAACTTTATTGACCTGAATACCCGCAGCACGGGCTGCATTTTCATTGCCTCCCACAGCATAAATATACCTTCCTAAAACGGTGTTATTCAGCAGAATATGACTTAAAGCAAAAACCACAATCAGTATAATAATGGGAATGGGGATTCCCAAAAACGTGCCTCCGCCAATAAAGTTGAATGAATCGGAAAGACCCGAAACAGGTCGGCCTTTGCTCAAAATCAAGGCCAAACCACGGCAAATAGTCATTGTGCCCAAAGTGACGATAAAAGGTGCGATCTTACTTTTGGTAATAACCAAACCATTGAAAGCCCCGATAAGCAAGCCGGCGAACAAGCCAACTAAAATGGGCACAATAACGGGAAATTGATCTGCCTTGGCCATCATCGCTGCAGAAACACCCGCCACGGCTAGCAGTGAGCCCAATGAAAGGTCGATACCGCCGGAAATGATTACGAAAGTAACCCCGAAAGCCAAAAGAGCATTTATGGAAACCTGAGTGATAATAATCGTCCAATTGCCCAGGGTGAAAAACCGGGGCGTGGCAAATGCCAGCAGGAGGCATACCAACACAAAAGCCAGAAAAATACCGTATTCGCGTAGTTTATTGATGTATTGCATGTTTCATGATTTCTTCCGACGAAAATTCAGATTTGTTTAAAATAGCTTGTTGTTTTCCCTGCGACATAACCAGTATCCGATGGGCCAGTCCAATTAATTCAGGTAATTCCGAGGAAATCAGGATAATGGCGATGCCGTTTTCAGCTAGTTTTTTTATCAATTGATAGATCTCCATTTTCGCTCCGATATCGATCCCCCTGGTAGGCTCATCGAGTATCAAGATGGTGGGATTGGTCAATAAAACACGGGATAGAAGTACTTTCTGTTGGTTACCTCCGCTCAGGTACATGATTTTTTGATTTAATCCCGCCGATTTTAAGCGGAGTTCGTCGGTGATTTCTTTTACTTTTTTGAGCTCTTCTTTCTTTTGTAAAAAACCAAATCCCGAAAACTTACTTAAAGCTGTAAGACTTGCATTGGCATATATGCTTTCCTGAGGTATAATGCCTTCTTTTTTTCGGTCTTCACTCAGGTAGCCGATGCCGTTTTTTATGGCGGATTGAATGGAGTGTTTTTTCATTTTTTCACCTGAAAAAGTAATTTCGCCTGAGTCAAATTTATCTAATCCATATATAGCCCGGGCAAGCTCTGACCGCCCGGCACCCATGAGTCCGGCAAATCCTAAAATTTCACCTTCCGCCAAACTGAAATTTATATTTTCGAACTTCCCGCTTGTACTTAGGTTTGTAATTTTCAGTACTACCCTACCCTTTTCACCATGTATTTCAGGAAAAACAGAATCCAGATCACGGCCTACCATCCGATTAATTAGTGTTTGCTTATCCAAATCGCTTGCTGTGTCGGTAGCTATATGTTTGCCATCTCTCAATACCGTTACCCGATCAGATATTTGCAGTATTTCATCCATTTTATGGGAAATATAAATAATGGAAACGCTTTTAGCTTTCAAATCTTTAATGATACTAAACAAGGCTTCTGAGCCGGTTTCGGACAAAGAAGAAGTGGGCTCGTCCATAATAATGATGCGGGCATTCATCGAGACAGCTTTTGCGATTTCCACCATTTGCTTTTGAGAAATGCTCAAATCTTTGGCTTTCTTTTTTAGTGGTAAATCGATTCCCAAATCGTTTAGAATTTGTTGAGCATCCCTTTCTGCTTCTTGTTTTTTCAGGAAAAATTTTCCCGATTTTTCTCTGCCCAGAAATATATTTTCGGCAACCGTAAGCTCCGGAATATCCATGATTTCCTGGTGAATCATGGCAATTCCCAGGTTAAGCATCTGATGAACGTCTTTGATTTCCACCTCTTTCCCATCCAGAAATATTTCTCCCGCATCAGGTTGAAGTATCCCGATCAGAATCTTCATCAGCGTGGATTTGCCGGCTCCGTTTTCACCCATCAATGTATGTACCTCGCCCGCCTTTAGATCAAAACTGACCTCATCGAGGGCTTTTACACCAAAGAATGATTTGCTCAGGTTTTTGATTTGCAGGAGCATTTTTTAGGGATTAGGTTTTAGGGCTTAGGTAGTTTTGGAGAAAGGAACAGGGATACTTGGTTGTTCTTTTGATTTAATGCGAGGGGTGCCTTTGATTTTTTGGGCACCTTACTCGCAATTTTCTTTCAACTATTCCTTTTTTGACAGAACAAGTTTATAAATATTTACCTTCTACTCCTGTATCCTGCCAGCTTCTACTGTTGGCGGAATTGATGATGGCTTCGCATACTTTTTGAGTTTGCAATGCATTTTGGAAAGTCGGTTGGCACTCCGAGCCATCTTCCAAGCTTTTCAGGAAGTCGGCCACCTGATGTACAAAACTATGCTCCCAACCTATGCCACAACCCGGAATCCACCATTTATCGATATAAGGATGATCGCCATCTGTGATATGAATGGATCGCCATCCGCGGGTTTTCGATTCATCGGCATGATCAAAAAACTCCAGTCGGTTCATGTCGTGCAAGTCCCAACGAATGGAGGCATGCTCCCCGTTGATTTCAAAAGTTTTCAATGCTTTGTGGCCACGAGCATAGCGGGTTGCTTCAAAAAGCCCCAATGATCCGTTTGCAAAATGGCAATGGAATAAGCAGGCGTCGTCAATTTTTACGGGCTCTACCTTGCCGGTTAATTGGTGCATACGTTCTTTTACAAAAGTCTCGGTTACTGCTGAGACATCGGTAATGCCTCCATTCATCCACATGGCCGAGTCGATGCAATGTGCAAGCAAATCACCCGTAACTCCCGAACCTGCGGCCCCGGCATCCATACGCCACAGACCTTCTCCACCTTGCGGAAGATCGGCATTGATGGTCCAGTCTTGCAGGAAGTTTCCACGGTAATGGAAAATTTTACCCAGTTTACCCGAATCGATGATATTCTTAGCCAAAGTAACAGCCGGAATGCGGCGGTAGTTGTACCAAACTGTAGTCTTAACACCCGCTTTTTCAACAGCATCCACCATTTTCTGACCTTCTTCCAGTGTTCGTGAAAGTGGTTTTTCGCACAGAATCATTTTCCCGGCTTCGGCACAGGCGATGGATATTTCGGCGTGACTGTCGTTTGGAGTACAGATGTCTACGGCGTCGATATCATCGCGTGAGATCAACTTCCGCCAGTCAGTTTCGTAGGTTTTAAAATTCCATTGTTCGGCGAAAGCCTTAACTTTTTCTTCGTTTCTGGAGCAAACGGCAATTAATTCCGGTTCGTATTCCAGATCAGGAAAGAAGTTATGTATGCGGTTGTACGCATTGGCATGGGCTCTTCCCATCAAGCCGGTGCCTATTAATCCTATTCTTAACTTTTTTTTGCTCATGATTTTAATATTTTTCATAGTTTCCCAAGAGCTGAAGCTCCGGGTAATTGATTACTCTTATTCTACCCAACCGTGATGCTTTCGCACATTAATCATCGCAGCAAGGATGTCGTTCCAGGTCTTTTGTTGGGTCATTACATCATTAGAGAACATGCAACCATCCCAGCAAATGTGTTTGAATGCCTTGGTTAATTGGCCATTACTATCTCTTAGCCAATAGCCAGCATCGTGGGCGATATCCAACTTACCATTCGGGTCGGTTGCCTGGCAATGGCGGCCTGTTTTATCGTGTGAGCCGGTGCCGTGTACGGTGCCGTCGTTTTGAGCTACATGGAAGTCAATAGTCCAGGGACGAAGTGCGTCAGTTAGTTTTTTCAAACCGGCCAGGAATGTTTCGCGATCTCCCCATTGGAAATCTTCCGGAAGTATGCGGTGCTCCGGTGCGTTATAACCTAGTAAATACAAGGTGGTATGCGACATATCTGCCTGAAAACCAATATTTTTTCGATCTACAGCTTCCATGGTTTCGAGCATGTATTTCCAGCTGTGCATGCCTCCCCAGCATATCTCTCCTTCTGCTGCCAAACGCTCACCGTAATCGGCGGCTACATCGCAGGCTTCGCGGAATGTTTCCACAATTTTTTGCGTATTGCCTTTTGGATCGGCAGCCCAGTCGTGTACACCGCTCGCGGAATCAATGCGTACAATTCCATTGGGTCTGATACCCATTTCCCTCAATTTCTGCCCTATTTCGCATGATTTTTTAACCATATCTACAAATTCAGCTCTTTGCTCTTTGGTACCCATAGCCGGACCGCCCCAGATTGGTGCTACCAGACTACCGATTTCCAAACCGTGTTTGGATGCTTTTTCAGCCAGCTTCTTTATATCATCCTCCTTGGTAGATAAATTATAATGCGGATCAAAAAGTCCGATATCTATTCCATCGAATTTTACGCCATCCACTTCTGCAGCGGCGGTCATTTCAATCATGGTATCCAGAGCTATTGGTGGCTCAGAATCAGGGCCTTTTCCAACTATGCCAGGCCAGGTGGCATTGTGTAGTTTGGGATAGTTATTTTCTTGCATTTTTTTTATTTGTTTTAGAGTTGAACCTCACCCTAAATCCCTCTCTGGAGAGAGGGATTTTTTGGGTGTTAATTTTATTTTAAATCCGGGTTTTTGGGGCCGAAGTGTTTTAGGATTACTATGGGGTCTACATTAGATGGGTTTGAAATCACCACTCCTTCTTTTGCGGCCTTTTCGGTAATAAAAAACTCATCGTTGGTTAACTGGCCGTAGCGAATCAAAGCCGGCGTTTCGATATTCCATTTACCCATGGTGCCGTGACCTTGCAATACAATACAGCCATACGCCGCTGAATCTTTAATGGTTACTGTTTGTCCGGGCATTACCGTCAATTCTTTGGCACTAAAGTCTTCGGCTTTGTAGCAAATCCAGTTTTCACTATATCCTTCTGCTTCCATCTCAGCAACAGGTTTCACCGGTTTTGGCAGCATAAAAAACTTCTCGACGATATTCGGGTCGGTATTCAGATCCCAATCAATAACGCTAACTAACTCATCATAATCCCCTATTTTATCTTTCGGCGTACCATTCCAAAGCAATTCCTCCGGCACGATGGCTTCGTTTACCAAACTTTGATACATGGCAAAAATATCCGACGCTTTTTGCGGCTCGTAGGTACACAGGCTACCCGGTGCATGCAATACTCCTGGTGGAACATACCAACCGGTGCCGGGTTCTAAGCGTTGAGCTGCGGAAAAATTGGTAATTTTATTGTCACCTTTCGTAAAGTTCATCAGGCATTCCTTGATCTGCTCTTTGGTGGTACCTGGAGTTATACCAAAAAATGTGTATGGAAAATCTCCTCCGTGATTGTTAAGTTGCGGTGGGAAATAATATGCTTCCGGTTTTCCATTTTGACCTACCAATGCCGCTTTTTCATCGTTATGGTGAATGTGGTGTGGCAATGGTCCCATGTTATCAAAAAACTTGGAATACATCGGCCAGCTTTGGTATTGATCCCACAGTCGATCACCAATAATTTCACCTTTTAATTCTTCGATTGCGTCTTTTAGGAGCACCATATCCCCATTATCCAGAACTATAAAACTCAATCCTTCGTGTTCACCTGTCAAAGGGCCATTTTTGGCCGGAGTAGTGGAAGAAAGCCACCTTTCGTCTATCCCGCCTCTTTCTCCACCCAATATATAATAGTCATCCGGATGAAGTTTAATTCTTCTGCCAGGCACACAAAATGACCGAGGAACCCAAGTGGGTGTCAATCTTAAAATTCCTTTTCCCTGCTCTAATGCTGCTGCTGCTTTACTCATTTCCTATTAAGCTTTATCTGTTTTAATTTTTATTTCAATACTAAATTTACGTTTTTCATTTGGTTGGAGAAAGACTAATTCTCCGTTTTCTCTTGCTGCTTTTTGGCCAATTGGCCAGTTGGTTCCCGGCTCTATTCCCGTCACGTATTCTCCACTTCCCCAATGCTGCCAATTACATAGTTTGGGTAATTGTGTTTTCTTAAATTTCATTTCTAACTCCAATCCGATTTTTTTATTTCGTATGCCGCAATAACTAAATCCATCTGTTTCTTCAGCGGGCTCTATAAAAGCCACTTCCTCGCCAAAGCCGTTGTGGTCATACATCGGCGGCGGACAGGTTTTGAAACTGTTTCCTTCTTTAAATATACTTGCTTTTTCGGGAAAACGGGCTTGCCATTTTCCTTCCCAAAATATCTCCGCACCTTCGTCCAAAAGTGGATATCCAAAGTTGAAATGATATAGTAGCATGAGCGGCACTGCGGTATTTCCCAGATTCGTGACTTCATCTTCTATTCTTAGTACCGGCTCACCCAAGTTTGAACTAATGGTTCGGCGAAGGGCTAAATGCGGACCAAAAACAGAAGTTTCGAGCATTTTTCCGGTAATACTCATTACTGTATTTCCGTTTCGGATATCGGGTTGAATAATGGAAACCAATTCGGCCGGTGTATTGCTTATGAGTCCATGCAAGCCTCTTTCTCCAAATTCATCAGATTCCGGTCCGCCTACATGCGAAAGTCCACAAGTGGTCAGTAATCCACCGCCAAAAGTACGCAGCCAATCAATACCTTTATCGGGAAAAAGCTGGGGTTTTGTAAATCCTCCCTTACTTAACCAGGAAAGTCCATACTGATTAAAAAATGCCTCCGCGATATCCATTCCTCTGTCGAGCTCAACTTTAAACCGCAAACCCGATCCCGTATTAATCCAGACAATGCGATTTCCGCGGCCAGATCCATTATCCAATACAGAAGTTTCAATCCCGCCTAATTGGGCGATATTGGAAACTTTTTCCTTCCAGTCATTCGGTATGTTTACTCTTTCTGACATTTATATCTGGCTCACTTACTTGAGAGAAACTTTTAATTTTCGACTAACCACTTTTCAACCCTATCGTTAAAATCCTCCTTATTTTCGAAATGAAAGGCATGGCCTAATTCCGGATACAAAAAGAGTTCAGCGTTTGGAATGGCGTTTGCCACTTCATTTGCCATCCATTTCGGCGTAAATATATCTTCTTCACCACCAATCACTAAGGTTGGCTGATTGATACCGGGAAGATCATTTAAAACATCGTGTTCCATGCAAGCAATGGCCTGAGCTTCCAAACCATGCAAGGGTTGAGGATTTTGATCATTTGAAGCCCCCAATCTATCTGACTCAAATCCTTTTAGCATTTCTGGCTTATCCCAACTTGATTTCGAAAAAATCAATTGCTGTATATAAAGAGAAAATTCCTCGGGTCTAAACCTGGCTTTGCAATGCATCATGTTTTGAAAAATAGCCTTGGCCATATTATCGCATCTAGCCCATGGACACATAAGCACCAAAGATTTAACTTTTCCGGGATGGCGAATAGCCAATTGCATGGCAATGGTACTCCCCATGGAAACACCCACTACTTTTACTTTTGCCAGATTTAATGATTGAATCAAAGCGGCACAGTCATCGGCCATTTGGGCTGTGGAATAAGGCCCGGCCGGTTTATCTGAAAGGCCCACTCCTCTGTTATCCGGCAATATGCACCTGAATGTATTTTCCCATTGCTGCACATGTGGCTCCCAAACCGAGCCGGGTGCAGTGATACCCATTATCAATAAAAGCGGCTCGGCATAGGCATCACCTCTTTCCTCATAAAAAATGTTTACATCATTTGATTTAACAAATGGCATGGGTTCAATCTATTTTAGTTTTGGAATTAAGTCATTAATTATCCACTGGCCATCATGCAGTGTCACGAAATCAGGATTTTC
>JAHEBN010000097.1 GCA_024645245.1 Jiulongibacter sp. | reverse complement strand
ACAATATCCTTTTTTTGCTTTTCCGATAGACCTTCGTGCATTTTACGGGAATGCGGAAACTCGGCACGACAAGGCCCGCACCAGCTTGCCCAAAAATCAACGTAAATTACTTTCCCCTTAAATTTATCAAAAGTGAATGCTTTGTCATCCAAGTCCATAAGATTGGGTAAGCTTCCTTTAGTTTTTCCCTCATTGGGTTTCTTTTTCGCCGATTCTTCTTTGGCTTTGGCAAAAGCTTCGTCATTTTTAAGCGTGGTATCGTAAAAATTATCAATCAGGTATTTTTGTAAACCTGGAGAGTAAATCTGGCTGGTCCAAAAGCTGAAAGACGTACTGCTTAGCGTTTTATGGCCCAGTTCGATAACTTTGGTAAGGGCATAATCAAGATTCTGACCGTTTAAATGTGCCGATGCCCAATCACCCTTGTCTTTCATAGACAAAACGCCATCGGAATATTTTTGAAAATTCTTTTCCTGCGAATTAAAATAGATAACATAATAAGGCAGGAACTCCCGAAAACTTTTGCTGCTCAAGAGCTTATCATCGTTAAGCTTTAATTTTAGTAAGGCATCTGTCATGATTCTCGGCAGAGAAACCACATGTCCCATTTTGGTATCTTCATTGCTACGGTTGATGGAATAAGCCAGTAGCATATGCCAGTAATTATAGCGTATTTCGTTGGATATCAATATTTTAAATTCCTCGTTAATTTCAGTTCCATTTTCTTTCAAAAAATTGATTTGCTCGTTTCTCTGTTCGAATAAGTTCAATTCCCAATCATCTACATTTTTAGTTTTTAGGGCCTTATACTGAACTTCTTTGTCAAAATATTCAGCAAATTTTTCTTCAAATCCATTTAGAAAATCTTTGTTGGCATCATTCGAAAGAAGCTTTTCCAGATCGGCACTGGCATTGAATTCCGCTTGTAGATAGGGGTCGGACTCATCAGGAAGTAGTAGATTTATGGAACTTTGAAAAGTACCTGTGTAGGATCCCAGAATTAAAATACTTAGTAAGAAAAGTCTGATCATTTTGAATTGTATTCTTTAGCTTAAATATAAGGCAAAAATCATTCCTGACCTTTTATTGATAACGAACAATAATTGATTTTCCTTTTATTTCAAGTTGATTATTAGATATTAAAGGTTTTGAATTATTTGCCAGAGTACATTTTAATGCTCCCAATTGCTGCGGTAGCACAAATCCCCAGGTTTCGTCTTTTTGTTCTATTTCTATCTCCAAACCTTTGTTCTTCCGCTTTATTTTTATCGAAAAACTAGTATCTCCAACCTGAATATTATTTAGTTCGGCATACGGCCAGGTTTCCGGGAAAACCGGATTCAGGTAAATTTTCTTTTCATCTGCCGCGGGTTTAATCCCAAAAATTTGGGTGATTACCGGATAAGCAATGGCATATGCGTTCCAGGCTTGTGTCATCATTCCAAAATCAGGAGAAACTTCGTAAATCGAACCCGGAAACGCCCAACCAAAACTCTTTAACATACGATTTATATATCCCAAGGCCTTATCTGGTCTTCCATAATTATTCTCAGCAATTGCCTGTACACCAGTGGGTAAGGTCATCACAGCCCCTGTGTAAGAAAAAATCTTTTTTTGTGCCGAACTGGTATCATTAGCTGCCGCATCATCACGATCGATTCCGGTTACAAACATACCAAATGGATTTACAAAATGAGAGCCTGTTTCCAGAGCTTCTATCGCTTTAGAACTATCGGCAATACCCATTTCCATGGGCGTATTAACCACCCAATTGTGATGCAAAACAAAGCCGGTTTTATAACTTCCGCCGTATTTTTTTCTTAATTGAGCTACTTTTTTTTTGGTTTCTTTAAGTTCAGTCACGGCCCAAGGTTTTTTTAATTCATTTGCACGTAAAATGGCATCTTCAATTAACTTATCGGCCTGCTCTACGGTTCCGATAAAATCGGCATAAGACTTAAAATCTTCCACCCAAAATTCAGTATTTATCTTGTTTTTAAGTATTTCTGCCTTTTCTGAATACGATTTTGCTATATCTATTTCATTCATTTTGCCCGCCAAAAATGCCATATCTGAAAATGCCCTTTGGGTATAAGCCGCCACATCAGTCATTTCAGAATTAAGGCCATGGATCTCCATCATACCAAAACCATCCGGTAGCAAGTTTCCGTCTTTGTCATTTTCTTTTAGTAGCCATTCCAGTCCTTTTTTGCAGCCTTGATAATACTTTTTCAAAAATTGCCTGTCGCCCGTCCAATCATAAACAGTTTTAATAAGGGATACAAACTGAGGTGTTTCGTTGATATTTCCGGGGTTAAATACAAAACCATTGGTGGAAACCTCATGAATGATCTTACCGTTGCCATTTCTTTTTTCTGAAAGAGTGTAAATAAGATCGATGGTTTCATAAACTAAATCTTTCCGCCCCATCGCTATAAGGCCTTTCAGTGTGTATTCACTGTCTACACCAAACCACCAGGGATAATCCGGCATTCCCGCCGTGATCCCCCGACCGATTTCAGGCACTTCGCGAATCAACCAATCGGTATTGTATTTCAGCCATTCAAATGCCAGATTTAGGGTACTATCCGGCGTATTTAATGCCGTAATTGATTTTAAATTGGTAAAACGTTTCGATTTATCTTCAAAAAGTTTAGTATAATCAGCAATAACATATTCATAACTTGCAATCGCTTCTTTTTCAGTATGATAAGAGCCACTCAAGCAAAACCTTATAGCCTTTATTTCGCCTGGTTTAAGCGAAATTGGATTAATTATTTGCCCATCAGAATATTTGCCACCTTGGTTACTACCAAAACACGCGAACCACGGATTCTTTTCATCTTTTGCCAGTACTATTTTTTGATTTTCATCCCATTTTACCAAGTCCGGAGCATTTAACATTCCGGTAGAATCACCGAGCCAGGTTGGCCTCAGATCAAAATTAGGGCGGGTTTTAAATAGGATTTCTTGTTCTTTTTCTCCGGTGTTTTTAATTTGATATTCAATAATAATGGCTTCCTGAGCATCTGGAACAAACTGCACTCTGCTGATAGTTAGATTATTAAATTCGCCAAAAAGGTGTTTATTCCCAATAGGGTAATTGATGAATTTCAGTGCAGAATCCAACTTTAGTATTTGACCATCGCATGCAATTTCTGCATCAAAACCATCAGCCAGTTTAATTGGGTGATCCCAAATTCCGCCCATTTCACCAGGTATGTGCCACCCTAAATCGGGGAAACTACCGTTTTGAAACCCTACCAGGTAGAGCCTGTCGCCGGCAGTCAGATAAGGAGAAGCAAGGTAATTTGTTCTGCCATTCAAGCCATTTTGAGAAGAAATAAGCTCATGAAGGCTTTTTTGCTGACTACAAGAAAAAAATAATGCAACAAAAGAGAAAATGAGGAGTCTGTTTCGGAAATTTGGCATTCTTTACTTTTTTAATATATCATAGGTTCTGCAATTTATTGAAACCTGATTTATCAACAAATTATACGCTCATTATGTCTTTAAAATTTCGTTTTCTTCTGCTTTTTACTGCATCTGTTTTAAGTCTCCAAGCCCAGGACAAACTTCAATATCAAATCGATGTAACTAAAAATACCGATACTTTTTATGTGGATTTGAATGTTCCTTTTAAACTTGGGAAAGCCAATTCTGTTTTTCAGTTTCCGGCTACCGCACCAGGAACCTACCAAACCATGAATATTGGCCGCTTGGTTAGTCATTTTCAAGCATTTAATAAAAATGGAAAATTATTGAAAACCAATTTTGTGGCTCCCAATCAGTATCAAATCAAAAAAGTTAAAAAGCTGAGTAATATCCGGTATCAGGTGGCTGAAACATTCGATACTCAATTGACAGAATATCCCATTTATATGATGGCAGGCAGCTCTATCGAAGACGATCACACTTTGATAAACTCCCATACCATGACAGGCTATTTTCGGGGAAAACAACAAAATCCGATTGAGATGAAAGTAATTGGAAAACCGGATTGGATTACCGGATCGCCTTTAAAAGAAGTTAATGGATACCTTCAGGCAGAAAGCTTCGATCACCTCGTGGATTCTCCAATTTTGTGTGGAAAATTAAGTCTTGCCGAAACTAAAGTTGCCGATACCCCTATTCGTATTTTCACCTATTCAGAAAAAGGGAAATACGATTCAAAAGCTTTGTTAAATCACATGCAGGCTATGTTGCAATCAGCCGAAAAGTTTTTGGTGAAATTGCCTGTAGACAACTATACTTTTCTATATTATTTCCTTCAAAATCCATCGGGTGTAACGGGTGCCTGGGAGCATTCTTACAGTTCAGAATATGTACTTGCTGAAACCAATCCTACTGAGCAGAATATGAAACAGGTTACAGATATTGCTGCCCATGAATTTTTCCATGTGGTTACTCCTTTGAATATACACTCCGAGATTATTGAGCATTTTAACTTCGAAAAACCTACACCGTCTGAGCACCTTTGGTTGTATGAGGGAGTTACCGAATGGGCTTCTCACATCCAACTCCTGAGAGGCAGTGTCACTGATCTTAAAACCTATATTCAGGATGCTTTAAAGCAGAAAGTGATTGTAAGTGAAGTTTATTTTAACCCGGATTGGAGTCTGGTAAAAATAGCGGAAGAATCATTTAAAGGGGGAGAGGGAGCGAAACAGTACGGCAATATTTACTACAAGGGTGCTTTGGCTGCAACTTACCTTGACATCCGCTTACTCGAGTTATCTAACGGCAAATTTGGTTTACGCGAAGTCCTGCTTGATTTGATAAAAAAATACGGTAAGGGAAATCCGTTTAGCGAAAAAACCTTTTTCGACGATTTGGCGGCTATGACTTTTCCGGAAATAAAGGATTTTGCTAATGACTACATAATTGGCGATAAGGCCCTGCCACACGAAGAATACCTTTCAAAAATAGGTTTGAAATACGAAAGAAAGGCTAAAATGAATGTGGAGATTTCAGAGATGGAAAACAAAAAAGAGCAACAGGAAAAACTCTTCCAGGCTTGGTTGGTAAATTTACCGAGATAGGATTAACCGTAATATAAAATTCGATTTTTTTTAATTTTTATTGGCATAACTGGCTTATTTTGATGTAAAAATTTGACTGAAAAACTATGCAATTAATTGAAAATGAAGAAGCTCGAAGATTATTGAACTTAGGAGAAGCGGCTATTATTGATGTACGTGAGCGGGCTGAGTTTAGAAAAATGAACTTTGATGGTTCTATTAATTTCCTTTCTTCCAGCTTCGAAATTCAAAATTATTTTCCTTTTCAACGATATAAAATTTACCTGAGATGCCAATTGGGTAATCGATCACGGAAAGTAGCCGAAAACCTGGAAAATGAAGGCTTTTCTCAAGTCTTTCTCTTAGAAAATCAAATGGATAGAATTTCGGTAGAAAAGTATCGACAAAAAGGCTGGTCAATCGACCGGCAGTTTCGGATAACTTTGGGGATTTTACTGTTAATATTTCTTTTGGGTTATAAAGTACATTCTTCCAGTTGGATTATTACACCAGTCATACTTTGTACAGGGCTTATTTTTACTTCAATCATTGATCGCTGTGATATGCGAATGGGCATTGCCTTGCTACCCTGGAATAGGGGGAAGAAAGGGTAAAACTCAATCAAAGCAACTCCGAAATCAAAACCTGACGGTCAAGAAGGCTTTCAAACAGGCTCCAGCGTTTAATCGGTTCGTTTTCCGTTCCCCCATTTTTTTCGACATAGTTTTTGATCAGGTCTTTACCATAATTGTAGTTTATGATATAGCCCCGGTATTTTCGAGTGAAGTCAAGTCTTTGTTTGGCTTTGTCAGGAGAATAAAATCCGTACTTTATTAAAAAATCAATGGCTTGCTTGTCAGTAATTTTACCTGCTAGCCAAGCCCTGCCAACCTCATTACCCGCATAGTTTAATTCACTCACAGCATCCTTAGCTTTGAAATAGGCATTAATTCCTGTAGTATCTAAACCGGCCAATGGAAGCAGTACATTTTTGGCAAATTCCACTTTTTCATTACCTGGAAAGGCCATTTCAATTCCAAAATTGGCAGAACCCTCTGCAATTAAAGATTGCGGACTAAACAATGGGTAAATACTCATTTCTACCCAACCTTTTTCTTTATATAATTTTTGCTCCAGCAGCATATTGTAAACGTGATGCCCGGGGTAACTTTCGTGACTGCCAACGTCAATTGCACGTTCGATTGAAATGGGAAAATCGGTATTTATCTGAATAAGACTGGTGAAATTTCCCTTGTACCAATTGTATCCGCTCCACGCTTTATCGCCTACATACTCAAGATTAAACTGCTCTTTTTCCGGTAATTTGATAGGTTGCAATGTACGTTTCCTGCATTCAGCCAAAGAAGTTTTAAATATCGTATCAATTTTATCTTTTGGAATAATAAACTGATTACTCAGGGTTTCATAGCGAGTTTTCAGGTCGCCATTTCCGGGTAAAATAGTATTCAAATTTTTAATAATATTCTCGAAATGAATTGTATCAAAAACCGGAGCCTTACAGCCGAAAAGTTCTAATGTTTCGGTATCAAAATCTTCGGTTTCTCCACTGAATATTTTTATTCTTCTGCCAAATGCCATAAGTTGATTATCAATCCACTCGGCCCGGTGAGCAACCTCCGTATTTTCCGGATTCGACTTTAAATCAACCAGTTTTATTTGTAAATCCTCCACTTTTTTAAGAAAAGAATCTTTCGGGAAAAATTCACTCTTTGCTAAAGTTGGTTTTAGGGAATCGGGTCCATAATACGCATCTACAAAATCACCATCGTATTGACCTATTTCCAAGGCTAGTTTTACATAGTCTGTTGCTATTTTATTCAATTCGGCCATTTGATTAATGTTCTTTGATCCACAAGAAAAAAACAGAAAACCGGGTAATACTAATAACGCTAAAAATTTCATAAATAAGTATTTGGTTTTAAAAGAAGCGAAATCCCAAAGAATGCTATATCTTAAGGAATTAACTTACCGATAATGCAAAATACCTAATTTGAGAATGATTCTGAAATAGATTTTGCTTAATTTCATTTTAATATTATTCAACCCAATGAAACAGACAAACAGAAGAGATTTTATTCGAAATGCCGGAATGGCCGGAACAGTACTTTTGCTAAGTCAAAGTGAAATATTTGCACTAAACAAATCAAAAAATAAACTCCCAAAATGGAAAGGTTTTAATCTTTTGGATTTCTTTTCGCCTGATCCAACCAACACACGAGGTGATACACCGGAAGAATACTTTAAATGGATGCAGGATTGGGGTTTTGATTTTGTTCGATTGCCTATGGCATATCCATATTACTTAAAATTTGACCGTAGCAGGAATATTCTTCCTTCGGAAGTAAGAAGTATTAATGTTGAGGCCACAGACAAGATTGAGAATCTGGTTCATATGGCTCATAAGCACAATTTACATGTAAGTTTGAATTTACACCGGGCACCCGGTTATTGTATAAATGCGGGTTTTCACGAACCATATAACTTATGGACTGATCAGCAGGCAGAGGATGATTTTTGTTTTCATTGGGAGTTTTGGGCAAATAAATTTAAAAATACCAGCCATAAAAAAATAAGTTTTGACCTGCTCAATGAACCCAGTTGGCGGGATGATATGAATGACCAATTAGGCAAGAAAACGGCTTTGCCTGGTAACGTTTATCGCAAAGCGGTAGCCGCGGCAGTTGATAAAATTAGAGGCGTAAATAAAAAGCACCTGATAATTGCGGATGGAAATAATGTGGGAAATAATGTAACTCCCGAGCTTACCGATTTGCCCGTTGCCCAAAGTTGCAGGGGCTATAATCCGGGTTTTATTTCGCATCACAAAGCCTCGTGGGCATTTAAAGATGCCGAGAATATGCCTGATCCCACCTGGCCTTTAACAAGAAATGAACAAACCTATGATCGGCAAAGTCTGGAAAAATATTACCAACCCTGGATAGAATTGGCCAAAAGTGGTGTAGGAGTTCATTGTGGAGAATGTGGTTGTTTCAATCGCACACCACACGAAGTATTTCTCAGCTGGTTTAAAGATGTATTGGAGGTTTTAAGTGAAAATGGAATTGGTTTTGCACTTTGGGAGTTTAGTGGTTCATTCGGGCTCTTGAATTCCGGACGAAAAGATGTGGAATACGAAAATTGGTTTGGCCAAAAGTTGGATCGCAAACTGCTTAGTTTGTTGCAGTCCGTTTAGTTGGTTTAAATGAAAGTTCTAAAGTCTGAAAGTTGTAAAGTTTACAACTTTCAGACAAAAGAAATAAGAAATAGGAATTAATTTATTTCGCTACCCAACCCCCATCTACAGGCATTATTGTACCCACCATATAGCTTGCTGCATCCGATGCTAAAAACAAAGCGGCCCCCTGAATTTCGGCCAATTCACCCCAGCGAGCCAATGCAGTAGCACCTACTATAAACTTATTCGACTCTTCCGTGCCGGCTATTGGGACATTCATTTCTGTAAGAAATGGCCCTGGACAAATGGCATTGACATTGATGGCCCAGGGTGCAAGTTCCAGAGCCAAAGCCTTCGTCATATTTACAATGGCACCTTTCGAGGCCGTATAGGGGGTACGATTTGCCAAACCTACTACGCCCAACGTTGATGCCAGGTTAATAATTCTGCCGTTTTTCTGAGCTTTCATGGTTGGAATAACAGCCTTGCTTGCCAGCCAGGTACCGGTAACATTGATATCCATTACTTTCTGAAAATCGGCCAGAGTTAACTCTTCTATTGCTCCCCGTATATTTATACCAGCCGAATTTATCAAAACATCAATACCTCCAAATTTACCGATACAAGCCTGAGCCATGGCTTCCATTTCCTCTTGATTGCTTACATCGGCTTCAAAACCCATTGATTGTGTGCCGTATAATTTTTCTATTTTTTCGGCTGACTCATCACACTCTTTCAAATTGCGGCTAACTAAAAAAGTATTACTACCAGCAGATGCCAAAGCCTCGGCCATCGCCAATCCCAATCCTTTCGAACCACCCGTTATAATGGCGGTTTTTCCATTCATTTCAAAGAGTTTGATTCCAGGTAATTTATTCATTGATTATTATTTCAGATATTTGACTTATTTTTTTAAATTTTGTGTTTTAGGATTAAGAAGAAAGCAATAAAGGAACAAGGAGATTGGAAAAAGGATGATGGAGTATTTTGAAAATATTTTTATTGACAATAAACTACTCTTTTGCACCTTGGTTTTAAACCTTTAAAACCTCCCACTTTGGAACCATACAACCTTCCAACCAATCTTGAACCTTGAACAAACCTCCCAACCTTTCCACCAACCTTGAACTTTTGAACAAACCTTCAAACCTTCCCAACTCACCCCATACCCAGCGATTCTCTTGCAAAGTTAAGGCATGCCACTTGATTAGCCTCTTCCATAGCCAGTTGTTCGTGGAAAGATTTACTGGTAGTGCGTTGTAGTTTTTTGTCGCTGTAATTTTCTCTGATTAGTTTCAGATTTTTCGCCAAATCCGAAGCTTTTCTGTCGCCAAAAGTCACCCAATAGCTTTCCGTCAGGAAAGGAATCTCCAAAGGATCGCGAGTCATCATTTCCAAATTAAATTTAACATTTGGATTGTGTTTCTTAATGGTGGCAATCATTCGTGGCAAGTCCAGAAATCCTTCACCAAAAGGTACTTCTGAAAGTAAGAAGCCATCTTTATAAGGTTCCAGACCCATGTCTTTGAAGTGAGTGGTAAATGCATAAGGGGCTAGTTTTTCCACTACTTCATACGGGTCTTCCAGGAAGGATAGGTTGTTTCCAGTATCGAGATTGCAGCCCAACCATTCGCTATCAAAATCTTTCAGAATCGTTACCATTTCATCCGCTGTCCAGTCTTTGTGGTTTTCAATGGCTAGTTTTACCTTATGCCTTCTCATTACAGGCTCTGCCAATCGAATTGATTTTATGGAATCTTTTTTGAATTGATTCCATTCTTCCAAAGTCTTGAAAGTCATGTATCTGCGGCCGCTCAGGCAAGCCACACGTACGATGTCGATTCCCGCTTCATTGCAAGACATGATATTTTTTTCAAAAGCATCTAAATCATTTTCCGATTTAGGCATACTTACCTGACCTTCCAGCCAAAAGTTTTTGGTTTCGGCTAGTTGTCTTACTTTTTTGGCATAATCTGAATCCCAGTTTCTAACGCTTATTTGAGCACCACCAGCACCAATTTGCTGGCAATGCTCGGCCATTTCGTATGAGCCATGCCAGGTAGGATTTGCCGTGCTGCCGCCTTCACGCCATCTTAACCAATAAGAAGCTACAGAAATACCCACATCATTACCGGGAATAGTGAACCCCGATAAAGCGGGAAAAGCAGCTGCTACCGAAACAGCTGTTGTGTATTTTAGAAAATCGCGGCGGTGTATTTTGTTCATTTTTTATCGGTTAAGGTTGGTATTTCTTTGTTTTAAATCGGCTGGAGTCCAGGGAATCACTTTTCCCTGAGTTTGTAAACGCAACATTCCCACAGTACGACGACTAACCGGCTCCGACTCATGCCCCCATTCATTACGAATATAAGTCATGACATTGGCAAGGTCATTATCCGAAAGGGTAGAGTGGGAGGGCATTACAGTTAATATTTCAGGAACGTCATAATGGTGGCCTGCGACATCTATTGGTCCTTCCAGGCCATGCAAAAGAATTAAAGCGAGATGTTCCGGGTCGCCAGTCACCCATTCAGATTGGGCAAGAGGAGGGGCAAATCTCCGCATTCCTTTTCCATTGCTTCCATGGCAGCCCGCACAGTAGGTAAGAAATTGTTGCCTGCCGGCCGCAAATTGTTTTTTGCCGTTGGCATCCAGAACTATTTTTCTGGTTTCCGCTATTTTGATTTCCTTTTTCCCCGGCCAGGTAAAGGCCTTGCTCAAATTTGCCAATATATTTTGTTCTTCTGCCTGAGTAGAATTAATATTTTGAAAAAGTAAGGGTTGTGACTTTACAATAATTGGCTCATTTTCAATAGATAAGGCTTCAAATGAAAGTCCTTTTAAAATGCTTTTATCCTGCCATTTGTCAGATTTCTTACTCAATCGGTCTAGTAATTTCAGCAGATTTTCTGGGTTCTTACTTTTTAGTATACTAACAGCCAATTGTTCAATAAATATTTCCTGATAATCGGATGATTTCCCCCATTTTTTTTGAACGCTTAAAAAGCTTAAAAGTCCTGATTCTCTTTGGTTTAATGCAGAAAGTGCGGCATCTCTTAAAAGTGCATTTTCGCCCAGATCGGCAATCAGTGACGAAATGATTTCAAATGCTTTTTGTTCTTCATAAACTGAAGATGATAGCAAGATTTGCAAAGCAAAAACCGGTTTAATATTATTCAGGTTGTCCGCGATAAATGTGCTGGTCTTATTTTTTAAAATTTGATTTTGAGCAAGTTTAGGTTCCAATAGACGTAAGGCTGCCGATTTTAAAAAATCATTCTTTTCTTTTAACAAACTAAGACATGTTTCACCGTCCAATTCATTTAAACCATCCAATGTATAGAGAGCGTGTATTTTGGCAATAGGGTTTGAAGAATTTTTCAAAAGTTGATTCAATAAGGGAATCGCCGACTTATAATTTTCCTGAACCAGAATCCGTTGAGCTGTTTCCCGGTACCAGGCATTGTCATTTTCCAGAGATTTCACCAAACCAGCCGTGGTCTTTAATTCGGCTAATTGATTTCCTGGTTTTTGGTAATTTTCAGTTATAATCCTCCAGATTCTACCGTAATGAATATGCTTATCCAGTTTTCGATCCAGCGTGATTTTTCGTAAATATTCGGTCATGTAGGCACCGTGTTGCGAAATTCCCCGATACATGTCTGTAAGGTAAATAGCTCCATCCGGCCCGGAGCTTAAGCTAACTGGTCGGAAACGCTCGTCTTCTGATGCCAGCATGTCTCTATCGGGATAGGCATCACTGGCGAGCGGACTCAGGTTTTCCCAAACCACATTATTTCTTTTTACCAGATTTCCGGCTGGTTCACATACCAAAGTGTTTCCTTCGAAAGATTCTCCCATTGCTCCACCGCGATACACAAATGGTGAACAGGCAGAGGTAAATTCCTGTAAACGACCTGCTGAATCAAGTGTGCCGGGTATGTATCCTCTGTTAACAGCTGGATTTGGACGAACCGGATATATACGACGCTGCAGCGTCAAACCATAATCAATGCCAGTGGTAGCTTCGTGATTGGGATTGCGGGATAAATAATTAGGTGGCACCTGATCGCCATGTAATTGGCTCCAATTGTAATTATAAATCAGGCGACCATAATTATCATTTGAAATTCCCCACTGACCCCGAAATTCGGTTTCCTCCTTAATCCAATTTTCACCATCACGCTTATACCGGTATTTGGACTTGGCATTATAAAGCCAGTTATCCATACCCCACAAAAGCCCGTTTGCCGAATGTTCGGGTAATCCGCCGCCGCCATAAGTACTATCAACCAGGGTTCTTTTATCGGCTTTACCATCACCATCGGTATCCTGATAAAACCAAAGCGGTATATTTTCAGAAATTAATAAACCATCCGGATAAAACTGAATGGCACGGGGCAAAATCAGGCTATCAGCATAAATGGTGGCTTTATCCATTTTTCCATCACCGTCGAGATCTTCGAGGTATTTTACGCAACCAATGGGCTCTTCTTCCCCGGTTCGGTCAATATCAGGCATAAAGCCTCGCATTTCAACCACCCAAAGCCTGCCTTTTTCGTCGAAAAGTGACAAAACAGGGTCTTGTACCAAAGGTTCGGCTGCTACCAATTCCATTTTTATGCCTGTTGCTAAATGAAAACTGGCTAATTCCTGCTCCGGTGTTTTCGGTGGTGATGGTTCTTCATCGCTAATTAGGGATATTAAAAAGAAAGAGATATACCCCAAAAGTGAAATGCTTCTTATCATCCGTTTTTTAGATAGGTTGAAAGCATCTAATTTATGAATTTTAGCTTTTTAATTGATACTTTTTTAGGAAAAAGCAGGACAAAAGGTTGCTTTTGATAGATAATAGTTGAAAATATTCTCGTGTTATTTTTAGAATTCAAAAATCTCAGAAAATTTAAAATTCTTTTTCCAGATCTTCATCCGATAAATCAAAGACCCAGCTGCTGTATTTTACATCAAAATAAGTATGAAAAACTTTCAGGCTATCCATTTCAGGCCAATCTTTCGGTTCTATTGAAAAAAGGAAAAAATCATTTTCAGAGATTTTCACAAAGTTTCTTTTGAGTCAGGAGTCAAATTCTTCCTTATTATCCACCATATTCGTTAGATACGTATTGGCATTTTCCGGAATATATTTTTCAAGCCTGGTATTTTTTGAGAAAAAATAAAGAAGCTCATTTTTTTGGAATAATAGTAAAACAAGATCTGTTTACACTGGGAATTTCAAACTCTTCATCTATGTAGGAATCATTATCTGCTTAAATAAGCTGCTCCACTTCGGAAAGATTGCCGAATAATGAGTCTTCCTGATCCAAAGCCATTAAATTTTCTACTGAAATAACCTTTATTTTTATAGACTGGTCGATCATTTCAGTTATCATCAATTCATATTCGGGAAATTTAACCGATTTTTTCTCCATTACTTTCCTGATGTAAGTTATTTCCGCATTAGTAAGCTGTATATTTTCGGCTATTTTTTTTATTTCATCTTCAATATTAACCAGCCTTTTTTGTTTTTGAATCGCTAAATTCCGACCAAATACACCAAGATCAATGGCGTTAAAATAGTATTCGACCGAAATCTTTTTGGCAAGAGTAAGGTCGACCCCTCTTTCAACTTTTCTAAATAAGTTTGATTAATTTGATTTTTATCCGAAAATTATGAAGAACCTGATTTTCGCATGCTCAAGGTTAGACAATTAATATAGAATAATAAAAAGAGCCAAATTAAGAAAATAATAAGAACTATCTCTGACTATCTCATTTGGATGCGGTTTTACAGATTAATTCGAAGCTATAAAGTATTACCTCACTTAGTCATTATTGGAATTCAAGGCCTTGTAATATTAAAGATTCATGCTTTTTGGTACTCTGGTTAGGTTTAGAATAATAGAAATATCCCTTAAATCTGGATTATCTTTTGCTGATTTTATTGTGCGTAATGCTTCTTTGTAAAGTACATTTAAACCTGCTCGTATTTATGGTAGAGAGAGCCACATGTTTGGTCGATCGGCCTTGAACCCGGGCTCGCCATCGCTTAAATGAACTATTTCTCAATTCTTTTCGCATTAATAAGATAACCTGGCTTTCTGCCATTCCAAACTGCATTTTGATGGCATCAAAAGGTGTTCGATCTTCCCAGGCCATCTCAATTATTCGATCTATATCCTCTTCATTCATAAGTATGCCTGTTTAGTTCTTAATGGTTAAATTGACTTTAATTTTACGGTTTCCACGGCATTTTTCACTGCAATATTTTACCTCTTGCCAGTTTTTCTCCCATTTTTTACGCCAAAGAAATGGCTGCAGCATACGAGACAAATTTTGTTTGGCAGATCAATTTTCAGTTTCATTCAACACTCTGGGTCTGGCATAGGGCTCTCTATTGATAAGTTTAGTTTCTACATACCCATCTATTCCATTCAGAGCAACCACATTTCCGGCAGCTAAATTGATAAAACCATCCGTACTTAGAAGGTTTTCCTCAAGAAAAATATCCTGAATCTGACCTAAAACCAGTATTGTTCCATTTATTTTTATTTCAAGGTGCTCTACATATTTCATGGCAATCTGAACCGGGCAATCTGCTACAAAAGGAGCATAAAAGCTGTTTTTATACTCAGGATTTAAGTCTGTCTGCCGAAACTCCGAAACTTCAGCAGGGTACTTGGCAGAGGTATGATGGGCTTCAGAATAAATTCCTTTGTGAATGTGATTTAGGGTATAAAATCCAGTCTCCAGAATATTCTCAAAGGTATTTCGAGCTACGGTAGTTGGTCGCATAACCAAGCCCAATATTGGTGGATTTGACCCGTAATGGGTTACTGAGGAAAACACTGCAACATTTTCGAATCCTGCATTAGACTTGGTTCCGATAAGATTTGCGGATTTAAATCCTGAACAAGAGTTAATCAGGTTATTACGATAAAGCGTATCAAATCCATCAATAAGTTCAAAAGGCAGGTGCAGCATCCAATAAATATTTATAATTATTAATTTCTATGTTAGCTTCCAATTCATGAAGTAAGTTAAACAGGCCAAAAAAAGTACGATTTATATACAGAAAATGTTTGCTGCCTCTGTTGCCATTTAATTTTCTTAATTCCGGATTTTTGGCGAAAGACTCACCCAATTCTGCTATTCTGGTAAAGAATTTTTTATCAGAAAAGTCAAAACTTTCAGATCGTAGCGGTAAGGTGAAAAGCTCTAGCATTTCATGAAACAGATTGGTAAAAAATACCTTTTCGGTCTTGGTATCTTCCGGCTTTAAAATTTCGAGTTCTTCCAGCTTGCTTTCAAAAAAAAGCTGGTCGTTAGCTTGATCAGAAACCACAAGCTCGAAGTAGGGTCTGTAGAAATCTTCTGGTACTTCTTTCATACAGCCAAAATCAATGGCGATCAGGTTTCCGGCTTTATTTACCAGGAAATTTCCTGGATGAGGGTCTGCATGTACTTTGCGTAGTTCATGTATTTGAAACATATAAAAATTCCATAAAGTCTGTCCGATTTTGTTGGCTTTCTTCAGATCATTATTTTGACGGGAAAATTCATTCAAATGAACACCTTCCATCCAATCCATGGTAAGAATTCGGTCGCTTGAATATTCGGCATAATATTTCGGAAAAAGCAAATTTGGAATATGTTTACATTCCTCGGAAATCTCGGTACTTTGCTCTAATTCAAGTAAATAATTGGTTTCTTCTTTCAGTTTATTCTCTACTTCTTTGAAATACTTTTCAGAGTCGGCTCCTTTGAGGTTAAACATTCTTATCGCAATTGGCTTAACTATGGCCAGGTCTGAGGAGATACTATCTGCCACACCGGGATACTGAATTTTTACTGCCAATCTTTTGCCATTTTTATAGGCAGAATGCACCTGACCGATACTTGCCGCGTTTATGGCATTGGAGTCAAATTTATCAAATATTTCTCGAGGAGATTTCCCAAAGTAGGCTTTAAATGTTTTGTCTACAAGTGGAGCCGATAATGGTGGAACTGAGAACTGAGATAGGGAGAATTTTTCGACATAAGCAGCCGGTAGTATATTCTTTTCCATGCTCAGCATTTGGGCAGCTTTGAGTGCACTACCTTTCAGGCTTTTTAATCCATCATAAATGTCAGTAGCATTGGCTTCATTTAATTTCTCCTTATCCAATTCAGGATTTACAAATTTTTCACCAAAATATTTAAGGTAATTTCCACCAATTTTTACGCCGGTTTGCACAAGTTTCGCTGCCCGGTTTATTTTACCGGTAGGTATACTGTCTATGGTATTCATGATCAGGCCAGTTTTTCTTTAAAAAGGAATTTGCCTAAATCCACTATCGATTTCATAGGTGGATTATCAAGAATATCGAATGCCGCGTTAACCGCTTTTTCAATCAGTATATCTGTTTTTTCAAATCCCGCTGATTCGTCGTCAATCCAAAACTTAAGTGTGGCTAATAATTGCAACCAGGCAGCTTCCTGAAAAGATTCTGCTTTTAATTTCTGCAAATTTTCTATTTTGGTTTCCATTTGAGAGGCCAAAACATCTTTAATGAAAGCTTTGAAAGCCTTTTTAAGCTCACTTAATTTTTCTAAATTACTTAATGCGTTTTTATTTTCATTCAATGAAAAAAGTACATAGCTACGGTTGGCTTTTAACATTTCAAAAAAGGTGTAATAAAAGCTGAGTATTTTTTCCCTTGAGCTGTATCCTGCATATTCCTGATTATTATTCAGAAGGTCAAGGGTTTTCTCAAGGAAAACCCCATATACTTTCTTTTCAATAACCTTTAATGATCCGTATTGATTATAAAAGTCGGACTCTGATATTTTATTGATTTTGCAAAATTTAAACACGTTGTCCGGAGTTTTGCCTTCCTCCAGTACGGTTTTCATATACAGGTCAATTATTGATTTCTCTGCCATAAGGTTTATTTTTCGTTTAAACCTTATTGATGTCACTAATTGTTTAAAAAATTGTTCCTTTATTTCAGAATTGTTATGTAAATGTTATTCTGATGGCGGCGTTATCATGATATGAGCTCTATGTGTGCCCGGAT
>JAHEBN010000253.1 GCA_024645245.1 Jiulongibacter sp. | reverse complement strand
ACTACTTTTTCGACAGCAATAGGATTTACCGGTCTGGAACTGGAAACTATAGTCGAAAAAATGACTAATACGCCCAGGACGCTTTTGAGAAGAAAAAAAATAAAACTTGAAAACGGGGAAAAAGCTAACCTGACAATTTTTGATCCGGCTGCTGTATGGCAAGTAGAGAAAGCGAGTATTAAATCACTTTCATTCAATAGTCCTTTTCTGGGCAAAACCTTAAAGGGTAAAATTTTAGCAACAATCAACAAAGGAAAAACACAAAGATTCGAATGAAATCCAAAGTAATTAGTCTCGCTCTTTTTTTTGGTGGTATTTGTGGTTTGCTTAGTTTCCTGTTTTTTCTGGCTTTGTATTCAACTCAACCCGATCCCCTATCTCTTCGCCGACCCGATCTGGGTTTTAATGTTCTTTTTGTTTTTCTTTCTATTTGGTATTACAGGAAAAAATCCGGTGGATACCTGCAATTTTATGAAGGGTTTTCAGTAGGTTTTCTTACTAATCTCATTGCGGCTTTAATTTCAGCATTTAGTATCTATTTGTTCCTCATTTTGATTGACATTACGCCTTTTACTACGTGGATATCGGAAGGAAAAAAGTTTTTGATCGAGCAGAAAGTAAGTATGAGTCAGATTATGAGCGAAGAAAATTTTAACTCGCAATTAAAAGCCTTTGATAATGCCAGGCCTCATCAGCTAATTTTTGACGAATTGATTTTTAAGCAATTTGCTGTGGTGGCAGTCAGTCTGACGGCAATGGCTTTAAGAAGACAAAAGAATTAATAAACCTTAAACTAAATTAAACTATGGAAACACCTTCTACTGCTAAAATCGCTTTAAAATGGGGCATAATTGCCGCTGTTGTTCTTGCCATTGTGGGTACTATTATGAATATGACAGAAGCCTGGAAAATTCCGGGAGCATCCATGTTAACTTACACCATCCTTCTGATCGGAATAATAATGGCTTTAAAAGAATTCAAAACGGAGAACCAAGGCTTTATGAGTTTTGGTGAAGGCGTAGGCCTTGGAATGCTCTTAGGTGCAGTTGCAGGATTAGTTTCTTCTATCTGGAGCTACATTTACCTTAATTTTATTGATGTAACTTTTTTAGATAAACTCCGGGATTTTCAGGCAGAACAAATGGAAGGCAAGGGTCTGTCTGACGAACAAATTGAGCAGGCCATGGAAATGTCATCCAAATTTATGTCTGGTGGAATGATGTTCCTCTTTGGAATGATTGGCATGTTATTTTTTGCCCTCATTTTCTCGCTGATTGTTTCAGCATTTATGAAGAACAACAAACCGGTATTTTCTTAATCTTTTAAATCAATGACGGCAATTTTTCGAAAAGAACTCAACAATTACCTTAATTCGCTGATTGCTTACATCGTAATCATCCTGTTTCTTGTTTTCTCCGGTCTGGTAATGTGGGTTTTTCCTGACACCAACATTCTGGATTACGGATTTGCAGAAATGAATTCTTTTTTTGCTTTCACCCCCTTTATTTTACTTTTTCTGGTACCGGCTATTACGATGCGTACTTTAGCCGAAGAATACAAGACGGGAACCATTGAATTTCTCCTGACCAAACCTTTAGAAGAAAGTAAAGTCATTACAGGTAAATTCTTGGGTGCCTGGTGCATTAGTATTCTGGCTATTTTGCCTACCCTGATTTTTTATTTCAGCCTGCGAAATCTGGGAAGTCCGATGGGAAATATAGATAGTGGATCGGTAGCCGGATCTTATTTTGGTCTGATTCTTTTGGCAGGAGTATTTACTTCTATAGGAGTATTCTCCTCCTCTCTTACCGACAATCAGGTAATTGCCTTTATTATTGGCACCTTCCTGTGTTATGTTCTTTTTGACGGACTCGGCCAGCTGGCAGGCTTATTTAGTGGAACTCCTGAATTTTTCATGAACTACCTGAGTCTGAAATTCCATTATAACTCATTAGGCCGGGGGGTAATAGATACCCGCAATATAATATACCTGGCATCTCTGGCTTTTGTATTCTTGTTTTCCAGTGTTTTGATCATTAGGTTTAAAAGAAAATGAATTTACCTATATATCAGGTTGATGCATTTACCTCCAACCTCTTCGGAGGTAATCCGGCTGCAGTTATTCCATTGGATTACTGGTTGGACCATAACCTAATGCAAGCCATTGCATCGGAAAATAACTTATCTGAAACAGCCTATTTTGTTCCGGAGGGCGAGGGGTTTCGCATTCGTTGGTTTACCCCTGCCACCGAAGTAGACCTGTGTGGACATGCCACTTTGGCCACGGCACATGTATTATTTGATCATCTTAATTATGGAAAATCAGAAATCCTCTTTCAGTCAAAAAGTGGTATTCTAAAGGTAATAAAAGCAGGAGATCTGCTGGAATTAGACTTTCCGGCTACAGAATTAAGTCGGGAATCTGTACCGGAAGATATTTTAGCCGGATTTAATTACAAACCCATTGAAAAATACAAAGCCAACGAAGATTTCCTGCTTGTTTTTGAAAACGAATCACAAATTTCACAACTCGACCCTGATTTTGCGGCACTCAAAAAAGTAAAATCAAGAGGAATAATTTGTACGGCTATTTCAGAGGATCCTGAAATTGACTTCGTTTCGCGTTTCTTTGCACCTGCAGCTGGCATTAACGAAGATCCGGTAACAGGCTCTGCACATACCAAACTCATCCCCTATTGGTCAAAAAAGCTGAACAAAACAGAAATGATTGCTCGCCAGATTTCTGCCAGAGGCGGTGAATTATTTTGCAAATTGGATGATGACAGAGTAAAAATTGGGGGAAAAGCAGTGTCATATCTTCACGGCGAAATAATAATTCCGTAATTAAAAGGCCAAATGCTTGACAACCCCTATCTGCATTTCGTAAATTCGCGGGCTGATTTATCAGGAAGTGCCTGAAATTCACTTGATTTGCTTATTCTGGAATGAGTAAAGCAATCTTTTAACACCTCAAGAAAAAAACAAGAAATGAAATTATCTGCATTTAAATTTGATCTGCCGCACAGCTTGATCGCAATGCACCCTTATGAACAACGCGACGGAGCCCGAATGATGGTTGTCGATAGAAAGACGGGCAAAATCGAACATAAAAACTTTACCGACATTGTCGATTATTTCGGCGATGGCGACGTAATGGTAATGAATAACACCAAGGTTTTCCCTGCACGTCTGTACGGACAAAAAGAAAAGACAGGTGCCAAAATTGAAGTCTTCTTACTTCGCGAATTGAATCGGCAGATGCGTCTTTGGGACGTGTTGGTTGACCCTGCAAGAAAAATCCGTGTAGGGAATAAATTGTATTTCGGCGATAGCGACCTGGTAGCTGAAGTAATCGACAATACCACTTCCCGTGGCCGTACTATTCGTTTTCTTTTCGATGGTACACACGAGGAAATGATGCGTGCTATACATGAATTGGGCGAAACACCTATTCCCAAAGATATCATACAACGTGAAGTAGTGGATGAAGACCGCGAGCGTTTTCAAACCATTTTTGCGGATGTGGAAGGAGCCGTAGCCGCACCAACTGCCGGTATGCACTTCACTAAAAACGTAGTTCGCAAAATGGAAATCAGCGGTGTTGATTTTTCACCTGTTACCTTGCACATAGGTATTGGAACTTTCCGTAATGTTGATGTCGAAGATTTAACCAAGCATAAAACTGACTCCGAAAATTTCTTTATTCCGGAAGAAACCTGTGTATTGGTAAACAAAGCTCTTGATGAAGGCAAAAAGGTATGTTCTATAGGTACTACTGCCATGAAAACTTTGGAGTCTTCAGTCTCAGCCGGCGGCAGATTAAAGCCAGTGGAAAATGGCTGGACCGATAAATTCATTTTCCCTCCGTACGATTTTAAAATCAGTACGACCTTATTAACCAATTTCCATTTGCCTGAGTCAATTTTATTGATGACAGTAAGTGCGTTTGGCGGATACGACTTAATGATGGAAGCTTATAAAGTAGCTATCAAGGAAAAATACAAATTCTTCACTTATGGTGACGTAATGTTGATTCTTTGATTTCCTTCTAAAAGAAATAGGAAAAAAACTCTCTTCCCCGGAAGGGAGTTTTTTTTGACTCAAATTTAGCCAGAACCTTAACTTCTGAAATTCTAGAACTTTCACATTTCCTGAGCAATCCTTAAACTTTACTTTATTAAAAATAATAACATTAAGAAATTAAGATACATTAAGAAGTATAACCTTAATCATCCTTAAACCTTAATGGTTAAATCTAATGTACAAAACCTGTTTATCCCTAAACCTTAAATGGCAAAAAATAAAAACATTAAGAAATTAAGAGACATTAAGGGGTAAAACCTTAATCATCCTTAACTCCTTAATGGTTAACTTTAATGTACAAAACCTTATTTATCCCTAAACCTTAAATGGCAAAAAATAAAAACATTAAGAAATTAAGAGACATTAAGGGGTAAAAACTTAATCATCCTTAACTCCTTAATGGTTAAATCTAATGTACAAAACCTGTTTATCCCCAAACTTTAAATGGCAAAAAATAAAAACATTAAGAA
>JAHEBN010000096.1 GCA_024645245.1 Jiulongibacter sp. | reverse complement strand
TAAATCTGCTAAGGATGGCAAACTTAATAAGAAACAAAAGGAAAAGGAGCTTTTGGAAAAAGAGTTTGAAGGTAAAATGAAGGTTTTGGAGAAAGAAATGCAAAGCTATGAATTGAAAATCGAGGGATTTGATGAAAAGATGAAAGAAATTCAAGCCAAAATAGAGGTGGAAATAGAAGTGCCAATGAAGGATTTAGAGATTAAAATACAGGCTATTGAGCCAGATATTGAAAGGGAATCTGAACAAATTGAAAGCGATTTTGAAAGTTTAATAGAACTTCTACCTGAAAATGTAAGAAGAGATATTAAGGAATCTGCAAATAAAAATCAGGTTTATGCTCCCAGGCCTCCTCAGCCTCCTGTTTATCCGGCTAATATTAATCAGCCTGTAGCTCCCAATCCACCTGTTAATATTGGCGTGGTTAAGCCACCTAAACCACCAAAAGAGTTCAAGGAACTAAAACCAACTAAACCAGCCAAACCTGCGAAGCCAGCTAAGCCTGAAAAGCCATTGAAATAGAGTCTGAAATTAAATAGAAATAATAATTAAAATCCCGTTTATTCGGGATTTTTAATTCAAATCGCAAGATTATTTTCACTCAAAATTTTTCTTAGCACTGGTTCAACTGTTTCTGAGTTTAGTCCAACTTTCATGTCGGGATGATACAGTAAATAGATAATTTTTTTATCAATTTCTGAATATTCATTGGTGCCAGTCCAACTCTGTTGGAAAATACTATCGGGATAAAGATCGGAGTCTTTGCCCAAACCAAGGGATTGGGTGAGTTCTTCGCGAAGTAAATGTTTTTGATGTATTATATCTGTTCTATAAATGTCAACATACATATGACCACCAATAAGCTCATTCTGAGTATTCCAAAGAATATTAAACAAGCCAAAATTAGAGTTTACATATTGTGCTTCTGCCGGATATTTAATAGCATATTCATCTCCGGAGCCCAAAAACACCTTAAAATTTGCTTCATTTTCATTATTTGTTAAACTTATATGGAAACCGTCAGTAGCCAATTCATTTAATTCACTTACAACGCGATCGAGCTCTTTGGAAAGTTGATTTGTTGGATTTCCTTCAATCAGAATTTTCATTTCTATTTTCCATTTTCTCGTTATTTCAGAAGATCCTCCAAATTCGAATCCTAAAGCTATTTCTTTGAAATAGGCTATTGTTTTTTCTTCAGTAACTTCAATTACCGGAAATGGGTTGGTTGGTTTACAGGAAAAAAGGAATCCTGCAAAAATTAGTATCAGGTAGCTATTTCTTATTTTCATGAATCAATACCAAAATTAAAATTATTCAATAAAAACATGATTGTAGTATTTACTAAAACCGAATAGATACCATGGTATTGTTTTACACCTTTTGATTTATAATCAAAATTATCGACCTTAGTTTTTAAATCAACCCATCCTTATGAATATTAAATATTTCCTTATAATACTTTTTTCAGCAGTTCTGTTTATTTCCTGTACTGAAAAAAAGCAGAAACGACCAAATATTCTCTTCATCATGTCGGATGATCATGCCTATCAGGCGATTTCGGCATATGATACCAGCTTGATCCGAACACCTAACATTGACCGCATAGCAAATGAAGGAATGCTCTTTTCTAACGCCTGCGTTACTAATTCTATTTGTGCCCCATCAAGAGCAGTAATTTTAACAGGGAAACATAGCCATTTGAATGGTAAAATCGATAATAATTTCCCTTTCGATACAACGCAAATGACTTTTCCGCAATTATTACAACAAAATGGTTATCAGACTGCTATGTTTGGCAAACTCCATTTTGGAAACAACCCGAAAGGATTTGATGAATTTAAAATATTACCAGGGCAGGGTGTATATTACAATCCTGATTTTATTACCAAAAAAGAAGGGCAAAAGAATTTTGTTGGATACGTTACTGACTTGATTACTGACATGACTATTAATTGGTTGGATAAGGAACGTGATGCGGATAAACCGTTTTTTCTGGCTTATTTACACAAAGCACCACACCGCGAGTGGTTACCAGCCGAAAGACATTTCAAAGAATTCACCAAACGTACGTTCAGGGAGCCTGAAACTCTTTTTGATAATTACGAGGGCCGTACCACAGCTGCTCATACGGCTGAAATGAATTTACTAAAGCATATGAACTGGTCGGGTGACTCTAAGCTTTATCCGGAAACATTAATTAGACTTGGAATTACTCCGACGACGGATTGGGATACATTGGCTCATAGAAGGGAAGTTGCTCGCCAAAATCCGGAGCAACGTGCAGCTTGGGATGCTGTTTATGGTCCAATGAATGAGGACTTTATAAAAAGATACCCGGATATGAATCAAGAGGACCTTATGCATTGGAGGTATCAGCGATACATGCAGGATTATTTGGGTTGCATAGCTTCTGTAGACGAAGGCGTTGGTCAGGTATTGGATTATCTGGAAAAGAGCGGATTAGCCGAAAATACCATTGTAATTTACACTTCAGATCAGGGATTTTATTTAGGTGAGCACGGTTGGTTTGATAAGCGTTTTATTTATAATGAATCGTTTAAAACTCCACTTTTGGTTAAATGGCCTGGAGTTACCAAGCCGGGAAGTAAAAATACTAACATGGTGCAAAATTTGGATTTTGCACAAACTATTCTTGACGCCGCAGGAATAAAAGCACCCGCGGATATGCAAGGAGAAAGCCTCGTTCATTTATTGAAAGGCCATAACGAAGGTTTCAGAGAGGCTGTTTATTATCATTATTACGAATATCCGGCAGTGCATATGGTAAAACGCCACTATGGTATCGTGACAGAAGAATTTAAGTTATTTCACTTTTATTACGATGTGGATGAGTGGGAGTTAATTGATCGAAAAAAAGATCCAAAAGAAATGAAAAATGTCTATAATGATCCAGCTTATGCCGGTGTAGTTAAAGAATTAAAAGAAAAATTGAAAGAACTTCGGGTAAAATACAAAGATTCTGAAGACCTAGACAAACACTTTATTGATTTGTATAAAGAGAAGGGCTTTATTCCTTCTAAAGGGGGAAAATAGAACTGCTTTGCTATTATTATCAGGCTTGGTGGTTTTGTGTGATATTTTTATTAAATTTCATTTCTACATCAATTCAAGTCTGAGATATAAATGAAAAATATTCTTGTCCTGGGAATGGGGAAGGTAGGAAGTTTGGTTGGCTTATTACTTAGTAATAAGTTTATGGTTACTGGCTTAGATATCAAAAAACCTCATTACAATTATTCCTTGCCTTTCGAGGTTTTGGAGGGAGATGTGGCAAACGAAACCTTTCTTGGAAAGATTATCCCCAAATTTGATGCTGTGGTTTCTGCATTGCCTTATTTTCTGAATAAAATGGTGGCCAAAGTGGCTGTTCATTCCAATGTTCATTATTTTGATTTAACAGAAGATGTAGAAACAACGAATTTTATTCGATCACTCGCAAAAAAATCAAATTCTGTTTTGGCACCGCAATGTGGTTTAGCACCAGGTTTGATTGGTATTATAGGTGCGGATCTGGCTAAAGAATTTGATAAAATAAGAGATATAGAACTTAGAGTAGGAGCACTTCCAAAATATCCTAACGGACTATTAGCTTACTCTTTTACCTGGTCACCTGAAGGCGTTATTAACGAATATATAAATGACGCGGAGGCAATTCATAATGGAAAAAGAAAAATGGTTACCTCACTAGATGGATTGGAATATATAAACATTGAAGGAAAGGAATTTGAAGCCTTTACAACTTCTGGAGGCTTAGGTACCATGTGTGAAACTTTTGAAGGAAAAGTAGATACACTAAACTACAAAACAATCAGGTATCCCGGGCATGCCAAGTTAATGAGGTTTCTTATTCAAGAATTGATACTAAAAAATGATAAACCTTTACTAACCAAAATTTTAGAAAATGCTAAACCGCCAGTTAAAGAGGATGTAGTTTACGTATATGCGGTAGTTGAAGGATGGCAGGATGAAAAACTTTTGCGTAATGAATTTTACAAAGCGTATTCGCCAAAGGATATTGATGGAAGAGCATGGAGAGCAATCTCATGGACCACCGCCGCATCAATTGCAGCAGTAATAGAAATGGTATCAGAAGGGCAGCTTCCCCAAATTGGATTTTTGAAACAGGAAGAAATTCCGTTTGCAGCCTTTTTAAAAACAGAAAATGGCTCTTTTTTTAAATAATGAAGTAAAAAATGAACGATTTTATTAATAGAATTAAGAATAATTCAAACAATGCCGAAAATAACAATAGTACTATTTTTAAAGGAAATGGTGTTGAAAAAGGAATTTTTTCGCCTGTTAACGGACAGTTGATTGGCAGAATAAATTTTGCAGATAACAAAGATTATGAGAATATATTATTAACCGCCAGATCGGCTTTTTTGGTTTGGAGAAAAATTCCAGCTCCGAAAAGAGGAGAAATTATGCGTCAATTCGGTGAAAAATTAAGGTTTAATAAACAGGAATTAGGGAATCTGGTGAGCTACGAAATGGGAAAAAGCGTACAGGAAGGCCTAGGTGAGGTTCAGGAAATGATTGATATATGTGAATTTGCCACTGGTTTATCTCGTCAATTGTATGGATTGCAGATGCATTCGGAAAGACCAAATCACCGAATGATTGAACAATGGCATCCTTTGGGTGTTGTTGGAATCATTTCGGCATTTAATTTTCCGGTGGCTGTCTGGGCCTGGAATCTGTCCATTGCTTTAATTTGTGGAAATGTATGTATTTGGAAACCTTCAGAAAAAACCCCTTTTACTGCTTTAGCTTGTCAATTGCTTTTGTCTGAAATTATACAAGCAAACAAACTTCCTGAAGGTATTTCTGGTTTAATTTTAGGAGATCAACTTATTGGCGAAATTATGTCAAAAGATAGCCGGATTGATCTTATTTCTGCTACCGGATCAGTGAATATGGGAAAGAAGGTAGCGGTAAACGTTGCTTCCAGATTAGGGAAAAGTTTGTTGGAATTAGGTGGAAATAATGCAATAATAATAACAGAGAATGCCACTTTGAATCAAGCTGTACCTGCAATACTATTTGGAGCTGTAGGTACTTGTGGACAAAGATGTACCAGTACCAGAAGGCTAATAGTTCAAGAAAAAATTTATGAAACTCTTAAAATTAGACTCCTTAAGGCATACAAACAATTAAGAATCGGAAACCCATTAAATGAAAAAAATCACGTCGGCCCTCTAATTGATAAAGAAGCAGTTAATGCTTATTTGCTGGCAATTCGGGAAGCTGAAAATCAAGGAGGGAAAGTGATTTTTGGAAACGAAATTCTTGATGGTCCGGATCATCCGGGTGGATTGTATGTGATACCCACCTTGATTGAAGCGAAAAAAGATATGGAAATCTTAAAGCAGGAGACTTTTGCTCCAATACTTTACCTGATAAAATATGTGCAAATATCCGAGGCAATTGAAATACAAAATGCTGTTCCTCAGGGTTTATCATCAGCCATTTTTACAAATAGGCTGATGGAATCGGAATTCTTCCTCTCAACCGAGGGTTCAGATTGTGGTATTGCTAATGTAAATGTTGGAACCTCAGGTGCTGAAATTGGTGGGGCCTTCGGAGGAGAAAAAGAAACCGGAGGAGGCCGGGAAAGTGGTTCAGATTCGTGGAAATCTTATATGCGAAGGCAAACTTGTACCATTAACTTTGGTAATGATCTGCCTTTGGCTCAGGGAATAAAATTTGATATTTAATTGTACTATGATAAACCATTTTCTTTGACACCATCGTAAACGGATTTGATTGCAGCCATTTCTTTAATCAGGAATGATTGAAGCTCCTCGTTGAATATCGTTTTTTGATCTTCGGGTAAGCTTTCGTAAAAGTCTTTTAATTCCTGATTAATGGAAGTTTTTTCTAACTCATTGGTGGCATTCATGGCTCTTACGTGGTATCTCTTAAAATCGAATTTCATATCTTTTTTCTGCAAAAATAATAGATTTAGGACTTTAACGGGCTTGATTTATCTATAATTGATTCCAATCGAATACCAAAATCGACCATGGCTTTTATTTCGGTTACGCCTGAAAGTCTTTCTTTATTTTTTATTAAAATTCCATTACTGCCGTTTGCTTCTATGTGGTAATAAGTGTTACTTTCAAAAAAAAGGATAATTTCATCTGTAAAAAAGCGACGAATTTGTCTCAGATTTTCGCCGCGGAGCGTAAACCGATTGGCAAAATCACGGAAACTTTTTAGTTTTATTTCCTTGAAATCTGCCAGATAATGCATTTTCTCGTAAAAATCGCCTTTGTCCAAAGTGAATTCAGGAACCTGAATTTTTGTACGGATATATAACATGGTAGCGTGTAAATCTTCCTGTGCTATAAATGCCCCCTCGGTGTATTCCACATCAAAAAGAATCAAACGGTTTTTGGTATTTTGTGCCACATTATAAATATGGTCAATCTGACGCGTTCGGAAGTATGTAAATTTGCTTAGAAAATAAAAATGATAGTCTTTCTGTTGGCTGAATTTCCAGTTTAAATTTTTTGCAAAATTACTTATTTCTTTTTGACGCCTGGTTAACCTGTTTGGAAATTGAACAAAAGGAACAAATTCCAGTGCTCTTCTTAAAGCAAAAGGATGGTCGCTTTCGGCATTATGGAGATCCAGACCAATAACCTCAAATTGTCCGCCGTTTTTTTCAAAATTTTGTTCGTAATCCCATAGGTTTTCCATTACGGTATGGTCAACAAACCGACACTGCAGAAAATCGACAATTACTTTTTCATTTGGTTTAATGGCATCCAACTTTTGCTTAAGTCTGAAGAAGTTCATAAAAGAACTGAAATGTTTTACAGTGACATGACTGGTACCATCCGGCTCGAAGTAGGCATAAATGTTTTGTTTTTTAAAATTATTAATAAATAAACGGACACTTTGGGTAAAGTAAATATGAACAATAAATGTAAAAATAATGCCAACAACTATACCAATAATTAAGGACGTAAAAAGCGTGGTAAAAAGGGTTACCAGAAAAATAATGACCTGTTCATTACCTATTGCTGATATTTTTTTAATAATGGAAGGAGATGCTAATTTATAACCCGTATAAACCAGTATTGCTGCTAATGCCGGATACGGAATGTATTCGAGTTGATCTTTAAAAACAAATAGAAACAGGATTAAAAAAAAAGAATGGAATAAATTGGCACTTCTGTTAGTTGCATTATTATTCACATTAACTGAGCTTCGGGCAATTACCGTAACCACATTAAGCCCACCGGCAAAACCAGATAATACAGTAGCAATTCCCAAAGCACGAATGTCTTTATTGATATTTGATTTTCTATGTAGGGGATCAAGTTTATCAACTGCTTTTATGGATAAAAGTGACTCTATACTGGCAATGAGGGTGATATTAGTGACGGCAAGAAAGAAATGAGGATTTATAAGTTTTGAAAAATCAGGTTTTGGAAAAGAGCTTATAAAATTATCAGGAATTGATAAGAAATAAGCTGCCGGAATAGGATGATCCATTCCTGATTTATTTTCGTAAAAATGGGCCAAAGCAACTGAAATAAAAACGATCCACATCGGTGCCGGAATCAATTGGAAATACCTGCTTCGGATTCTGGAATAAAAAATCATAATCAATAAACTACTTACCCCGGCAATGGCCACCGGGTGTAACTCAGGATCTTTAAGACATTGAATAATGGTGGAAGGTAAATTAAAAAGTAGTTTTAATGGTTTACCCTCGGGATCTAATTCCCCAAAAACAATATGAATCTGTTTAGCCAAAATAATTACACCTATGGCTGCAAGCATACCTTGAATAGCTGAGGATGGGAAGAATTCGGTCAGTTTGCCGAGATTGAAAAAAGACATGAGGACAATAATTCCTCCGGAAATAATTATTGCCGCAAGTGTATATAAATAACCCTGATACATGTCGCCTGCACCTAATGTACTCACAGATGCAAATACCGCAACAACCAGGCCATTGCCCGGTCCGGTAATGGTGATATTGGATCCCCCGATAAGGGAAACAACAAGTCCGCCCACCACGGCAGAAATTATGCCGGCGATAGGTGGAACACCCGAAGCCAAGGCAAGGCCAAAACCCATTGGAAGAGCTACCAAAGAAACTACGAAACCGGCGAAAATATTATTTGGTATTTCTTTTAGAAAACCAACTAGTTTATCAGGCATAAAAGGTGTTATTTCTTAACTGCCAGACGCAGGGAACAGGTCCTTCCCGATTCGTCAATGCCCTTTAAGATATAAATACCTTCTGTAATTTCCGAATTTAGTCGTATATTTTGATAACTGTTCTCGGTATATTCCATTTTTACGGGTATAGATTTACCTACAACATCAAAAAGATTAAAAACAGGGGTGTCTAAGTTTTGATAGTATATCTTAGCTTTTTGACCACTTTGTACAGGATTTGAAAATACCTTACAAATCACTTTATCATTCGGCAAATTGTAAACCTTATCGCCAATAATTTTCTGGGTTCCATCCTGGTCAACGAATATAATACGATAAAAAGATTCCCCTGAAAATGGTAAAGGATCAATATAGTTGACTGCTGACACCTCAAGGGTATCCAATTGAATCCAATCTTTTCCGTTTTTACTCCTTTCAATTACCAGATATTTGCCATTGTAGTTTTCTGACAAAGTCCAATACAGACTGGATTCTTCGGAAATTTCAAAATTTCCCAGTTCTGCAAAATTGTTATTGGTAAATCCAAATTCCGAGAATGAACTTGCCTGAAACTCCAGGTAACTAACCTGTTCATTTAACGAAATTAGTTGATAGTCGCTACCAATTACCCAGCTTTCACCTTCGCTAAAATTATCATTGTTTTCAAAAGTGCAATCTTCATTTTTACCTTCATAATGAAGAAGCTGAACTGAGTTAGATTTGAAATTGGCCATGCCGCTCAAGTATTCGTCAATTTCCTCATTAGTAAAAAAAACACGAATATCAACTGGTTCTGCTGGAGGATATTGTGCAGTAAGATCAAAATATCGGGGCAGTAAAACTGTACCATGATTTGTTTCGAAACTTTGTTGAGGGTCATGAATTCGATAGCTCAAATTAACTAAACCCAGATTTTGACCGTTAGCATTAATGGCTAATACAACCTGGGTGTCGTTTCGGAAATAAACCCATTCATTTCCACTTACAGTTACATTTATTTCCTTACAAGAATTATCCTCTGATTGGTAGCTTACTATGCAGGTTGTTACACTTATTGTTATTTCCGCCTCCGGACTTTGGCAGCCATTCTTATTGGTGATACTTGCGAAATATTGGTATTCGCCAGTGTAATTAGTTTTTATAACCGGAGATGAATCAAAGCTATCATCGGGACTGGTAGCATTTCTCCACAAAACAGGAAACTCATCAGAAAGTACAAGAGAGGTGGCGTTTTCGAATTGACAAAATTGAAAAGTACTGTCGACCAACAAGTTTAAGACTTCATTAATGCTGATGACCATGGAATCTAAATCGCTAATACAGCCCTTGGAATTAATTGCAGCATATCGAAATATTTGATTTGATTCAGGTTCTTTTGTTGATAATGCCGGAACTTCTGTGAAAATATTATCCCATTCGGAAGTCTTCCAGAAAATATTCTCTGCGGCATTATTGCCAATCAGGGATTCTTCTGTAATTTCCTGATACTGACACAATTCTAAAGATCGATTCCCTGGTGATTTTGGTTTTTCATGTACGCTTATGCTAAACTCTTTGGTATTTCGCGTACAGGTACTTGTTTCTGACTCAAAAACAGCCCGTAGTCGGTAATCGCCCGCATCAGCAAGATTCAAAGGAGATTGCTTTTGATTTAAAACAAAGCTGGAATCCACAATCGTCCAACTGTTACCCGATTGTTTTTGTAATTGAAAATTAATTAACTCGCCTTTGTATTTAACACTTTTTTCATCCAAAACCCAAGGGCTGCTTTCACAAATATTTATGTCGTTTAAATCTGCATTTAATATATTCACTGTAAGTTGAGCTTCATTAGAAAAGGCAGAATCACCGCTTTCATCATAAATAATACAACGATAAAGTGTTTGATCTGGATTATCTATGTCGCCTGCATCATCAATTTTAAGAGAATTTTTATTTGAATCCGGCACTTTGGTGTAATTTTCGCTACCCGGAGTTTTTTTCTCCCATCGGTATGAGAGCGAGCCTTTACCTTTTCCGCTTGCCCGGAAAGTCAGGCTATTTCCTTCACATTCTGCCAGACTTTTAATATCGGATTTAAATCCAAGGGCACCTTCGATATAAGCAGAAATGTAAGTTCGTTCACTTTCACATCCATACTCACTTGATTGAGAGACATAATGATCGTAGTTATCCACTTTCGTATAAGTAGGATTTGTTTCCTGAAATTTTGTGCCTTTAAGCGAAGTATACCATTTCAGGTAGGCACCTGCGGCTGTAAAGGTAAGAGTCTGGCCTTCTTTTACATATTCCGGAGTAGTATTACCGGGAGGAAACGGTAACGGATGTATACTTACTGTATATTTAGCCCGCTTACTTTCGCAGCCTTCATCTGTGCGTTGGGTATACCAATAGATTTGAGTCCCTGCTTCATCTGAAAAAGGTTTTGGGGCTTTTGATGTCCCGTATGCCGCATCTGCAAATTCAGAATAATACCAAATATCATCATTTCCTGAATCCGCTTTAAAGGAAAGAGTTTTGGTGGTTTTATTCAAGCAGTATTCAGCATATTGATTCGGCGGGGTTTCCGGGTAAGTTCCAACCGATAAGGCGGTCTGATCTGTATTTTCGGTACATTTAAACCCACCTGTTTCAAAGAATACCTGACAGCGGTATTTTCGTGAATGTGCAGGCTTTATATCGTGAAAGCTAAGGATACTTGTTTTGCTTCCGTAAACATGAAAATCATCTGTAATATCAAGCCATTCTCCAGCAGCATCGTCTCTGATTTGCCAATTATAACCGGCTACATCACCTGTTACTTCAATGAAATCATGCAAGGCAATTTGAAAATCGGAACCAATACAAGTTTTTAAGTTTGGTAAGGTACGATTAAGAACATTGGCGATTAGCTTCATTTCACGGCTATACATTACACCTAATGAATCTGTAATTTGGCAACGGTATAAAGTACCGTTCGGGTTTTCCGAATTGCCAACTGAAGAAACCCTGAGAAAAGGCTGATTGTAATATTTTATTCCTTTGTTACTTGCCAGTAAATTAGAGAATTGTGATTCATCTGGCCTTTTTCTTTGCCACTGATAATACATTTTGCCGGCTCCTTCTGCCTCAACAGCAAAATTGACGGAATTTCCCTCACAATCAACCTGATTACCCGTACTATTTATAATTGTCAATTGGGGGTATAATGTGGCTACAATTTGTGTTTTAGGGCTTTCGCAAGTGCCGTTTGACTGGCTTACCCAATAGGTATAATTACCGGTATCATTTTCAATTGGAGCCGAAGATAATTTTGTATTAAAAGTTTCATCTGAATACCAGATTAATTTATTTCCGCTTGCCGAAAATTCCAGAATTTGTGGAAAAACTTTGGTAGGAGGCGTTGTACTTACCGGTGCAGATAGACCTGGTATTACAGTAAAATTAACTTCTTCAGAATGGGATCCACATGAATTGGTACAAGTAGCTGTATAAGAAATATTGTCCGTTGGGCTAAAAATTCTTTCCAATTCATTTAGACCATCCGACCAGGAAATTGTACCACTACAATTACTAAATTTGACGAGTACATCATTTCCACTACAAATAATAGAGTCATTAAAATTAAGAGTAAATTCGAATGAAGGTAAAATTTCAATTGAGATCGGTTCTGATGTTGATTTATTGCAACTGCTTAAAGTACAATCGTAGATGGCTCGTAGGTAAATATTTTTTGAAATTTCTAAGGAGTTTATGAGTGAATTGGTAAATATATTTTCACCGGTTTCGGTCATGTCTACCCAAAAAGAGGAAGTAGGAGCAGAAGACTTTTCATTTTTCTGCCAAGTGACTCTGCAAGTACCTGCACCACCTGAAATAAGAGCTGAAAGATTGACATCTGAACCCGAGCAAATTCGTGTTTGGTCGGCAGAAATACTTACAGAAGGATCAGGTGATATTTCAATTTTAAGGACGTTGGAATATATCGTACTCCCACAATCATCGGTAATTCCACGTCGGTAGCATGTTGTTTTTTGCAAAACATCTGGATTGAAGGTGGAGGAAGAAGCTCCGGTAATTATGGACCAATCGGGAGATACTACATCGCAGTTTTCTGTCATTTCCCAGGAATAAACCAGTGTTCCTTTTCCACCTGTAGCGGCTAAAGAGCTGGTAAATGCAGGTGGATTGTAACCCGCACAATTTATAACACTACTACTTGAAATTGTTCCCGGTATTAATTCCGGATTGCCGATTATGGTGATTTCATTGGAAACAGGGCTTTCGCAACCGTCTACCGTACATGAGGCAGTATAAGTGACCGTATTGGTTGGGCTTATACGAATTTCTACTGTAGTTTCGGCATTACTCCATTTAATATCACCTGTGCAGGCCGATATACTCAATCTTGCCGATTCACCAAAACAAAGTTCAGTAACATCGGAGCTTATTACCGGTTTGGAAATACCCGGTCGAACAGAAATTTCAACAGAACTTTCTTCGGAAATACTACAGCCTGTAATGGTACAAATGGCTGTATAAGTTGTGGTTGTAGTGGGACTAACTTTAATAATTGCGTTACTTTCGGATGTAGACCAGGTAATTTCTCCGAAACAATTGCTTGCGGTTAGCGTCACTTCATTACCACCGCAAATGTCTGTTTGATCGGCATCAACGCTAATTGTAACTAAAGGAGCAATGTTAATACCGAGAGAGGCAGAGGTAGCCTTATTGCAACTACTCAAACTGCAATCGTAAATCGCCCGATAGTAAGTGGTTACGGCTGCATTAGTCGAATTAATTAAGCCGGAAAGTAAAATATTTCCCCCCGTTTCAATCATATCCACCCAAAAAGAGGAAGTAGGTGCGGAAGACTTTTCATTTTTCTGCCAGGTGACTGTGCAAGAGCCGGCACCACCTGAAACAAGGGCAAAAAGATTGACATCTGAACCCGAGCAAATTTGTGTCTGGTCGGCAGAAATACTTACTGAAGGATCAGGTGATATTTCAATTTTAAGGATGTTGGAATAAACCGTACCTCCACAATCATCGGTAATTCCACGTCGGTAGCAGGTTGTTTTTTGCAAAACATCTGGATTGAAGGTTGAGGAAGAAGCTCCGGTAATTATGGACCAATCGGGAGATACTACATCGCAGTTTTCTGTCATTTCCCAGGAATAAACCAGTGTTCCTTTTCCGCCCGAAGCAGCTGATGAGCTGGTAATGGCGGATGGATTGTAACCTGCACAGTTTACTGAACTTGTACCTGCAATTATTCCCGGAGCTAATTGTGGATATCCGGTTAATACAATTTGATTTGAGATTGGGCTGGAACAACCATTATCCTGACATACAACCGTATAAGTATGTATTCCAGTTTCCTGAACTGTAATTTCCTGAGTGGTTTCCAGGTTACTCCATAAGTAGCTACCGCTACACATGCTTGCACTGAGGATTGCATTTTCACCGTAGCAAAGGCTGGATTTATCACTCGTGATAGTTAAGGCTGAAATACCCGACTTCACGGTTACCGTTACCGAATTTAAAGCGTTTTTCTCACAGCCCTTATAAACACACTTTGCGGTATAAATTGTCGTTTCGGAAGGACTCACTTCGATAGAACTTCCTATTTGATTGTCACTCCAGGTAAGTATTCCATTGCAGGTAGATGCACTCAGCGTTACTTTCTCGCCTTCACATATTTCACTTGTGCCATTTAAAGTGACTTCTGGAGCTTCATAAACAGATAGTTTTAAATTGTCGGAAGTAATTAGACAAGTAGTTCCATCTCCTTTATCAAAAGTGATTTTTACCCTATAAAAGGAATTACTATCTGTAATTGCCGCAGAAAGAATACTAAGGTCGGCAGTAGAAGAATTTTGGAAATCTAAAAAATTGCCTGAACCATTGAGGCTTCTTTGCCATAAGTAGTTCGAAGCCGATCCATTAAATGCAGGTGGGGAGAAAGTCAGAGCCTCTCCGATACATGCTTCCTGATCATCCAAAGTACTGGTTAATTCATTTATGGTTAAGATGGCATAGTCACTGATGGTTTCGCAAGTTCCATTCGAAACTATTGCCCTATATTTTGTTAAACCCGGGTTATTAGTGTTCCCGGCACTACTTACTTTGAGTTTATTTGTAGTTTCCCCACTTAAGCCTGTAAAAGAAACTATGTTCGTCCAGTTTCCACCTGTTAATTGCCTTTGCCACTGATAATAATTTGCATTAGCAGCCGTCACTTCAAAATTAACTGTGTTTCCTTTGCAGTTATTTTGGTTGCTTGGTTGAACTGTAATTTCGGGCGAAAGTCCAGATGTTATATTGAATGTCTTTTGTGCCTCACAATTATTTTTGTCACGAATATATAAGGTATAGTTGTTTGGAGATAGTTGATTGAAGTTGCTGGTAGATTGAAAATCAGTATTATTCAAACTATAAGAATAAGGTGTATTAATCCCGGGATTACTGATGTTGAGCTCACCATCGGTGTTGTAATTACAGCTGGCATCAATGGTGCTTAAGGTCACATCTGGTTTTTCGAAAGATTGTACCTTGAACTGGGTTCTTTTTGTTTCACACTCTACCAATCCTGAATAGGTTGCTGCAGATACATAATAAGTTTGTGCTAAAGTCACATTGGAAACCGTATAATCGTCTGCCGATCTTAATTTACTACTCGTGGTTTCATCGGCATACCAATAAATTTGAGCTGAGGCAATTCCGGATTCGGCAATCAAAGTGACTTCTGAACCTTCGCATACTTCAAATGGGCTATCAGCAAGCTTGCCATTTACTTTAATATCGGGTCCCAGCTCATTTTCAAGTAATAAATTTGTTACGGTAATGCTGCTAATTGCAGTACATGCTCCTGAAGTTACTTTTAAGGCATAAATACCAGAGCCTTTGCCCAGGTATTCATCCGTGGTTTCGGAGGCTATAATTACATTGTCTTTAGACCATTCGTATTCATAAATTCCATTTCCGCCACTCGGACTAGAATAAAAAAGCACTTCTTTATTCAGATTTCCCCAGGCACAAACACTCGTAGTCGAACTCGAAAGATTGATAGTAACCGGCTCAAGAATAGTAACTATTATTTCCGCTTTTTCACTTTCACATGTATTTTCATCCATCTGACTCACAAAATAAGAAGTATTTCCTATGTCATTCGTAGCGGGAGTAGGGGCACTCGAAAGTGGTGAAATATCCATTACATTTTCATACCAATTCAAAGAATTGCTACCGAGCGGTGTGGCTGTTAAATTAGTAGAGACTGAATTTTGACAGAAATAAAACGAACTGCTTACGGCAGGTTTTGCCGGTAAATCATTAACGGTAAGTATCGCAATTTCACTGGTATCTTTTCCACAATCGCTGCTTGCAATACACCTGATTTCGGCTTGGTCATCTTTTAAATCGAGGGATGTAAGATCAAGCGTCGGGCTATTTGAACCAATGTTTATACCGTTTTTCTGCCATTGGTAGCTAATTGTACCTGTTCCTGTGGCATCGGCTTCAAAACTGACATCTTTCCCCACACAAACCGAAGATGCAACCGGGTCAAGCGTAATTTTTGTTTTGGGATTTACTGTGATTATTGCCTTTTCCGATTCTGCCACACCACATTCACCACTAATTTTTGCATAATATTCACCTGCCTGGCTAAGTGATGTTTTATTGAAATGTAGGTTGTCCGTATTGAAACCTGTGAAAGGGTTTCCTTCGAAAAACCAGGAATAAGTTAAAGCACCTTCACCTGTACCAGCCACATTTAAGTCAAGTGGATCGTCTTCACATAGGGCTTGAGTTGATGGCGAACTCGTAATCAATGTCGGTGATTTAATATGTAGGTTTACCTCATAAGGGGGAGAATAACAATGACTTATGCTATTTTCGGCAATTAAAGTGAAAACATGATCCCCTGGAGTGGCCGGATTCGGAATAATTACAGATAAGGGCGATGTAGATATGGATTGATCAGAAATGGATGTAAATCCCGATAAGGAAGCATCATTATTACTTAAATCAAAAATACTTGCTCCGCCTGAAACAGAGTAATAGGGGATTTCAAAAGTACCGGAAGATGGGCAAATGTCGGTACTTGGCAGAATGTCAATTGCAGGTATTTCATTTACTTTGGCAACCACTTCAGTGAATAAGGAATTACAAGCAGAAACCGGATCAGTATATCGCACATAATAACTTGTGGTACTACTTATGTCTGATGTAGTAAAAGTTTTACCCGCATGAATAGAAGGTAAATTGATATCGGAAAACCAAAAGAATTCGGTTCTTGTGTCGCTTACTTCGAGATTCATTATTCCATGCCCACAAACACTATCGGCAATAATTAAAGACGGGCCGGGTGGTTGACTAGTGATGTTTGTATAAGTCCTGCTATTAGTTACTATACAACTCGTTGTGCTGCTTACACCTGAGGAAGACATTAAAATTCTATCAAATGTTACAGATAGTTTTATTGCAGAAAAACCCGTTTTTATTCCATTTATCGTTAATTGATCTGTTTCTACATTTTGATATGTTGCACTTTCCGCAGGTGCATAATAGCCACTTCCTTCATTTACTTGCCAATTATAAAGCAATGCGTTTCCATTTTGATTCAGCGGATAAAAGTTTGCGTTTCCACCAATACATAGGTTGGATGAATTGGCAGGTTGAATTGCCCCTAAGCTATTAACTGTTATTTTGGCCGCATACGATGTGTTTTTACAACCATTGCTGGTACTTACTTCACACCGGTATAAATCCTGATTATGATTGCTTATGGAAGCAGAAGAAATTTTAAAGTTATTGGTGTTAGTACCTGAAATTGATAATGAGCCGTCCGAAATGTTAGAAAAACTGCCCGTTCCGCCGGGATTTCTTTGCCATTGATAGGTATATCCGGTACCAAAATTATCTACATAAAGATTAATGACATTGCTACTGCAATTTGTAGAATTTAGCGGCTGAATAGTAAATTCTGGCCTTTCCGCCTTTACATAAATCTCATTCGAATAGGCCGTTAAAGCATCCTGAATAAGTAATAAACGATAGTCGGCCGATGTAATAAAAACAGGGATATTTATGGTAATGCCTTGGCTGGGGCCATAAATAGGAAATCCATTATAACCAGTAAATTTCCAGTCGCCATTGGAATCTTTATATTGTAACTGGTATTCTTTGACGTATTCAAGAGTTGAAGAAAAAGTAGCTGAA
>JAHEBN010000252.1 GCA_024645245.1 Jiulongibacter sp. | reverse complement strand
GGGAATATTACCCCGAAGCAAAAAATGTAGACTGGGAATTGAAAGTGGCCGGCCAACGCGTGCAGGTAATCAAGAAAGACGACGAGCAAGTTGGCATACTGGGTTTTGGTACTGAGGTGGTACACAGTGCCGACGGCAGCCTGGCCGCAATTTTAGGAGCCTCGCCGGGAGCATCCACCGCCGTATCTATTATGCTGGATATCCTGGAAAAATGTTTCCCGCAATACCACTCAGAAGCCTGGCAAAATAAACTAAAAGTAATGGTGCCGTATCGCTACAAAGATCTTTTAGCGAATCCGGAGAATGTGGTAAAGGCTAGGGCTATTGGGGAGGTTTTGATTGGGTGAATAACATCGGCTACAATCTTTATCCCCAATGGCGGCAGTAGATTGTTTAGAAAAGTTTGGTGCTAAAATTAATTTTCCGAAAAGTGATGAAGCTTACAGGATTAAACCTCACAGGTTTTTGAAACCTATGAGGTTTAGCCATGTTTATATTTATAAATTTATCTATATCCCAATCACCCACTCAAAACTCCTGACAAATAAATTCACGAAAATTTTGCGGCTGTATTATCTGTGTTTTAACCGGATGATAAAGCTCCTGAAAACTTTTTGGAAAACGGGCTTTTGGTATCATATTCCAATTGAATTCAAAGACGTATATTTCACTATCTTTTTCTTCCAAATAATCTAATACTTGCTTAAAATCTCAAATTACAAAAAGTATTACAATATATTATGATCTACTATTATCCGGGTATTAATAGATTATAATCCCAAAATATCCAATATTGAAATAAAACAGTAGGATTAAACCGGGATAAACAATAACTCCAATTCCCAAATGACCAATCCCCAAATAACCAATAACCAATAACCAATTAACCAATTCCCAAATAACCAATAACCAATCAACAAATCCTCCAACTCATTCCGCCCAGGCATTCTGCCCGCTCAATGGAATACAGCCGTCGTAATGACCAGGGACAGGATCGTACACCAGCACTTCTTTGCCTATTTTTTCGGAGGTAAAATAGCCCATCAGTGCCAGGCTTTTGATTCTGCGGTAAAAAGTAATTGGTTTTGGGTTCGGGTCCAGGTTTATTCCCCACATACTTATCGGAAATCCCGGGCTTGCTTTGTCTTGCTCAATCAAAAATGCTTCTTTTTCTGCTTGGGTGAGTTCCGTAAAACTTTTGTTGTATTTAGCGTCGCATTTTTTTTCAAAATCTTTCAGTCCTGCCATCAATTCTTGCTGGTCTTTTTCATTCAGCAATTCTTTCAGCATTTTATCGATAAACTGGGGAAGACCAAGCTCTTTGGCTCCTGGAGTTGCCGTTTGCGGTAAAATAGTTTCTGAAATCTCAGCTATCAGATTAGCCTGATTGTTATCCAGAAAAACCGGCTTCCAATCCAGTTTGGCCTGTTCTTTACAAGCGATCAGCAAATCCGAAGCTGCTGCCGTTGAAAAAGTATAGCCCAGCATAAGAGCCGTTTGTTTTATGTAGTCCCTGCGATTCATAATTTCCCTGTATTGTCTTATTAAATGTCTATTTACAATGAAACAGTGAATTTTAAAAGTATTTTCAATTCTGCGAAACAGAATTATTCATTAATCAAGAAAGATACTTTCTGACATTTTTATGAAAGTGATTTATAATACGCTCATGGATAATCGGATAAAGAAACTTATCACGGAATTTTGAGTCGCTTTTGTACCAGGTATTGTGAGTAACTTTTGTACCCGTGCCAGCTTTTTCAAAACTAATTATTTGCGATCCGGAAGATTTTCCACCTTCTACATAACATAATTTAATGGTATGTTTATCTTTTGAAATGGTATTTACCTGATGCGTAACGGCAAGTTTAATCAGGCCGAAAAGAATCTTTATTTCAATGAAAATAAGCTGATTTTCCTTCAAACCTTTGTATTCATCGTCGATATACCGGATATCTTTCAGGTTAGTATCGTATGAAAAAGAAAAGGAGATTCTTCTGCCGCACCAGCTCATAGCAGGGGGAATGTTCAGGTATCCGTTCCAAACTGTCTCCAGATCCTGACCAAATTCATAGCTTTTTGAATGTAAATTAAAATCCTGAGTTATTCCTTCCAGATAGCATACAGGTAGAATTTTACCTAAATCTTCTAAGTTAGATAATTTATGCTTAAGAAGATAATCTTTGGTTTTATCCGACTTAATTCTCCTTAGATTAATCAGGCTTGAGCTAAGAATATCAACTTTTGATATGGCGGCATTCACTGCTGTCATGCTATTCTATTTAGGTTAGGGTTAATTTTTTGGATAAATATCTTATTTTTTTTACAAACGGGCAAAAAAAAAATTTCTTATTGTGATGGTCTGAATTATTGGAGCATCGGCTAAACAGGAATAATTTCTTCAGAAAAAAAAACGGGAATTTGTAGAAAAATTAAAATTCATAAGGCTTCAGTAGCATGAAATGACCTATATTCGAATGTTTTTTTTTATTAAATTAAGCAACAATTACATTCATCATCAAGTCTGATAGACTATAAATTCAAATCAAGTTAATGATCAATAAAATCACACTGTTTATAATTTGTTTCATAGTCAGTTTTGCCGCAGCAGCTCAAAAAAAGGATAAAGATAAGCAAGCAGCTCCTTTAGAATTAGTAAAAGACTCGGTTAAAACTGAAGCCAAAAAGAAGGAAATTAAGAAAAAGGGGCCAAAAGATTTTAAAGAAATCGTGGATAGCACAGCGGTAAGCCAGATCGGCCTTTTTGGCGTTCATTTCGTGGAGGATAAATGGTATTTCGAAATTCCGGATAGCTTGCTTGGGCGTGAAATGATGAGTGTTTCCCGGTATTCTCAAACGGCAGCCGGTGGAAATATTTATGGCGGAGAGCTGGTAAACAAGCAAGTAATAAAGTGGGAAAAGGGCCCGAAAGATAAAATTTTCCTAAAATCGATAACCTATGTAATTACCAGTCCGGATAGTACAAAACCTATATTCCGGGCTGTCCGTAATTCAACTGCCGACCCGATAGTTGCAGCTTTCGAAATAAAGGCCATTCACAAAGATACCTTCAATAAATCAGAAGCTTTTCTGATCGATGTAACATCCATATTTGAAGGTGACGAACAAATTTTTTCGCTTGATCCGGTGAATAAACAAATGCTGAATATTACTTCTTTACAAAAAGACCGATCCTTTATAGATAAAATACGCACTTATCCCATTAATTTGGAAATCCGCACCGTTAAAACCTTTGGGGTGAATACGCCCAGGCTTTCCCTTTCGCCCAGTCCCTCTTTTGGTTCCTATATTCCTGCCTCTCGTGATGCGGGAGTGGTAACTCTTAATTTGAACACTTCCATTATTTTGTTGCCGGAAAAACCCATGCGAAAACGGCTCTTCGATGCCCGGGTAGGATATTTCGCCAATGAATACCATGTTTTTAAAGAAGAATCACAAGGATCTGAGAAAGAAGTGTTTGCAGTAAGGTGGAGGCTGGAACCCAAATCACAAGAGGATGCAGTAAAACAAAGAAACGGTGAACTGATTGAACCGGCTAAACCTATTGTATATTACATTGACCCTGCCACGCCTGATAAGTGGAGGCCCTATATAAAACAAGGGATCAACGACTGGAATGTGGCATTTGAAAATGCCGGATGGAAAAATGCCATTCGCGGTGAATACTGGCCCGAAAACGACAGTACCATGAGTCTGGAGGATGCCCGATATTCTGTTGTCAGGTATTTTGCCTCTCCTGTTCAAAACGCCTACGGACCCAATGTACACGATCCGCGAAGTGGCGAAATACTGGAAAGCCATATCGGTTGGTACCATAACGTGATGCGATTGCTGCGTAACTGGTATCTGGTGCAAGCTGCGGCCGTAGATCCACGAGCCAGAAATATCGAAATTGATGATCAACTTATGGGTGAGTTGATTCGTTTTGCGTCTTCTCACGAAGTAGGTCATACCTTAGGTTTACGTCATAATTTGGGAGCTTCTTCTGCTACTCCGGTCGAAAAACTACGGGACGATAAATGGCTGGCTGAAAACGGACATACCTCTTCTATAATGGACTACGCCCGGATGAATTATGTAGCACAGCCTGAAGACAGTGTAACCCATTTATATCCCCAAATAGGTGCTTACGACAAATGGGCAATCAAATGGGGATACAGCTATTTTACAAATGCTATAGACGAGAAAGAAGAAAAGATGATATTAAACGAGTGGACTAAAGCCGCTTATAAATCGCCAAATTTAAGGTTTGGCACTGAAAACAGTCCTTACGACCCACGCTATCAAACAGAAGATCTTGGTGATAATGCCATGCTGGCCTCTGCCTACGGTATTAAAAACCTGAAAAGAATTTTACCCGAACTCGAGAAATGGAGCTATAGAGCAGCCGAACCGCGTGAAGAATTAAGAGAATTGCACACATTTCTGGCAGATCAGTTTCGGAGATTTATGGGACACGTAACAAAAAATGTGGGTGGTGTTTACGATACACCTAGTACATACGATATGAAGGAGGTACAGTTTATAGTGGTACCAAAAATAACCCA
>JAHEBN010000095.1 GCA_024645245.1 Jiulongibacter sp. | reverse complement strand
TACCATTTACAGATTTCAATACTCTTATCTACTTTACGTAAAGAAAAACCACCATTTAATAATACCCGACTAAATAATTTATTAATTAGTCCTATTTCTTCTCTATTATCCGAATCAGGTGCACCAATGTAATCATAGTTTTTACTGCACCAATAAGTAAGTTTGTCTTCAAATACCCAGGCATCAAGCTGGTAAATCAGAATATAATCATAAGCCATAAATTCCTCATAAAAAATACTGCTTAATAGTAGTTGATTATATGATTTGATATCGGCAAAATGAGAATTGTTCCATTTTTTTATGTTAATTCCAGGATATGTCTTTGAAAATTTTTCGGTTTCGATTTTTTCAGGAGCAACCAGATATGTATCGTATTTACTCAATATTTTATAACACTGTTCCAAAGATTTAACTTCAAACTCATTTAAATCTTCAGTATAAACAGGAATGACAATTGCAACTTTCAAAATATTTATGCAGTTTCAGTTTTAGCAGCAATAACTTGTTCGTAAATGGCCATTCTTTTGTTGACCATAGCCAAAGGGCTGAAGTTCTGACGAACAATGGTATTAGCATTTTTACGAATTGTATTTCTAAGTTCAGAATTATTTAAAATTTCCTGAAGTGCCAATAAATATTGAGGTCCGTTTTCAGCAATCATTATTGATTTTTTGTGCATTGCAGGAATTCCTTCATGCCCAAAAGTGGTAGAAATTACAGGAACGCCCTTACCCATGGCCCATTGAATTTTTGTGCGAATGCCGCCTCCATATCTGATAGGAACCAGCATTACTGCATCATCTACAATATCATTCAGATCTTTCACAAATCCTTTGAAAATTATATAGTCACATTCAAGAATAGCTCTTTTTCCGCCATCCCAATGCCCAAAAACTTCCAACTTGAAACCTGTTTTATTATAAATTTCTTTACCAAGTTCATTTTTATACCATTTTACTGCATCGAAGTTTGGATAATGATTACCGCTTCCCAGAAAAAATACTCTTTTTATTGGGCTATCATTAGGTTGGATGTCGGCAATGTCTTCTTCAAGTACAGGAAACGTGGCAGTAAAAACAGGCCGGGATATGTTTTCTTGTATAAGTTCGGTGTCATTGTCGTTTAAACATATAACAGCGTCATAATTATTCATCAGGTTATTTTCTGTAAATAATTGATATTTATAATGTGCATCACCATAAAATGGATCGATGAGCCTATTTTGTATTTGAATTAAGGTTCTTTTAAACCTCGGCTCGTGATTAACAAAAATGCATGGAATATCTTTTGGTAAACAGAAAACAATAGGGAGCTGGTCGGAATGATTAACTTCTATCAGATCGAATTTTTCGTTTCTCAGAACCTTTTCAAGTAAGGCAATACTATCTGATTTTAATGGCTCGTAGCTCATAAAAGATGTATCTTCCAAAGAATAGACCGGAGGTTTCATATATCCCCAGCTTTGCAAAATACTCTTTATGTCTTTTTTTGTTTTTTGAAAAAAAGTTGGACGTTTAATTTCTGAGGTATATATATTAACCTTAGACCATCTTTCCTGAAGTTCTGCCAAATCCTCATTTTCAGGAACATAAGGATTAAAAAGTATTATACTAACATCGTGATGCTTTTGTAATTCGTCGATGTAAGCCACCATGGTGATGGCCCCGCCAGATTCTACAGGATAAATATTATGATGAGTAATTATTAGTATTTTCTTCCTTTCCAGCATTTTTATAATACTTCTTCAATAAAATAACTTACTTTTCTAAACGGCATACTTGCCCATTTTCTTACACGTTTATATCGCTTTATTGGCGGGGAAGGTTTTCCATAAACACATTTTAATCGGGTTAGAGGGGTGAAATGGTTTTTCTCAACCTCAGTAGTATAAAATGAATATATTTTTTTGAGGTCTGGTCTGTTGTCCAAGGTGTATCTATTCTGCTTGGTAGCAATGTTATCCTCAATACCTGGGTCAAAATTACTAAAGTGAAAAAATATTAGCAGATCTTTTTCATTTACAAAATAGCTGCCATTTTTTTCAGATAAGTATCTTTCATAAAGATTCCAATAGGCCATGTTCAAACCGGTATTCATTTCGATTTTTACATCTTTGAAATATACAGGTGCCAGATTGCACCATAGTTGATCTACAAAAAGACCTTTACATAAGTTATGTTTGCATTGTTCAGCAAGCCGATCAGCCCACCAATTTATAAACTTCCGGGCCTCTGTTCCATTATTAATTGCTGTAAATCCCAGGTTGTAAATTCCATGATTAAGTATTTCCTTTTCATGTACCTGAAAAATCTCCGGGTCATCTTCAATTGGAATAGTGAGATGAGGCGTAAAAATAATGGAGTGCTTTTCTAATGAATTAGTGACAATATCTAAAGGCTGAAAACAATAAATATCGGGGTCGAGATAGATAATTTTATCTATATCTTTTGCCAGAAAATACTTAAAAAAATAGGGTTTAACAGCGGTATTAAGTTCAATTATGTCATAATTGAGGTTCATCCATTCAAAATTGGGTATTTGAATTTTGGATACTTCAATTATATCTAATCCGGAAAAAGTGGATTGGTATTCAGCAGGAATCTGATCGAATTTGTCAACCAATCCTACAAAGTATTTTATTTCGGGATTCACTAATTTTAGAGAATCGCCTAGAGTTTTGGCCTGGGATAGGTAATTGTTAGAACAGATAGTAAAAGCTATCGTCATTGTAATTTATGCTGTCGGTCAAAATAAAGCCGCAAATTTACATATTAAATGAATGCGTCGCCTGATTAATTTTTGGGAGTTAAGGTTTAGGAATTTAAAATCCCCAAACAGAGCCAATTAGCAATGGCTTGTCTGTTATTTGGTAAAAGCAGCCTTTTTTGGTCGAAATCATTTGCGATGTTCCCCAGCTCCATAAAAACAGAAACCGGTTTGGTTTCTCTCAACATGTGAAGATCTCGGCTTTTTACTTCTCCCAAATATCCCCGCCCTTTCTGTACTTCATCATATTTGATTTTGATGGTATCGTACATTTTATTGGCTAATAGTCTTCCTGCTTCACTCTTCTCATTGTGATAAAAGAAAATATCTACTTTTTTATCGGTATATCTCGAATCAATGTGGGTGATAATGGTTCTCTGTATGGTATACCCTTTGGCTTTATTTTCTTCGTAAAGATTATTAATTATTCCACTTCTTTGTTTTAATCTTTCTTTTTGGTTCAGTGGCATTTGTTTTCCACCCCATACCACTTCCTCCTGATCGTGCTCCAGAAAAAGGTCATCCCGTATTCCATCATTTTCGTCACGTGTAATCATGTAAACTTTTGCACCATGAGAAATTAAATTGCGGGCAAGTCTTAAACTTACGTCATAAGCGTATTCATCTTCACAAAGCCATTTTCCGTCTTTTTGAAACATTGCTCCCGGATCAGGACCACCATTACCACTTACCACATAGTAAACATGGTCTTTTAGTAGATTGTCAATGATTTGGATTTTGGAATATTTTTTTCCAAAAATATCGTAATTTGCAGATCGAGCGGAGTTTTCGCTATGCGGATCAGTTGAAAATGAGGATGTTAGAATGAGTGAAAGCAGAAAGAATATCTGAGATAATAAATTCTTCATTTCGGGCATCGGTTTTAAATTAGAAAAGCTATTAAGTGGTATTATTTCAAAAACTATGCCAAATTGGGGGTGGTTGTGTCACAGTAACTTTTGTTTGCAATGAAAAACTATTATTATGTCCATATTTTCAGTGTTTTAGCTAGCTTATTTTTATTTAATTCATGTGGAAAAACACATAAGAAAACTACCAGTTGGCTAAAGTTTGGCCAAGATCCAACACAGCGTATTATGGTAAATAGCCCGAAGTTTGATTCACAAAAAGCATTTGACAATATTGATATTCAGGTTGGATATGGATATCGGGTGCCTATGTCAAATGCTCATCAGCAAACGGGTGATTGGATCGTTGCCCGCATGCAAGGTTATGGTATGCATGTAATTGAACAATCTTTTGATGCAATTTCGGCCGACTATAAGCCAATTAAAGGTCGAAATATTATTGCCTCTTATAACAGAAACTCAAAAAAAAGAATTTTGATAGCTACTCATTGGGATACAAGAGAAATAGCTGATAAAGACCTCTTATTTAAAAATAAACCCATCCCAGGGGCAAATGATGGAGCCAGTGGTGTTGCGGTAATGATTGAAATTGCCCGTTTAATTTATGAAAATAACAGTAAACCTGGAATTGGACTGGATTTTATTTTCTTTGATGCAGAAGACGGCGGCCAGCCGATAGATTCTGATAAAAAACCTGCAAATCAATATGGGGGTTACTGTATGGGGTCAGAGTATTGGGCATTAAATCCGCATAAAGAGAATTATTCGGCTTATTTTGGCATTTTAATAGATATGGTGGGTGCGAAAAATGCCACTTTTATGAAAGATGAAGCCTCTATGCAAATAGCCCCTAATGTGGTTTCCATGGTATGGAATAAAGCGAAAGACTTAGGTTACGAATCGTTTTTTATTGATAAAAGAGGGGTTAGTATAATTAATGACCATTATCCTATGATTGAATACGGGCACTTTCCGGTAATTGCAATAACGGATCAAAGAGGAGGCGATATAACATTTTTTCCACAACATCATACTACACACGATGATTTGTTCGTGATTGATGAAAAGACTTTAAACGCGGTAGGGCAAACGCTTTTACAAGTTATCTACCAAGAACCTGCACAAATGCAATAAAAAAAGGAAGCACCTTTCGGATACTTCCTTTTTAATATTAAATATATTTTGATTATTTAACTGCAAATGAGGTTTGTCCGATGCGGTAACCTTCTGAATACAATTCGATTTTATAGGTGCCAGCTTCATATGCAGCACCACGATCATAAATAAAATCAACAGTTTGACCCGTATTGGTAAACATAACATTTTGTTTTGCAGTATATACCGTTTCTTTTCCACCAAAAGAAAAAGCTCCGGAACCTGTAGCCATATCTGATATTACATTACCACTAGGGTCTAGTAATCGCACATAAACAGTTTTGTTTTCTTTCTTTGTTAAAGGGTTTTCGGCCAGTTTAAAAGAAATCTTAATTTTATCGACACGCTTTGCCTTAAATTCTTCGCCATCTCTTTCCTTTCCTCTTGAATTAATGGCAGTTACAGAGTAATTCATGGGTTTAAGAGTGGAGGCCAATGATACTTTTTCACTTAATTCTTTGTTTTTTACAGAATAGTTGTAAACTGAATCAGAAAGTGCAACTTTGGTTTCTTTCAAATCTTCATTAACCGTTTTCAACTCTGTATTTTCAGAATTTAATACCATGTTGGCATTTTCAAGACGGGCATTTGATTCACGTAACTTCGCAATTTCGGCATCTTTCAATACCAAGGCAGACTCATAATTTGAAATCTTATCCTGATATTCTTTCAGGCTAACATTCTTTGAATTAATCAGGTTTCTTTTGTCTTTTTCAAGCTGAGCTTTTAATGCCTCTAATTCCTCAACTTGACCACCTAGAGCAGTTACCTCAGCTATTTTAGCATCTAGCTGAGTTGCAATTGAATCCAGCTTGGTGTTCGCCATTAACAGTTCTTTTGTTTTTTCTGTTATGTCTATATTTTTTTGAGCTACCTCAGTTTTTGTATTAAAATACAGAAAACCGAAAATCACAGCTAATGCAGTAGCCAATACGAGTCCGGCTTTCACCGCAGTGTTGTTATTTTTTTGTTGTTCCATTTCTAGAAATTAAATTGGAGATAAATATAAAAAATTTGTCGACGTAAAAATAGGCTATTTATTTGATTTTATTATTATTCCGGGGTGTGGATGCCTGGAAACTGGCCTTATTCTAGCAAAATTTGACGAAATTCGGTTCCATTTTTATAAATATTTTCAGACTATAAACTCCTAAATTACTGAAATATTATAGTTACCACTAAATAATAGTATCTTCGTTTTTACGAACATACATGGCACTTATTTCAAAGAAAAAGATTCCGTATAAAATTAGTATATCGCTTCAGGCGTACCTGGAGAAATACCAACGTGAAACCGCCCTTCCCTTAAATTATAAGGATTTGCTCCGTTATAAAAATAGCTTTCCATTATTAGATAACCGTAATCAGGATACCTTGTGGGAGTCGGTAACCTATGAGCCATCGGATATAAATGAAATTTACGAGAACCTTAAAATTATATATGCGGATCTGAAAACCGACGGCGATGCAAGCGTAATAGAGCACTTGTCGGTGGATCGGGTCGATATTTGCACTTATGCCAATACTTCTCCATTCAGAGTCAGAATAAGTAATAAGGTTAATGATAACTATGATTATTTCTATATAAAAAATGCCGATGCTTCACGAATATATGGTCTCGAACTCGAACATTTACTTTCTCCTAATGCCATAAGCTATTTAACACATAAACAAACATTAGTTGAAGAGCATATCGCGGGGATTCCGGGGGATATATTCATGCAAAATCACCTTACTGACCCCAACTTAAATCCTATCAGACTGGCGAAAGAGTTTGTCAAATTTAATGAAAGATGTTTTGTCCGGCTTTTGGGAGATATGCATTCTTCTAATTTTGTGGTTATTATTACCCCGGATTTTGAAGATTTTCACTACCGAATTCGTGCTATTGACTTTGACCAACAATCCTATGAGGGAAGTAAATCGGTATATCAACCTCAATATTTTAAGCAAAATTTTCCTATTATAGAATTAGGGATGAAATACATGACACCAGAGTCGGTTAGGCAATATCAGAAAGAAGAAAGATCATTAATGACACATAGGGCTCAATCAGAGAAATTGAGATTAAATGATTTGCTTACCGCCATGAAAAATGATGTGATATACTTACAAGAAAATCTTAAACAATTAAGAACAGAATTAGCCAGACATTATCAAAATCCAAAATTTCAAAAATGCCAGAATATGGGGGAGATATTAGAAGAAAGCCTTCGGTTGTTGAACCTAAACTAGATTCAGGATTTATAAACCTTCCATGCCAGTACTAGCCAGGATGAAATAAGTAAAAGGCCACCAATTGGGGTAATGGCTCCAAACATCAATACTCCTGTGAAACAAATCAAATATAAGGAAGTTGAAAAAATGATCATACCGGCTGACATCAGCATGCCGACAATGTTCAGGTTTACGCTTGGCCATTTAACAGAAAGAATACCTATCAGAATCAGGCCAATTGAATGAAAGAACTGATACCTGACAGCGGTCTCAAAAGTATCAAGTCTACCGTAATTTACGAGCATTTCTTTCCAGGCATGAGCACCGAAAGCACCTAGAGCCACAGAAAGAGCAGCTAAAAGACTGCCTGCTATAATGTATTTTTTGTTTATCATAATCTTGTTCCAAAAATTGTACTTCCTATTCTTACCATTGTACTTCCTTTTTTTATCGCAGTTTGATAATCACTGCTCATTCCCATTGATAGTTCGGTGGCATTAAATTCAGGGAATCTGTTTTGAAGACTTATCAGTGATTGATGTAAGGTCTCAAATTCATTTTCTATTTGATTCATATTATCGGTAAAAGTGCTCATTCCCATTATCCCGATTATATTTACGAAATCAAATTCTTTCAGCCTGTCAGTTTCCAATAAGGCTTTGAACTCTGTTTGATCAAAACCCGTTTTGGTTTCTTCCTTTGCTACATGCAATTGCAGAAGGCAATTAATTTTTCTGTTATTCTTTTTTGCCTCTTTGTTGATTTCGTTTAAGAGTTTGAATGAATCTACCGAATGAATAGTATCTATAAAAGTGGCAATGTATTTTACTTTATTGGATTGCAAATGGCCAATCATGTGCCATTTGATATCTTTTGGTAATTTATCTTGTTTTTCTGTTAACTCCTGAACATAATTTTCTCCAAAATCCCGTATTCCCGAATTATAAGCCTCCATTATTTTAGAAAGCTCTTGTTTTTTCGAAACAGCTATTAATTTGACATTCTTTCCCAGCTCAGCATTTATAGACTTGATTCTTTCCGCAATATTCATCTTAAGAAAATTTATTTATCCAAAATAGAAATCAGGTCGGCCGGGGAATAGGCTATGCTTTTTAAAGTCTTATTATCTTCCGTTCTGAAAACGAGAAATTTTCCATCAATCTCTTTATAATAGCAAGGAACACCTTTTTTTTCATAATGCGTTTTTGTTAATTCCGCTATTTCCACACTTTCACAAGCTTTGCTCATATTTGAACGCTGAACTTCCTCGAATAAATCCTTGAATTTTTCTCCAAGACCAAATTCTAAAATAGCACCGGATAGTACATATTGTATATCGCATAAAGCGTCGGCAATTTCAACAATGTCATTATTTTCGATCGCTTCTCGCAATTCATCCAATTCTTCCTGGATTAAATTTACTCTTAAATCACACCTGTTTTTTGATGGAATTTCAGGACTTGGTAATACCGGGTGTTTGAAAGTATGGTGAAATTCAGCGACTTGTGACAAAGAATCAGGTGAATGCATATTTGGACTTTTAATTTGTAGACAGAAATAGTTAACCGTAAAATAAATATTAATAATTGCTCATTTGCAAAGTTGTGGTATTTTAGATAATATTGCTAACAATTAAGAAGTCAAAAATAAATCTTAAACTCAAAATTATGAACAAATTCGTTAAGCTGCTTAGCGTAATAGCCTTGTCTGCAACTGTTTCTTTCTGGTCTTGTAAAGGAGATACTGGTCCACAAGGCCTTCAAGGTATTCAAGGACCTGCGGGCCCAACTGGTGCACAAGGTGCAAAAGGTGATAAAGGTGATACCGGGGCAACTGGTGCACAAGGTGAAAAAGGAACAGATGGATTAAATGGAAATGCCAATGTGAAATCTTTTACTCAGACTGTTGCAGTAGGTGATTGGTCTATAGTGGATTTTGCAGGTTTAGGCTCATCCAATACTAGCTCATGGGGTGGTGTTGCACTGGTTAATTCGCTTGTTTCGGCTGATAAAGGTGTTTTCGTTTATGTGAAATCAGGTGAAAATAAAGTTGCATTACCTATTTCTATAGCTAAGGATTTAGACGGATCAAATGAAACATACCAGTTTTCTTATAAAACAGGTCAGGTAAGCGTTTATTACAGAGCTGTTTCCAAAGGTGCTCCTGTTTATGCTCCTGAGTATGTAACTGAATTCGAAGTTTTGGTTATGGAAAAAACACTTGCTTCTAAAATGGATGCCGCTGGAATTGACGGTAGAAATTACAATGAGGTTGTGAACTTTGTTAATGGCCAGAGAGCAGCAGCTCCTGCTATTTATTAATAGAAAATTAAGAAATTTGGAATGCCTTTTCGTTAACGGAAAGGCATTTTTGTTTATGAACTTTACTGAAAAAATCTTTTTCCTTGCTTGTTTCCTTTTGAACAGTTTCAGTTCCCAAGGGCAGTTTTTAGAAGATACTAAAAGCAAAGAACTTGTAAGTAGTGGCTTGCGAAAAGTTTATAATCTTGAGATTAAACCTGCTCAGCAGATACTTCAGCCGGTAATTGATAAATATGCCGATCATCCGGTGTCATACCTGATTAAATCTTTGCTGCTACAGCAAGAGTTTATACCAATTGAGTCCAATACAGCTAAGTTGAATCTATATCTTCAAAATTTAAAAAAATGCATCGAACTAGCTACAGAACTAGAAAAAAAGGATGTATATAAAGCAGAAGCTACCTTTTATCTGTTAGCTTCTTACGGTTTAATTGCCGAAATTTATCACAATAAGAAATCTTATCTTGTAGCTGCAAATGAAGGCAGAAAGGCATACCAATTCCTAAGGGATGGCTTTGAATTAAAATCAGTAAATCCAGAATTTTACTTTACTTCCGGAGTATATGATTTTTATAGGGAAAGATATCCTCAAACCCATCCGGAAATAAAGCCGATTATTGTTTTTTTTAAGAAAGGAAACGAAGAGAGAGGTATTGATTACCTGAGAACAGCAACTAAAAAGGCGATTTTTACAAATGTCGAATCCCGTATATTTTTGATGGGAATACTCTTGAAATACAAAAATGAATGCTATGAAGCCAATAAGTTAGGTGAAGGCTTGGTCAACGAGTTTCCCAGAAATAGTGAATTCAGAATGCGATATACGGAAACATTATTAGCAATTGGGAAATATGAACTTGCAAGTGATCAACTGACAAAACTTACAGGAAGTGGAGTATTATTCGAAACATCAAGAAATTTGTTCAATGGGTTGATTTTTGAAAAAAAAGACGGGAATTTTGATCAGGCCTTGATACATTTTGCCAAATCTATCAAGTCTAATGACAAGGGTAGATATATAAAGGATTATAAATCAATGGCTTATTTAGGTATGGGCCGTATATTTCTAAAACAAAATAATTTTGCAAAGGCAGAATTATTTTTGAAAGAAAGCCTTAAAATTGCCGAATACCCTGCAGTTATAAAAGAAGCGAATGAGTTGATGTTAAAATTGAAATGATCCTGAAATCTATTCAACCCAAAATATATTTGTGAAATGGATTAATATGATGGGTACTCCTGGTTGTCCTTAAATATTGTATCATTTATTTTTTAGATTAAAATTTTTACAGATGAAAAGTTATTTAATTAAAAATGGAAGTATTGTAAACGAAGGAGTCATTCAGGAATCAGATATTTTTATTTCCGATGGCAGAATATTGAAAATTGGAAAGGATTTAAATCCTGAAGGCAATTACGAATTAATTGATGCTGGCGGTAAGTATATTATTCCGGGGATAATTGACGATCAGGTCCATTTTCGGGAGCCGGGTCTTACACATAAAGCTAATATTTTTACTGAATCGCGGGCGGCTGTAGTAGGCGGTGTAACCACGTTTATGGAAATGCCGAATACGGTACCAAACGCCCTAAGTCAAGAGATATTGGAAGAAAAGTATAAAATAGCATCAGTAGATTCTATAGGAAATTATTCCTTTTTCATGGGTACTTCCAACGATAATTACGATGAAATCATGAAAACTGATTTGTCGAAAATATGCGGCTTGAAAATATTTATGGGTAGTAGCACGGGGAATATGCTGGTTGATAATGAACATACTTTATCTCGTATTTTTGCCAATTTTCCAGGTCTTATTGCAACACATTGTGAAGATGAAGCTACCGTAAACAGGAATTTTAAATATTACAAGGAATTGTATGAAGGCAAAGAAATACCGTATGATATTCATGCATCAATCCGTACGGAAGAAGCCTGTTTTCTATCTTCCAAAATGGCTGCTGAACTGGCAAAAAAGCATAATACACGTTTACATATTCTGCATATTTCTTCTACAGATGAAATTGATCTGTTTGATAATAAGCTTCCACTAAAGGAGAAGAAGATTACAGCCGAAGTATGTGTGCATCATATGTGGTTTGATGCCGAGGATTATAAATCACTGGGAAATAAAATAAAATGCAATCCAGCTATAAAGCACGGGCATCGGGATAATTTATTTCAGGCAATGCTTGATGATAAATTTGATATTATTGCCACTGATCATGCCCCTCATCTTCTATCCGAAAAGGAAAGTGATTATTGGCATGCACCATCTGGATTGCCATTGGTACAGCATAGTTTGCAAATGATGATGGATTTCAGAGCTAAAGGGAAAATATCGCTGGAAAAAATAGTAGAAAAAATGTGCCATGCACCTGCTGAATGTTTTCAAATTGAAGACCGAGGGTATATACGGGAAGGATATTGGGCGGATTTAGCGATATTGAATGACAATATCAATTACGAAGTCAATAAGTCCAATATATTATATAAATGTGGCTGGTCGCCTTTGGAGGGGTATCAATTTAATAGCAAAGTTGAAAGTACTTTTGTGTCGGGTAATTTAGCCTTTCATCAGGGTGTGATATACGAAAATCTGACGGGAAAGAGGCTTACTTTTAAAAGATAAAAGCCCTCTCAAGAGGGCTTTTACTAAGTGAATTGAGGTCGATTGAAAATTCTGTTAAGAATCTTTTGGTACATATTTCCAAATTTGGCGTAGCACCATTTCCGTAGTTCTTTTACTTCACTTGGAATTAAACTTTTGATTCCCTTTAATAACTCCTTTTCGAAGAGATTCTTATCAAAACTTACCTTCTCCAGAATCATCTTAACGTACTCTAGCATATTCATAATACACAGAGGGTTTAGATATTTAACTTTAACAAACTGTATTTAAAGATAATAAATTTATTGGGCGATGCCAATTTTATATGAAATTTATTATTTTAAATTGTATTTAAAACGTTTTCCGGGGATTCGGTATTGTCAAATAAAGTTAATATTTTCATTAAAACTTTTTCCATTTCAGAATCCGGACAACTCGCTCCGCAAGTAAGTGCTATTGTAGTTTCTTGATTAGATTTCAGGTAGTTTTTTGTGATTTCTTCTCGTTTTGTATGAATATTAAAATGGCTTAGGTCCGACTCATTTATAAAACAAGATGCATTTTTAATAAAGTATGTCTTAAATTTTTCTTCACAAAGTTCAACCAAATGTGTCGTGTTTGAACTGTTATATCCACCTACTATAATCGCAAAATCTGCCTTTTCTTTTATGAGGGCAAAAGTAGAGTCCTGATTGTCATTAGTGGCATAACACAATGTATCTCGTGTATTTGCAAAATGTAAGGCTGCCTGATCCTCTGATACATTATAAAACTTCAGAATTTCTTCTTTCAGGTAATCTGAAATGGCCTGAGTTTCTGAGGCAAGCATGGTAGTTTGATTTACCACACCGATTTTCTGTAAATCTGTCAGCGGATTAAAGTTTGAGGAATATTGATTCTTGAATTCTTCGCGAAATTGACTCTCATCCGCTTCTTTTTTTATGTATTTTATCAGTTTTTTAGCTTCTGACATGTCATTTACTACCAAAGATGGTGCTCCAGACTGACTATGTGAAAAAGTTGCCCGGGTTTCTTCATGGCTTGGTTTACCGTGAATAATAATGGAATACCCTCTTTCTCCGATTTGAGCAGCCCTATTCCATACTTTTTCTACAAAAGGGCAAGTGGTATCAAAAGAATAAGGACTAATTCCGATACTTTCCAATTTCTTTTGAATTTCAATTGTTGTTCCAAATGCAGGTACAATTACGATGTCATCACTATTTAATATTTTCCAATCAATCAGGTTATTACCCTTGGTATCCATAATGAATTTTACCCCTTTGTCAAGTAAATCTTTATTGACATCCGGATTATGAATCATTTCAGAAAGTAGGAAAATTCGCCTATCTGGATGCATCTCCAACGTTTTATAGGCTATTTCCACTGCATTTTCTACCCCGTAACAAAAACCAAAGTGACGGGCTATTTTAATTACGACAGGCCCGAAATTAAGAATTGTAGGAGAAAAGTCCTTTTTCAGTTTATCCCGGGTTCTTCTAATTTCTTTAATTTTCCCGATAAAATTACTTTGGTATATCGGAGGAATATTAAATTTTTTCATTCTCTAATTTTAAATAAATAACAAGACTGAAGTCTATTATGTTGCAATATTAAGTCCTTGATGCATTTTTCTGTTAAGAAAGTGATTATTATAACTAAATTTGTTGCTTTACTTGAAACCCGATTAATGCCTTTAAGAATATTTTCTGCTGTTGTCATTCTATGTTTCCTAATAACTGACTCCTTGGCACAAAGTGCGTTTGTGCCACTTGACGCACAATATTCTCATCAGGTAGACAGGCTTGAAATAAAATCAGGTGTTTTGTCAAATACTGTTCACACTTCAATAAAACCCTTTGAAAGAATCGAATTAGGGGATTTTCTCAGCCAGCTTGATACATTGAGTTTTTTAAAGTTAAACCCTACTGATAAATGGAACTATTATTATTTGATAACCGACAATTGGGAATGGTCTGATAGTAGTTTTCATTCAATTTCAAATTCTAAAGTACCGTTTCTAAAATATTTCCTGAAAAAGAAGAATGATTTTTATAATAATCAAAATCAGGATTATGATATTCATGTTTCACCTATTTTTCAGTTTGCAGGCGGTACGAATTTTACTGATAATAACGCTTCGCAATTCATTAATACAAGAGGGGTTGAAATTAGGGGACATGTAAATAGAAAATTGGGTTTTTATACCGGATTTACTGAAAATCAACAATCCTCGCCCGATTATATCGCTGATTATATAATGTTAAACAAGGGTTTCCCATATCAGGGATATACCAAGGTTTCAAATGATGATTCTTTGAAATTGAAACAGGATTTTTTGAATGCTCAGGGTTATTTGGTTTTCAATCCTTCAAAAAATGTGATGATAAAGTTTGGTCATTCTACAAATTTTATTGGGAATGGCATACGGTCAATGATCCTGAGTGATTTTAGTTCACCTTATTTGAATCTGGTGAGTGAAGTTAAACTAGGTCGAATGCAATATTTCAATATGTTGGCTCAAATGAGCAATAATCAGGTTGATCGGGGTGTAAATAATACAATTGCTGTTTCGCCCAAATACATGGCATTTCATCATCTGAATTTTAACGTAACCAGAAAGTTCAATTTGGGTTTGTATGAATCAGTACTTTTTGGTCCGAGGCCCACGGGTTTTGAGTTGAATTACTTGAATCCGATAATTTTTTATCGATTTGTCGAAAGTTTATTGGGCAGTGCAGATAATGCCATAGTTGGGGCTGATTTTAAATTGAATATTGCTAAATCAATATCATTATACGGGCAATATGTTTTAGATGAATTTAATCAAAAAGAAAATAAGAAAGATGGCTGGTGGGGGAAAAAGAATGCCGGTCAATTGGGATTTAAAATTATTGATGTAGCTGGAATCAAACAATTGGATTGGCAGGTAGAATACAATTATGCAAGACCTTATATTTATTCTCATTATACCACGCATAGTAATTATGTCAATTATAACATTCCATTAGCACATCCATTGGGTGCGAATTTTAAAGAAATGATTTCGGAATTCAGGTATCAGGCTATCAAAAGACTCTTTCTAAAAGGAACTTATATGTATTACATGAAAGGACTAGATACCGATAATGTAAACTATGGCGGAAATATATTATTAAATAATAGAGAAGGCAGACCATCGGATTATGGTAATTTTATAGGGCAGGGTTCGGAAAATAAAGTGCACTTTGTGAATCTTACCGCTTCCTACATGCTTATGCACAATATGTTTCTCGATTTGGGATATACTTGGAGAATGTCGAATTTTGAATCTGTAAATTCTACGAATAAATTATTTTCATTTGGAATCCGTTGGAATGCACCAGGCAAGTCCTACATGTTTTAAGGAGCTTTAAAAATCCCAAGATTACTCCTATCGGGATTTAAAATATCCTGGCTAATTTTAAGATTTAGAAATGCAACTTTCTGTTGACGTATAACTAAGTTATACCTTCCTTTTAGTTTTAATGAACGATAAACTGCCATATAGTTTAGGGTGTCAATATCCCATTCTTGTACCAGTAATACATTCTTCAGGGTGGTGATTAGTTTGTTTAGATTCGTGAAATAAGATATGCTTTTTTGCGAAGGTTTTATACCTGCCAATTCAAGCGAACTTTCGATTTCAAGTATATAAATTTTGCTCGGTTTCATTATTTTGAAAAATTATATAATTATTTTTCATTATGCAAACTTTTACTGACTCCGATTCGTTTCTAAATTCAACATCAGGAGTTGAATATTTTAAAGCAACTCTTCAAATCACTTTATGTAATTCACCTTTCGTAATTCTGGTAATCTCCAAATTTTAGTTTTTCGCTTTATCAAAATTAAATCTTTTAGTTTTAATGACAGAACTTTTAAAAGTTGATAAGCTTATATTTCTGATAATATTTTAGGTTAAATAATTCGAACCATTCTTCCTCCTTTGGTGATTATTTCCGTTTTTTTAATCAATCTTCTTTATTCATTCAGAAGTTTTATTAAATTCTGGTGTTGATTTTTATTTTAGAAGTAATAATGCATTTATGAATATCAAAGAAGTTCTACTTCACCTCAGATTACCCTTTTCTCTTTTTTTGCTACCGGTTTATATTTTTGCTGTTAGTCAGCAAATCGAGCCTGATTGGTATCTTAATTTGATTATATTTATCGTTCTGCACCTTTTTATTTACCCCGCCTCTAATGCTTATAATAGTTTTTATGATAAAGATGAAGGAAGTATAGGAGGATTAGAAAATCCACCTCCGGTAGACGATAAATTACTGTTAACCGCCAATCTATTTGATTTTACCGGAATACTTCTTGGATTGTTAATAAGTAAATGGTTTGCATTGGCTTGTATTTTATATTCAGCAATAAGTCGATTATATAGCCATCCTGCAATAAGACTTAAAAAGTATCCCTTTTTTAGTTGGTTGCTAGTTGGTTTTTTTCAAGGAGCTTTTATTTATATCTTGGTTTATTATTTCGGACAAAGGGGCATTTCTGAATTCGACGAGAAAACAATTTTACCTGCTCTTATATCCTCTCTGATTTTATACGCCGTATATCCGATTACTCAGGTTTATCAGCATGATGGTGATAGGAAGAATGGGGATATTACCATGAGCATTAAATTGGGGATTAAAGGGACATTTCTATTTGCTACAGCATTGTTCATTTTGAATATCGTTGTATGTTATTTCTATTTGGAGCTCAAATTCTTTATGATTTACAATTTGTTTTGTTTACCCATTACTTTTTTTATGATTTGGTGGTTTATACAGGTTTGGAAAGATGAACATAATGCTGATTTTCGAAATACTATGCGGTTAAATATTATTGCTTCTATTTCTCTTAATTTGTGTTTTCTGACTTTCTTGTTGTTAAAATAAAGGTCAAACCCCAGAGCAACGAATTTCGTAACCCTTTAAAAGTTCAAATTTTAAATACGGATTTATGAAAAATATTTGTTTCTTATTTTGTTTGTTGATGATTATTTCGTGTACAAAAACTCCGGAACCATCTCCTGTGGCAGTGCTATCTACCGGATCCCAAAGTGGAACAGTATTTTCAACGGAGAATAAAACGCTCGTCTATCAGGGTGATTTTAGTGGATCGGCTCACCCAACTAGCGGTAAAGCATCTGTTTATAAGGACTCAGCAGGTAAGTTTTTTTTATTATTAAATGATTTAAAAACGGACTCAGGACCCGATTTACGGCTTTATCTTGCCAAAGATAAAAATGCAGGTGGATTTATTGAACTTAGTAAAGGTGTAAGTCCGGGCAATACAGTTTATGAACTACCTGCAGGAACAGATATTAGCCAGAAAATGAATGTTTTGGTTTGGTGCAAGTTATTTGCTGTGCTCTTTGGATCGGCAGAATTGCAGATTCCCTAATTTATTTTTCGACTCATTCGGCGTTTTGGACGTATATTCTAAACCAGATGTCTCATTTCTGGTTATTTTAAAATACATTTAATCCAATGAGCGTAATTACCAAAATAGGCACTGCAAATCCACCATACAAACATGCTCAAAC
>JAHEBN010000251.1 GCA_024645245.1 Jiulongibacter sp. | reverse complement strand
GATGGGCGATCCAATCCCCAATTTTTGGTTTTATTTTTAAATGAATTCCCCGATTCATTTTTGAAAATGTAGTTAACCACATTCGAAGCTGGCATCCTTTTAATCAACTCCAATACATCTTCACGCACCAGTCTGCCTTTTTGCTGCACATAGCTATCCATGTATTTAATAAAATCGAGATTGGTATAATCCCGTAAATATCCATTGCTGATAAAGAGGTCCTTCCATCCGTCGTTATCGTAATCGGCAAGTAGGGCTGCCCAACTCCAGTCGGTATTTGAAACCCCCATTTGTTGCCCGATCTCGCTGAAAGTTCCGTTTCCGTTATTCAGCTGAAGCATATTTCGCATGTATTGGTAGTAAAAACCGGAGCGAACATTTAAGTCAAAACTGGCGTGATTATCCGGGGCTAAAAGAAGTTTTTGTCGGTAATTGTCTTCCGGGAGCATATCCAGGGTGAAAATGTCCGACAGTCCGTCATTATTGATATCGGCCACATCATTTCCCATCGAAAATTGGGAATTGTGACCTAGACTGCGATCCAGTTTGTTGGTAAAAGTGCCGTTTTTATTGTTAATGTATAGGAAATCAGGAACAGAATAATCATTCGAAACATAAAAGTCGAGCCAGCCGTCCTGATTTAAATCGGCTATTCCTAAACCCAGGCCGTAACTCAATTCAGAGCCATTTATTCCGGATGTGGTGGTAATGTCTTTAAATTTTCCATTGGTATTTTTAAAAAGCCTTAGGCCCATTTCCGGGCTGTCTTTTTTTAGCATTTCGGCTGTACCGGCTTCGTTTAAAATGGGTAAATTTTTTGGATTGTGGTTTAGTAATATCATATCCAGATCACCGTCTTTGTCGTAATCCAGAAAATAACTCTGGTTGCTAAAACCGGGCTGATCTATTCCATATTCCGCCGCTTTTTCTTCAAATTTCGGGATGCCATTGGCGTCATTACCCGTATTTATAAAAAGCTGGTTCGTTCTTTTTTCGGGAGGTAAAGCACCGGAGTAACATAAGTATAAATCCATCTTGCCATCGGCATTAATATCTACAGCATTAATTCCTGTTTTCCAGGGCCCTTCTCTTCCTGCAGCACCACTTTTAGAACTTATATCTTCAAAAGTGAAATTTCCTTTATTCAGGTAAAATTTATTTTCGGCCATATTAGAACTGAAATACAAATCAATTAGGCCGTCACCATTGAAATCATTTGCTGCCACGCCTCCTCCATTATAAAAATATTCATACATCAGAATATTCGTATTTGGACCTTCAGTAAGGGTATTCTGAAAGGTAATTCCGGTTTGGTTGCCGTCTAGTAATTTAAATAAGGTTTGATCATTTTCTACTTCTGTAACATCTTGCTCGTCATTTTGCTCCTTATTACAAGAAGAAAATAAAAAGCTTAAAAATGAATATAGCAGAAAATAAGAAATGAGTTTTTTCATGAGGTGTTTAAAAGAAAAAAATCTATCCCCAAAATAAGGGGATAGATTTTTTAAATAATCATCTTTCTAAAATTTAATATCCCGGATTTTGAACAAGATTTGCATTTCTGTTAACCTCATCCCTGCTAAATGGTCGGAAATACATTTTATCATTCCATTTACGGGTTTCGTTTTCTGTATTATCTACAGGAGTGTAGGTATAATCGTAAACCGTTTTGTCATGTACATATGGCACCAGAGGGCTTTTGCCTGCTTTTAATTTAGCCTGTATATTAATTGCTTTAATACCACGACCCACCGTACTTGGAGCAATTAACCAACGACGTGCATCGTGGTAGCGGTGCTCTTCGTATACCAATTCAATACGTCTTTCGTTTCTATATTTATTCTTCAAGGCAGCTCCTGTTTCAGTTATTGCCGGCATACCTGCACGGAATCTGATTTTGTTTAACCAAGCAGTTGCTTCAGCATCTTCACCTAATTCGATACATGCTTCGGCATAATTCAAAATAGCTTCTGTATATCTGATAAATGGCCAAGGAATTACCTGTGCACTCGACTGGTTATCTGCCAATGCCGGATTCGAATCTATAAATTTACCAGCGTAATAGTGTGTACGGCTACCATTCCAGTTTTCAACAGGAGATTCACGCGTATCCACACCATTTATAAATCCACCTTTACCATCATCGTAATAACCGGTTTGAATCTGGTTTACAGGATCAATACCAGCCACATCAGATGGTCTGGGCTTCCAGGGAGCACCATCGTATAATATAGTACCATAGAAACGAGGATCACGGTCTTTGTAAGGATCTGCTTTATGACTTGCCTTACTCCAGTCAAATTTCGAACCGTCCATCATTTCATAGTCATCTACCAAATTTTGGATTGGAGTATTTCCAGCCCAGTTATGATAACCATTTGGCCCGTTATTAATACCATAATGGATACCACCCAAAGGCCAGTTGTCTTCCTGCGTATACAAAGCAGTATGTGTACGTTGGAAAATCAATTCTACTGCCGCTGCCGCATCACTGGCTGCACTTTGTCCACCCATTGCAATTGATTTGTAATTGGCAGCACCTTCAGTTGCGGAAACCGGAGCTGATAAATCCAATTTATATCCAGAGCCGGCATCTAATACAGCTTTCGCAGCAGCTTTTGCTGCCTGCCATCTGGCTTTTTGGTCACCTGAAGTGTAAACTAATAATTCAGGTTTTGAAAAAGCACCTAAAGTACTGATTGCAGCTTTTGCTTTTGTGCCATCGTGTAAATCACTGGCCGCATAAAGAAGAATTCTCGATTTCAAAGCAAGTGCACTTAATTTGGATGCCCTACCATCTGTAGTTGATTTACCAGCTAAAAGATTTGCAGCTTTATCAAGATCAGCAACCATAAAATTAACGCACTCCTCATAAGTATTTCGCGAAACAGAATAATCGTCATCAAGACCGTAGGCTTTATCAATTAAAGGTACACCACCATAGAAACGAACCAATTGCTGATAATAATAAGCTCTTAAAAAATAGGCTTCTCCAAGAAGTTTATCTTTCAATGCCTGATCGCTAAAAGTAGCAGCCGGTAATCTTTCGATAGCCGTATTGGCTTGTCTTATCGCCAGATACATATTACCCCATTCATAAGTCGAGCTGAACCAGGCAAGGTTTGCCGGACTCTCGGAGCCTTCTGTAAAGGTATTTATATTTCTACCAGCATGGGTAAACATGGCCTCATCGGTATAAGCAGCAAGTGCCTGCTCTTCAAAACCGCCATAACCTAAGAAGGAATAAACGTTAAAAATAAAGGCTTCGGAAAGAGGCCCATCTGCCCAGGTCGCTTCACTGGATATTTTATCCAAAGGCTGTGTATTCAAAAAATCCTTATTACAGGAGATAGCCACCGTCAGAAATACTGCGACTAGGGCTATTATGGATTTTATTTTTTTCATAATCATTTAATTATTAAAATGTTAAACTTAAGCCCGTATTGATAACTCGGGATTGCGGGTAATAAACACCATTCCCTGCATCTGCCTCAGGATCAAATACCTTTTGAGAAGAAACAGTAAATACATTCAAACCGTTTACAAAAATACGGGCACTGGAAATGGCTATTTTATTTAGTAAATTACCCGGTAATGCATAACCCAACTCTATGTTTTTCAGACGAATATAGTCTTTACTGAACATGAAATATGTGTTATTACCATAGTTTCCTCCGGTAAAATAGGTGTCTCCACGACTAGCCAATCTTGGATGTTCACTACTTGGGTTATCGATACTCCAGCGATTATCGTAACTGTATTTTAAGAAGTTTCCGATATCACCGGATTCTGTTTGAACTCTTAAAGCTGCACCAGTTGCTCCCTGGAATAAAAGCGAAAGATCGAAATTTTTATAATTAGCATTTAGTGTAGCACCAAAGTTGAAAGTTGGCGTAGTATTCTTATCGTATCTGATTCTATCGTCACCATCAATTTTGCCATCTTTATTGTAATCTACAAATTTCATATCACCAGGTAGTAATGTTCCTGTAACTGAACTGTAATCGATTTTATTTGCATCAATTTCAGCTACATCTCTGAACACACCATCAGAAAGATAAACCAAAGGAGCTCCAATCGGATTTCCTTCTTGTCTTTGATATTCTGGAGCACCAGGAATTTCGTCCATAAATACAATTTTGTTTTTAGCATAACCACCATTAATGCCGGCACGGAAAGTGAAATCTTTCGTTGCACGTCCATTATAACCTAAACTAAATTCAAAGCCCTTATTTTCCACTTTACCAGCATTAACAGGAGGTAGAAGTGAGTTGATACCTGAGGAAGCCGGAGTTGATCCAGTCTTTTGAATCAAAATCTGATCTCTTTTATTCAAAAAGTATTCAAGGGTCAAATCAATTTTATTATTTAATAAAGCCGCATCCAATCCAACATTAAGGTTGTTTGCTCTTTCCCAGGTAAAATTAGGGTTTGCCAGTACAGTTTCTCTCAAAGTAGTTGCAACGGCACGATTAATCGGATAAGCTCCAAATCCATAAGTGGATAAATAGGCGTATTCTTGCAATTGCCCATTGTAAAACACTTGATCATTACCCATTTGACCATATGAAGCACGAAGTTTCATATAATCGATACC
>JAHEBN010000094.1 GCA_024645245.1 Jiulongibacter sp. | reverse complement strand
TGCCGCCCTTTGGTTTCAAGGTCGCTTGTTTTCCTGCTAAAATCGAGAAAGCAAGTGCTGGCTGGACAAGAGCTGTAGCTATTTTTGAATAATTATGGATAGCGAAAAAGTCATCCCTATTCTGAGCAATCGTGATTTAGAAGAATTTCATTTTGGTAATGTGGAATGGAATTTACCTTTGTCGCAGACCAGGCATTTATTTCATATAAATAAACTGGAAGACTTTCGAGATAAAATGACTTTTCCTTTGCCGCCGCATCGAAAATTGGTTTTTGACTTGATTTTTATCACAGAAGGGGAATCGATCCGAAGCAAAGGCCTCAGCGAATATGCTTTTAATGCCAATCAATTTTTCTTTTTACCTGCTTATCAAATTACCGAGCACAAAATGATGAGCGAAAATGTGAAAGGCTTTTTTATGCATTTTAGCTTAGAATTATTTCAGGAGTTTTCGCTTCATCGTACATTGGAGGGCTTCACTTTTCTTGATTTTCTTTCTAATCCCATAGTTACCGTTGATGAAAAAGCCAAACGGCGGATTATCGAATTGTTTCATCAATTAGAGGATTTCTATCCTGATTTTACCTCCCAAGATCACCAAGCAATTGTATTTAAGATTTTGTCTGTATTGACAGAGGCCAACCGCTTTGCCGAAAAGGAAAAAACGAAGACTAAAAACGCTTCTGGGTTTTTAGTGCAGCAATTTAAAGATGCCCTTTCAGAACAAATTTATAAATTTCAAAAAGTTTCAGAATATGCTGACTTATTGAGTGTTACTCCTAATCATTTGAATAAATGTGTAAAATTGGTTACCAATAAGACCGCACAAGAGATATTAAATGAAATGCTGATTCTGGAAGCAAAATCTCTGCTGAAATATTCCAATTTTCAAATTGCTGAAGTAGCAGTTCGTCTTTGCAACCAAAACCCAAGCAATTTTTCAAGATTCTTTAGAAGTCAAACCGGCCTGAGTCCGAAAGAATATCAAATGCTTTAAATAATATTCAACCTTAAAAAAATGAGAAAACAAGTAATTTTAATTCTACTCTTAGCTGTAAATCAGGCACTTTTTGCCCAATTTCCGCCAAGAACTCCAACGCCCAATGACACTTTAAAATCTGTAAGGATTTTGGCAGATGGCAAATTGCAATTCAGTATATATGCTCCAAAAGCATCTGAAGTAAGTGTTCAGGGTGATTTTCCAGGAGGATATCCTGCTAAATCTTTGACAAAATCAGCTATTGGCGTTTGGTCAATGACAACCACTGCTGCAGCTCCGGCAAATCTTTATTCGTATGATTTTACTGTTGACGGCCTTAAAGTTTTTGACCCCAAAAATGCCGTTTTCAAAGAAAGTAACAGCGGTTTTTCGAATATGGTCGAAGTTCCTGGGCCAGGAAATGATTTCCAAAGTTTGAAAAATGTACCGCATGGCAAATTGGAAAAAGTACTTTACACTTCCACCGCTTTAGACGGAATTACTCGCAGATTGCATGTGTATTTGCCTCCTAATTATGATGAAATTTCTAAAAAGGAAAAACTTCCTGTCTTGTATCTTTTTCATGGTGGTGGTGATAACGACGCTTCTTGGACCACAGCTGGCAGGGCAAATTTGATTTTAGATAACCTATACGCCGAAGGCAAAATAAAACCTATGATAGTCGTTATGCCAGCCGGGCATACGCCAGTTCAAGGCTTTTTTATGGGTGCGGGCGACAAGCAAGACCCATTCGGGAGAGATTTTGTGCAAGACATTTTGCCATTTATTGAAAAGACCTATCCTGTTTCTACAAAAAGAGAAGACAGAGCCATTGCGGGACTTTCTATGGGAGGAATTCAGGCGATAAATATTGCACTTTGGAATCCGAAATTGTTTGGTTATTTGTTCCCAATGAGCACGGGATATTTCCCGGATGCTATCAAAGATATCAACCAAAATCACGCCGCAGTAATGAAAAATCCTGAAATAAATAAATTCAAAAACTTCAGGATTTACATGGGTGGCGAAGAAGATATTGCCTACAAAAACAACCTGAACATGATGAAAATGTTTGACGATTTTGGCATAAAATACAGCTATGAAAACGGCTCAGGAGCACACTCTTTTTTAGCTTGGAGAAGCAATCTGAGAGATTTTGCACCTTTATTGTTTAGATAAAAAATGAAAAAAATCTTTATATTATTATTGATAAGCAATTTAGCTTTAGCCCAATTTCCACAATTATCAAAAGTCGGCAACCAAACCAAAATGTTGGTAGATGGCAAACCTTTTCTGATTTTAGGTTCGGAAATGCACAATTCTACGGGCACTGACACTGCCGCAGTCACCGCTGTGATGAAAGAAGCTAAAACTTTGAAAATGAACACCGTTTTGGGCTATGCCTATTGGGAAATTGTGGAGCCTGTGGAGGGCAAATTCAATTTTGACTTGGTGGATCATTTGATATTAGCTGCCGAAAAAGAAAACTTGAAATTGATTCTCGTTTGGTTTGGAAGCTGGAAAAGCACCACATCTTCATACGCACCTGAGTGGGTAAAAACCAATCCCCAACGTTTTGAAAGATATGTAACCGAAGATGGTTCTTCCTTAGAGATTTTAAGTCCGTTTTCAGATGAAAATTTAAAAGCAGATACCAAAGCCTATGTGGCCTTGATGAAGCATTTAATCGATTTTGATAAAAAGCATACCGTAATTATGCTTCAGCCTGAAAATGAGCCGGGCACATTTATGAGTTATCGGGATTTTAGTCCAAAAGCACAGAAAGCCTGGCAGGCGATTGTTCCCAAAGAAGTAATTGATTATTTGGTAAAAAATAAAGGAAAATTATTTCCGGCATTTGAAAACGCATGGGCAACTAATGGCAGTCAAACCAAAGGAACCTGGCAAGAACTTTTTGCAGATCAACCCGGCTACCCACATTATGCTGAGGAGCTTTTTATGGCTTTCCATTATTCAAAATTCATCAATGCTTTTGCTGCTGAAGGGCGTAAAGTTTTGGATTTGCCTAGCTATTGCAACGGCTGGCTTTATAATAAATTGGGTTATTATCCACATGGAACTATCAATCCGCATGTTTTAGACATGTATAGAGCAGGTGGAAATGCCTTGGATTTTTATTCACCAAATGTATATTCGCTTGATTATGACATGCTTTTTTCTGCTTATAAAACAGGCGGAAATACCTTATTCATTCCTGAAAGTATTTTGTCGCCTGCGGGAGTTCTTTACGCCATTGGCGAATACGATGCCATTGGTTTTGCCCCTTATGGAATAGATGGCTGGACTTATGAAAAAAATAAGACTTTGCTTTCAGATGTGAACCAAACTTTGGCCGAAATGAGTGGCTTGATAACTTCAAAGTTTAATTCTCCAGAAATGCGAGGACTATACCAAGCTCCCATGGCAAAGAATAAATCTATCGAAATGGGCGATTATGTACTTTCTGTTAGTTCAGCAGAAAGTCATCGTTTTGCCATAGATTTTGGAAAATCTCTGGAAAAAGCAGGAAAAGAAACGATTTCATTTCCACAATTGATGGGTATTGAAATACCAGAAGGCATGCCTAAGCCGGAAACTCAACAGGATCCACCTTCGAATCCTTTTGCAGGCTTGCCAAAAGATTATGGTGCAGCGATAGTTGTTCAAAACTCTGCCGATGAATTTTATATCTTAGGTTACGGCTTGAGAGTAGATTTTGCATTGAAAAATGGAATTGCTTTTAAACACCTGGGATATCGCTCAATCGAGAAAGGTCATTTCAAAAATAATGAATTTGTTTCTACCAAAAGATGGAATGGAGATGAATTGAAAGTAGTATTGCCGGAAGGTGAATTGACTGTTTTAAAAGTGCGATTGTATAGGAATTGAGGATTATTAAACACTATCCCCAATATTGATATTTAAATCCTGATTTTTTGAACTTAACTAACCTATTCATATTTAAATAGAGCTTAAATTGAAGAATAAATAAATTATCCAACCTATCAAATGAAAAAAAACAAACTTAAAATTATACTAACGGCCTTTGGCTGTGTCTCCTTCCTTGCTTGTACTAAAAGTATATACCAGCAAATAAATCAACCAAAAATAGAAACCCGATCTGCAAAAATCTTAACTATTGACGGCAATAAATTTAAAGACCTCAATAGAAATGGAGTTTTGGACAAATACGAAGATTGGCGTTTATCCGCAGATGAACGAAGCTCGGATTTGGTTACTAAACTAGACCTTGAACAAAAAGCTGGCCTTATGCTTATAAGTACCACCTTATTGGAAAACGACGCAGGTAGAGGACCAAGTAAAAAACCAATTACCAGCGGTTTCAACGAGGAAGATGCTGTAAGTGAAACGAATTTCTTTACCCGAAAACCGCTTCCGGTTCCTATGATGTCCACTGCGGGAACCACAAAAGATGTAGTACAATTTCACAAAAGAAATTTTATTCTTAGAGCCAATACTTCTGTAGATACATTGGCCAAATGGTCCAATCGCATCCAGGCTTTATGCGAAAGCAATGAATTTGGAATTCCTGCTACCATAGCTTCTAATCCCCGTAATCATATCTCCACCGACGCATCTGTGGGTTTGAGTATGGGCCGAACAGCCTTTACAGCTTTTCCGGGAGAATTGGGTTTGGCGGCTATGAGAGATTTTGATTTAGTAAGAGAATTTGCTAATATTTCTCGCCAGGAATGGCGGGCCGTGGGCATCAATAAAGGTTATATGTACATGGCTGATTTGGCTACTGAGCCTCGTTGGCAACGCATCGAAGGTACTTTTGGCGAAGACGCCGCACTTGCTGGAAAAATGATGAGAGAAATTGTCTTGGGCTTTCAAGGAGAAAAACTCAATGCAGGTTCTGTGGCCTTAACCACCAAGCATTTCCCTGGAGGAGGCTCGGGTGAAGGTGGGCAGGATCCTCATTTTGACTGGGGCAAAAGAGAGGTTTATCCCGGCGGAATGTTTGACAATAACATTATTCCTTTCAAGGCTGCAATCGATGCAGGCACTTCAGCCATAATGCCTTATTATTCAATGCCATCTGGTACGGAATACGAAGAAGTGGGATATGCTTACAATAAGCGGGTGCTTCAAGAAATATTAAGAGGCAAATTGGGCTTTAAAGGCATCATAAACTCTGACACAGGCCCTATCGAAATGATGCCTTGGGGGGTTGAAAATCTAACTATTATAGAGCGATATAAAAAAGCCTTAGAAGCGGGTGTTAACCTTTTCTCAGGTACGGCAGACCCAGGTTTATTGATCGAAACTGTGAAGAAAAACCCTGAACTTATGCCTTTGGTGGATGAATCTGTTCATAAAATTTTAATAGAAAAATTCCAATTGGGCTTGTTTGAAAACCCTTATGTGGAGGTAGCGGCTGCAAGTAAAATTATTGGAAATGAAAGTTTCAAAAACAAAGCAAATGAAGCAATGCGTAAGTCGATAGTTTTGCTTAGAAATAAGGAATCTCTTTTACCTGTTAAATCAAAAACAAAGGTCTATTTTGAAACTTATATGCAAAATAGGGATAGCTCTCCTTCCAATGTTTTTAGCTCTGAAAGTAATAATTGGGACGTAGAATTTGTCAAAACTCCTGAAGAGGCCGATGTAGTTTTACTTTGGTTGATACCTAAGGGACCCTCACTTTTCCAATCAAAAGGTGGTCCTTTGCATGTAGACTTATCGAATAATGGCATTGACATAGATTACGTAAAAAAAATAAGTTCAAAGCCGACTGTTTTGGCTATAAACTACACGAATCCTTGGGCGATTAATGAAATTTATTCACAAGGAGCAAGTAATATAAAAGCGGTGATGGCCACTTTTGGAACAACTCCAGAGGCTATTTTGGAAATTGTTTTGGGCAAATTTAGGCCTACTGGTAAAATGCCATTCTCAACTCCGGTTACTGATGAGGCCGCTCAAAATCAAAAATCAGATGTTCCAGGTTATATGGAAGGTGCTGGTTATGAGTTTTTTAAATTTGATGAGGGTATGCAGGAGTTTTAATAAAAAATTCTAATGAAAAAAGGACTCTTTACCTACGAAAATAGAGTTGTGCTTTTGATGGCACTTACATTTGGTTGTTTGTTTTTTGACCGCCTGGCACTCAATTTTTTGATGCCTTTTGTCTCTAAAGATCTGGATTTAAATAACACCCAAATTGGTCTGCTGGCGGCAGTTCTTTCACTGGCCTGGGCATTTTCAAGTTTCTTTTCAACTGCTTGGGCAGAAGCAAATAATAAAAAGAAATCGGTTTTTATAGTAGCTGTTTTTGTTTTTTCTATATGCTCTTTTGGGTCTGGTTTGGCTATGTCATTTACTGGACTATTGATTGCCCGTATGATTATGGGCTTTGCCGAAGGACCCGTAATTCCGCTGGCACAGAATTTCGTAGAAAAAGAATCAAGCCAGGGCAGGTTGGGCTTAAATACGGGCTTACTTCAAGCTGTTGGTTCAGCTTTGTTTGGCTCCATAATCGCTCCGGTACTTTTGGTACAAATCGCCGAAAATATGGGTTGGCGAAGTGCATTTTATGTAGCGGGGGTACCTGGACTTCTAATGGGTATTTTAACATGGGTTTTTATTAAAAGACCTACTACTGAAACGATTGCTTCTGAGCAAAAAAGTCATTTTAATATTTCTGAAATTCTCCAATATCACAACGTAAGATGGGGCATGGTTATCGCCTGCTGTGTTTTTGGTTGGTGGTTTGCAACACTGCCCTTTATTTCCAATTACTTTGTAAATACCCAGGGTATGAGTAGCGACCAGATGGGCAAAACGATGGGGATTCTGGGAATTTCCGGTCTGTTATCTTCCATGATTGTCCCCGGTCTTTCGGATAAGTTTGGACGCAAAAAAATCATTCTGATTTTTAGTTTAGTAGGTGCTCTTTATCCATTTGCAGTCTATTATTTTTCAGGAAATGTACTCCATCTACCTTTAATGTTTTTGACCTATTTTATGATGGGTTTGATACCCATAGCCGCGGCAGTAATTCCATCAGAAGCCGTTCCAAATCACTTAAAAGCCAAAACTATTGGTTTAATTACGGCAGTTGCCGAAATAATAGGCGGCGTATTGGTGCCAGCGGTTTCGGGTTTTCTTTCTGATACTTTTGACGCTTCTGCCTTTTTATGGGTGGCTGCTGTTTTGGCAGTTTTAGCGTTTATTTCAGCACTTAAACTGAAAATTAATCGAATAGGGTAGGGTATGACAGTTTTGTATCGAGATAGCAATAAATTTGGGTGGAAATCAAGTAGAAAGCTTCTATCAAATCATATCAAATTTTTTATAAATGATTAAAAAAGGATTTGTTTATTGCAGGGTTATTTGTTTTCATTCATAAAAGGTAATTTTTAAAATGCTGAATAAGGTTTTCCATGATCAAGTCGCGATAGTTTCAGGAGCAGGCATAGGTATTGGCTATGAAATGGCCAGACAATTAGCCTTGAATGGAGCTAAAGTAGTTCTAAATGATCTGGATGAAAAACAAGCACTAATAGCAGCTGATAAAATTCAGGAAGAAGGCGGGATTTGCACTGCATTTGGTGGCGATAGCTCGGAACTAAGGGTTATCGAAGGCATGGTTAATTTCGCTGTAGAAACATTCGGGAGACTGGATGTTGTGATGGCTAATGCAGGAATAACTACATATGGTTCCTTCTTGGACTACCAGCCCGAGTCCATGCAAAAACTCCTTCAGGTTAACCTTTTCGGTACTTTTTTTCTGGTACAGGCTGCTGTTAAAGAAATGGTAAAGCAAGGAAAAGGTGGTAGTGTTTTACTAACATCCTCAGTCACCGGACATGCCGCACATCCATTTTTGGCAGCTTATGGAATGACAAAAGCGGGTCTTGATCAACTTGCCAAAAACCTGATAATTGATTTAGCACCGCACGGAATTAATATAAATACCATAGTTCCCGGTGCCACACTTACCGAAAGAACCCAATCGGAAGACCCGGAATTTGAGAAAATGTGGTCACGTATTACTCCTTCGGGCCGACCAGCAACAACCGCAGATATTGCAAATGCCGGTTTGTTTTTGGTTTCACCCCTTTCCCGACAGATAACGGGTCAAAATTTAGTAATTGACGGGGGGTGGACCTCCGTCGGTATTCCCCCTTATTGATTTAATTATGATCAGACATTCCGTAATTTTAAAATTAAAAGAAGGCCTTAACCAGGAGCTTTCGAATGCCTATTTCAATGCTGTGCATAAACTGGCATCTATTCCCGATGTGCAGCAATTTGAGGTTTTAAAACAAATAAGTCCTAAAAATAAATTTGAGTATGGAATTTCCATGGAATTTGAGAATCAGGAACAATATGACGCTTACTCGAATCATCCATTACACACGGCTTTTCTAAAGGATTACTGGATTCCATGTGTGGAAGATTTTTTGGAAATTGATTATACTCTTCTTTAAAATTTACCGGATAAATCACGGATTTGCTTGGGATAACCCTACCGACAATAAAGAAATGAAAGATGTTTGCTCAGGATTTTAAACTTAAAATAATTATAAACAATAAAAACCTTTATTAATGAAAATCAACCTTAAACCAATTCCGTTAATCTATTTTTTAGTAAGTATTTGTGCTGCTTCTTTTGCCAAGCCAGCTAAACGCCAATTTTACGAAATAAAAATATACAGTATCCAATCTCAAAGCCAGGAGGATAGAATGGATGCCTATCTAAAAGACGCTTACATTCCTGCTATGCACCGAATGGGTATAAATAATATTGGCGTTTTTAAGCCCAGGTCAACAACCGATTCTTTCGGAAAATTGATTTACGTTTTTACACCCTTAAAATCTCCAATTCAGGTTTTGGAAATTGCCCAAAAACTGGAGAAAGATGCAATCTATCAAGGAGCTGGTTCCGATTATATCAATGCGGCCTTTGACAATAAAACCTTCGAACGTTTTGAAAGCATAATCCTGCAGGCATTTACGGAAGCACCCCAAATGACATTGCCGAATTTAAGTGGTCCTAGAAAAGACAGGGTTTATGAACTTCGTAGCTACGAAGGTCCGACCGAAAAATATTACCTGAACAAAGTAAAGATGTTTAATGCCGGTGGTGAAGTGAAGCTTTTCAAAAGATTGAATTTCAATGCTGTTTTTTATGGAGAGGTAGTTACGGGTAGCCACATGCCGAACTTAATGTACATGACTACATTTGAAAATCAAGAAGATCGTGACGCACACTGGAAATCTTTTGTGGATTCGCCGGAATGGATGGCCTTAAAAGCCGATCCGCAATACAAAAACAATACCTCGAAAAACACGCAATATTTCTTGTTTCCAACAGACTATTCCGATTTTTGATTAAATTTTTTTTTTGTAAAACTATGAAGATATTCATCCAAAAAACGATCCTGGCTATACTAATGCTGGCAGCCATAAATTCCCAAGGGCAAACTACCCTTCTAAAGGACTTTCAATCACCTCCAAACGCTGCCAAACCAAGAGTGTGGTGGCATTGGATGAATGGAAATATCTCTAAAGATGGTATACAAAAAGACCTGGATTGGATGAAAATGACAGGTATTGGAGGTTTTCAAAACTTCGACGCCAATTTGGCTACTCCAGTAGTTGTGCCCAAAAAACTGGTTTTTATGGATGAGGAATGGAAGGATGCCTTTAAGTTTACAACCGATTTAGCCATCAAAAATGGCTTGGAAATGGCCATTGCTGGTTCGCCGGGTTGGAGTGTTACCGGCGGCCCATGGGTAGAACCCCAAGACGCCATGAAAAAAATCGTTTGGTCTGAAGTACTAATGAAAGGCGGAGAGAATTTTAATGGCAAACTACCTGCATTGCCCAGTATTGTCGGAAAATACCAAGATGTGGAATTAACGGATGGAGCTTTTTCCGGTGGATTTGTTGGGAAAAAGCCCGAGTTTGCCGAGGATGCCTATGTGATAGCTTATAAATTATCTGATAAAGAAAAACACCTGCCCATGATGAACCCCAAAATCACGGTTTCGGGTGGAGATTTTGATGTAAAAGGCCTGTTGGACCACGATATTAAAAAAGCGTACGCTATTCCGCCCATGGAAGTTGGAGAAGATATGTATGTGCAATATTCATTTGACGAACCCCAAACATTCAGGGCTTTTGGAGTTTCCGGGGCAAGTCATACTGCACTCGAAGATTTTAATGGAGCACCCGAAAACAGAAGCTTGAAAGTTAGTGTGGATGGCGTCAATTGGAGAACAGTGGCCAAAGTTTCAGGAAGTATCGTTCCATTTAATACTGTTTCCATTCCTACCACCACGGCCAAATATTGGCGTATGTGCTTCCAAACACTTCCAATTTCTTTTAGTCCTATGTTGGCCATGATGGGTGTATCGGCACCCACCAAACCCGACGGCGTGAATGTGGCTGAGTTTGTCCTTTTTAATACTTCAAGAATCAATCAGGCAGAAGATAAGGCAGGTTTTACACCTTGGAAAGAAGACAGTGAATTCGGCGATTTGGCTTTTAAAGCCGAAAAAGCCGATGTGATTGAAACTCAAAATATTATAGATTTAAGCGATAAAATGGGAGCAGACGGAAGTCTAAATTGGACTGCACCTGCTGGTGGTGAATGGATAATCCTTCGACTGGGTTATAGCCTAACAGGTCGTCAGAATCATCCTGCTTCGCCTGAAGCCACTGGTTTGGAAGTTGATAAATTGTCGAAAGAAGCTGTGAGGAAATACATCAATACTTATCTGGATTTGTATAAGGATGCCACTGGTGACCAAATGGGTGCCAAAGGTTTGGAATACATGGTTTTAGATAGCTACGAAGCTGGCCACATGAACTGGACACAAAACATGCCACAGGAGTTTCAAAAACGTCGGGGTTATAGTTTGTTGAAATACCTGCCTGTTCTCACGGGTCGAGTGGTAAACAGCTTAGAAGAAAGCGAAAAATTTCTTTGGGATTTCAGGAAAACGATTGGCGAAATGATTGCCGAAAACCATTACGATGTGATAGGAGAGGAGCTACACAAACGCGGAATGAAACGCTACACCGAGTCGCACGAAGGCGGCAGAATATATTTGGCAGATGGAATGGATGTTAAGAAAAACGCAGAGATTCCGATGTCTGCCATGTGGACACCGGGCAGTTTGGTGCCAGGTGCTGACGAAGAGGTGAGGAGCGAAGCCGATATAAGAGAAGCCGCATCAGTGGCCAATATTTACGGAAAACCTTTCGTGGCGGCTGAGTCTATGACTTCGGTTGGCAAACCTTTTCAGGAATATCCGGAAATACTTAAAAGGACCGCTGACCTGGAATTGGCTTCGGGGCTAAACCGCTTCGTGATTCATACTTCTGTGCATCAGCCTTTGGATAATGCACCTGGCTTTTCATTGGGGCCATTTGGACAATATTTCTCGAGATTAGAGACTTCGTCGGGTGCCGGAGCAAAAGCCTGGATGGATTATTTGGGCAGAAGTTCGCACATGCTTCAACAAGGCAAAAATGTGGCAGATATTCTCTATTTATACGGCGAAAACTCCAATATTACCTGGGTTTGCCGCCAAAGTTTGCCAAATATCCCGAAAGGTTATGAGTTTGATTTTGTGAATTCTACAGCTTTGAAAAATGAGATAGATGCAAAAAATAACAAAATGGTGGCCAAAAGCGGAAATGCCTATGAGGTTTTAATGCTAGACGAAAGCACGGAATGGATGACACTTTCGGTATTAGAAAGCATTGCCAAATTAGCCAAATCGGGGATAAAAGTAATCGGAACAAAACCAAAAGGCAGTCCAAGTCTAAGCGATAATGTAATGGTTTTTGCTCAATTGGCCAATGAAATCTGGAGTTTGTCAAATGTGGGAACCGAAGTTAAGCTGGCAAGCCAGCCGGATGTGGTAATTTCAGGCACAGATCATAAAATTTTGTTCCGCCATCGGCAAACAAAGAATTCGGATATTTATTGGTTAGATAATCGCCATGTAGAGCCTACTTCGGCGAGTGTCAGTTTTCGGGTAAACGGCAAAATTCCGGAACTGTGGAATGGTCAAACCGGTGAAACCAGTGAGTTGAGTTATGAAATGAAAGATGGTCGCACAATAGTACCCCTTGATTTTGAGTCCTGGGGAGCCTATTTTATTGTTTTTAACGAAGCTACCAAAGATGCTCAGCATGCAATAGCTAAGACAACTTCTTCCATTGTTAAAGTAATAAATGGTGATTGGAATGTAAACTTCAATGGCACCGATCAAAAGTTTTCTGCCCTGGAGTCGTGGACCAATATGGAAAATCCAATAGTGAAATATTTTTCTGGTACAGCAACGTATAAAATTGATTTCGATATCAAAAAATTAGAAAATGGTGTAAACTATCAGTTGGATTTAGGCGATGTGAAAAATATCGCTGAAGTTTTCCTGAATGGTCAGAATCTGGGAACAGTTTGGAAAACTCCGTTTTTAGTAAATGCCACCGATGCCCTTAAAAAGGGTAATAATCAATTGGAAATAAAAGTGACCAACACTTGGGTAAACCGCCTTATCGGTGATGCCCAAAAAGGTGCAATTAAAAGCACTTTCACCACAATGCCGTTTTACCGGGCAGATTCTCCATTGGTACCGTCAGGTTTATTAAGAGAAGTTAAGTTGATGAGTATTAAGTAAAATAATTTGTGAGATAAAATTCAGATCTAATGACTTTAATAAAAGGTAGGATTCTATAAATTACAAGAAACTCTTTATTCCATGTTTAAGGTATTTTGTAAAAGATTTTTTCCCCAATCAGTGTTAATTATCTGTTTTATGACATTACCAGTATCAATATTGTGAATACCTATTTCTAATGAAAAACAATAAATTAGTAATCGCCATTTTAGCTTTGGTCATAATGTTTTGTTTTTCTTTTAAAGAAGATAAACCTAAACTAAATATACTTTTCATTGCCGTTGATGATTTACGTCCGGAACTAAATTGCTATGGTAATACCCAAATTATCAGTCCGAATATAGATAAACTGGCGGCAGGTGGATTACTTTTTCAAAATCATTTTGTGGTAGTTCCCACTTGTGGGGCTTCGCGGCATAGCCTTTTGACAGGCACTTTACCCCGGGATTTAAGTCAGATAAATAATAATGCCTTAGCTACAAATCTTTCGAACAAACCTGAAACTGAAATTCCGGAGACCTTTATTCATATGCTTAAAAAGAATTCATATTATACCGTGGGTATAGGTAAAATCAGTCATTATCCCGACGGCTATGTTTATCCCTATGATGGTACCCCGGCAGGAGCTAAATTGGAGTTGCCATACAGCTGGAATGAAATGTTGTTGAATACCGGCAAATGGGGAACAGGTCATAATGCCTTCTTTGGTTATGCAGATGGAAGCAACCGAAATACATTGAATGGGCAAGTAAAACCCTATGAATCTGCAGATGTAAGTGATGAAGGCTATCCGGATGGATTAACAGCTCAATTGGCGGTGAATAAACTAAAAGAACTTAAGGATAAGGATCAGCCATTTTTTCTGGCAGTTGGTTTTTTTAAGCCTCATTTACCTTTCAATGCCCCGAAGAAGTATTGGGATCTTTACGATGAAGCCAAAATTGCATTACCTGCATTTACGGATATTCCCAAAAACTCCGTTCAGGCGAGCTTACAAAACAGCGGCGAATTTAATTCTTATAAAATGGGAGAGGAGAGGGCTTCCTTAGAAAAGCCGGTTTCCGATGAATATGCCAGGCATTTAAAGCATGGTTATTATGCTGCAATTTCTTATGTAGATACGCAAATTGGTAAAGTTTTAGATGAATTAGAAGCCCAGGGTTTAGCCGAAAATACAATTGTGGTTTTATGGGGCGACCACGGCTGGCATTTAGGGGAGCAGCGGGTATGGGGAAAACATACCTGTTTCGATATTTCGCTGCGAAGCCCACTCATTATCAGGCATCCGGATTTTGCAAAAAGTCAACTTGTCTCAGAAGTAGTAAGTACGGTTGATATTTACCCTACTTTAATGGATTTCTGCAATTTAAAAGCACCTGAAAACCTGGATGGTAATAGTATGAAAGTACTTTTTAATGAGCCAGATGCAAATTGGCCGAATATGGCTTACAGCTATTTTAACAAAGGCATTACAGTACGGGATGACCGCTACAGGATTACCAGATACTTTCGAACAGAAAAACCCGAAATTGAGTTATACGATATGAAATATGATCCCAATGAAACGGAAAATATAGCTGCTAATAATCCGGAAATTGTTAAAAGCTATCTACCCAATATAGAAAAAGCCAATACCGGTTTGTATAGTACAAAAAAGTGAACGATTTGATTCGCTCGATTTCTCATGTAGTTTAAATTCCTATTTTGATATTTATGAAATTTTTCATTCCTTCCCGATTCTCGGTTTCCTTATTAATAAGTTTGACATTTTTGTTTTTTTCTTTTAGCTCAGATGTTTTTCAGGAACCTGTCGTGTCTCTGGAAAATTATAAGATAGAAGATGGATTTGAATTGAGCCTGGTTGCTTCAGAGCCTTTCCTAAAAGCACCGGTAACCATGGATTTTGACGATAAAGGCCGCATGTGGGTGGTAGAAATGATCGGTTATATGCCCAACCTCGAAGGTATAGGGGAAAAAGAACCCAACGGACGCATCTCCATTTTAGAAGATTTGGATAAAGATGGAGCTATCGATCATTCTAAAATCTTTTTAGAAGGATTGGTTCTTCCTCGTGCGATTGCACACGCTTACGGCGGATTGCTTTATACCGATGGCCCGGCACTTTATTTTGTAAAAATCAAAAATGACAAACCAGGTAAAAAAACATTAGTTGACCCCATTTATGCCGATGCGGGCAATGTAGAGCACCAGCCAAACGGGCTAATGTTTGGAATCGATAACTGGATTTACAATGCCAATACCAATTACCGCTATCGCCTCTTGAATGGTAAATGGCTCAAAGAACCCACTTCGTACAGGGGTCAATGGGGAATAAGTAAAGACAATTTCGGTCGTTTGTATTTCAATAATAATTCCACCCAATTACAAGGCGATCAGGTATTACCTAATACTGTCATTCGCAATGAGTTTTACAAGCCAAAATATGCTGTAAATCAGGTATTGACCAAGAATCAAAAAGTATATCCATTGCATGCCACTTCTGTTAATCGGGGCTACGTAAAGGGAGTTTTGAGCCCGGATGGTTTACTTACCGAAGTAACTGCCTCCTGTGCCCCATTGATTTACCGAGGAGGTGTTTTCCCTTCAGATTTTGACCAAAATGTATTTGTTTGTGTACCAGAAGCAAACCTGATCAAGAGAAACATCCTTAATTTTGGTCCAACAAAAACTTCAGCCAAACAGGCATGGGACGATAAAGAGTTTTTGGCTTCTACGGATGAGGGTTTTCGTCCGGTAAATCTTTTTACCGGTCCGGATGGTGCAATATATATAGTGGATATGCACAGAGGTATTATTCAGCACAAGGCGTTTATTTCTCGATACTTAAGCAAGCAATTAGCCGATAAGCATTTGGATACTTTACAGAATCTTGGCCGAATTCTAAAAGTTAGCCACAAAGACAAGCCCTTGAATGCGATACCAGACCTGACAAAAAAGTCGGATAAAGAACTTTTGGATTTATTAGCTGAATCCAATGGTTGGTTAAGAGATCGGGCACAGCAATTGCTTATTCAAAATAAGGCCAAAAAATTAAAAAATGAATTACTGGAATTGGCTAAAAGTTCCTCTGCCAATTATGCTTCCATTCACGCTCTCTATGTTTTAGAAGGGCTCAATTTGCTTGCATTTGAAAGTTTGAATGATGTTTTGAAAGCTAATCATGATCCGCAGGTTCGAGCCCATTGCCTCAGGTCGATGGAGGGTTTTGCGAGTGTTACCTTTAGCTCCAAAATGGCTTCTGTTTCGGAGCTAATTTATGCTCTTGAAAATCCCTTTTTAGATCTTTATCTTTCAATTTCGCTAAATCCATGGGTTAGTTTATCAGCCGATACTTTCTTGCCTAAGCTTGCTCAAATTGCCAATAAGTACCCAGATGATCAAGTGCTTCAAGAAGCGGTTATAAGTAGCTTGGCAGTTCAGGAAGAAAGTTTTCTGGAGTACTATAAACCAAATGCAGAGTTAGTGAAAATGCTAAACCAGACGCTTAAAAGTAAAGAGAAAAATGAAAGGAATTCCATTTTTAATCCTGAGCCTAAAAAAGACGATAATCGTACCAATGGTTTGAAATTATTCCGTACGATATGCGGAGCATGCCATGGAGCCGACGGCTCAGGAATAGCTGATTTGGCTCCACCGCTTAAAGAGTCAGAATACATCGATGGGTCTATTCACAGGCTGGCATCTATAATTTTACACGGCATTAGCGGGCCCTTGCATGTAAACGGCAAGCTGTATGAATTGAATAATGACATGCCCGCCTTGGTCACTAATTCCGATATATCAGACACCGACGTTGCCGATATTGTGAATTATTTACAAAATGCGTTTGCCAAAGAAGGAAAGCGTATTTCATCTGCCGATATTAAAAAGCTACGTGATCAAAAACCTGAAAATGGGCTGTATACGGAAAAGGAGCTTATAGAAAGGGTGTTTGAGAAGTGAGAAACTTTAAAGTGAAATACTTAACTTGCTTAATCAGTTTCAGTTGCATTTTTATCTTTTTTAGAATTTACCTGAAACATCAATAGCTAAAATATTCCGGTGATTATTTTTTTTTAAATTAGGTTTTATAGTTTAGGAAGTAACAAAAAAATCAAACTCTATTCTCCTTTAGTTTACTGCCAATCTGGCCTTTGATGATATAGAGTTTGGCAAAAAGTCAAGAATCCCGCTTTGGCTGTTTGGGTTTTTGTATTAAGTTAACCGCATTCTTTAATACGCATCCAATGAATACAAGCATCATTCCCAAGAAGAGATTTAATTTTGTTTTCTCATTCAAACTTGACTTGATCAGAATTTACAATTCTCACAATCCAAATAATCTAAAACCTATTTTATTTCCTTCATCATCGTATTCATTTTCTTCATCACAAAAAGTCTTACAAATTTTTAATGCGTATTGTATTTCCCGAATTTTTGGTTTTGTAGCTTCATGAATACAGTTATTAGTCCAATTGAAAATTGTACGTATCTTCTTCAAATCAATATTCTTTAATTCAAAATAATAGTTATTTTGCATAATAAAATCTAAAAAAAAGCTATTTGGCAAATAATCAACATTTTGATAATAAACTTTATCAATTCCGAAAATACTTTTTGATTTTATCTCAATTGATTGGCGAAGAAGGAAAACACTTATATTTAAATTAATCAAGAACTCTCGCCTTAAAGAGGATTTACTTTGATCCGATTTCCAAAAGAATCCGCTTGCAGCATTCATTAATTCAAAGGCATGAATGTCTTGATTTCTGTAAGCCTTGAATAATATGAACTCTTTTTTTTGTTTTCTTTCAAAAAACTCAAATACTTCTTAAAAATCAAATAGATAGTTTATCAGATATTCCTTATTCTGAATTAACCATTTTGATTGGACTTGAAAATCTAGGCTTTTCATTTTACTTAAAAATTCCACAAAAGATTTATAGGCTATGAAAAACTGAACCTTCATTTTTTGGTTATTCCCATTAGGTTTGAAAGTATTTCACTTGTAAACACTTTCAATTATTAAATTTTCATAATATTCCCTTCCAATATATTTTTCAAAAATTGATTTAAAATATCCTTCTACTTTTTCTAATGCAAAAC
>JAHEBN010000093.1 GCA_024645245.1 Jiulongibacter sp. | reverse complement strand
TAGGTGAAATGGCCGGTGTGGTGGGCTATGGTGTAACCAGTTTTACGGAAAAAATAAGGCATTATTCTGGCTTTTCTCCCCTAAACTACCTGATCAACCTTAGAATTGCGGAAGCAATTCGCCTGTTGAAAAATACGGATTTCAGCATGACAAAGATCGCTTTAGATACAGGATTTTATTCTTCTCAACATTTTTCTTCTACCTTTAAGAAAATTACCGGTTATTCGCCGAAAATTTACCGGCAAACAGAAATCTGAAATGGAGTGTATTATCACTGTTGACATCGGAACCTCATCTACCCGTGTAGTGGCTTTTGACTTTGCTGGTAATGAAATTGCCTATAAAAAAGGTTCATACCCTACTTTTCATCCACATGCCGACTGGAGCGAGCAAGACCCGGAACAGGTTTATATTACCCTTCTTTTTATTCTGAAAAGCATTGTCAACGACAGCAGTTTTCAAAAAAGTTACAGCATAAAAGCGATCGTACTGAGTTCGGCCATGCACAGCGTATTGCCCATAGATAGTGCAGGCAACCCCTTAGGTAATGCTATAATTTGGGCAGATAACCGTGCCGACAAAATCGCAAATGAATTGAAATATTCAGAGTTGGGTCAATCCATTTATAAAAATACCGGTACTCCGATACATGCCATGTCTCCTCTGGCAAAAATTAGCTGGTTAAAGCAAAATGAACCTGCCAAATTTGAAAAAACTTCACGCTTTATTTCTCTTAAAGAATATGTAATTTTCCAGTTAACCAATGAATTCTATGTAGACTACAGTATTGCATCGGCCACTGGTTTTTTCAACCTGAAAAATCTGGAATGGGAAGAGCAATCTCTTTCCTTTGCAGGTGTAGATAAATCTTATTTTTCGAAAGCTGTACCTATTTACTACGATAAGCTTCAGATAAAAGAAAGTATCATGAAGTCATTAAAGTTGGATAAAAACACAAGGTTGATTATTGGAAGTAGTGATGGCTGCCTGGCAACTTTGAGTTCTGGTGCAGTAAATAAGAGAGAAGCGGTGGTCTCAATTACCTCTAGTGGTGCCGTCAGGATGTTTGGCAGTGAATTTCTTACCGATAATTCGGGTAGCTTTTTTAACTATATTCTGGACAATAATTTATTCGTTTCCGGTGGGCCAACAAGTAATGGGGGTGTAGCTTACGAATGGGCGGTTCGTAATTTTTGTTTGGATAAAAGTATGGAATACGAGGATGCCATGGACAAAATTACTAATGAGGCCACCAAAGTTGCAGCAGGTTCGTCTGGTTTAATTTTTTTACCGTATCTGCAAGGAGAAAGGGCTCCCATTTGGAATTCCGATGCCCGTGCCATGTATTTTGGAATGAATATAACACATGAACCACCACATTTTATTCGTGCTGCAATTGAAGGAATTGTATTTGAAATATATAGTATTGGTAATTCAATAATACAACACAGGAAAATCGAAAGTCTTCACCTGAATGGCGAATATGCTTCAACCAATCTCTGGTCTCAGATAATTTGTGATGTTTTTGGATTGCCCGTGAATGTAAGTGGGTACAAACAAAGTCAAAATTTGGGAGCGGCCATGCTAGGCCTCACGCAGTTAGGTGTTTTCAAAAATCTGGAAGCAGCTAATTCCATCTTACCCAGAAATACCGAATTAAATCCATCTAAATCCAAAAATAAAGTCTACAACCAAATTTACCGGATCTTTGATTCGCTTACCAACAAGCTGGCAGCAGAATTTAAAGCGATAAGCGATATTCAAAATGAACATTAATTTACCGGAAAATTAGTAAATTGCTTTCAATAAAACCTGTTGAAATGAAAAACCGATTGATATCCCTGGATGTATTCCGTGGACTTACAGTTATGCTTATGACCTTGGTCAATAATCCTGGTGATTGGGGAAATGTATATGCCCCTTTTTTGCATGCTCACTGGCATGGCTGGACACCAACCGATCTCGTTTTTCCGTTTTTTCTTTTCATCATGGGCGTATCTGTAGCCCTTGCATCGCCAGATAAAAAATTCAATGACGATACCGTTGGCAAAATTCTCACGCGTACTTTCCGGATACTTTGCCTGGGGCTTTTTCTTAATTTTTTGTCGAAAATAAATTTATTTGGCTTCGAGGGCCTGCCGCTTTTGATTGAGAGAGTGGTCTTGGTTATCATTGCATTTGCCTTGTTTTTAGGAAATTACGACAAAAAACTTCAGTTTTATGTTTCGCTGGCAGCATTTTGTACGTTCCTTATTCTTGCTTTTGGCGGGTTTTCTGATTTTGCCAATGTGAGACTTCCAGGCGTGTTACAACGAATAGGTCTGGTCTATTTTTTCGTTGCAATTATTTACTTTAAAACAAGTAGTAAAACTCAGGCTCTTATTGCACTTTTACTCTTGGTTGGATATTGGTTAGCCATGACTTTTATTCCAACTGGTATTAATGAAACAGGTAATCTGGAAGCGGGCAAAAACTTTGCCGCCTGGTTTGATAATTTCTTTTTAGAAAATCACATGTGGGCGACCTCTAAAATCTGGGACCCTGAGGGGCTATTTACCACCATTCCTGCTATAGGAACGGGTATTTTGGGTTTACTTACAGGTGAATTTCTATTGTCGACCAATCAAAAAGCAATTCAAAAACCAATATTTCTAATTTTAACAGGTGTAATCCTTACTGCACTTGGTATTTTTCTTGGACAGTTTTTCCCTATTAATAAAGCACTATGGACCTCCACTTTTGTAATACTTACTGCCGGCCTGGCTATGATTATTTTAGGAATTTTATATTTCCTGATAGATATTCTCCAAAACAAATTCTGGACAAAACCATTCGTTATGTTTGGCATAAACCCAATGTTGGTTTTCTTTTTTTCAGGGGTAATACCGCGTCTATTGGGCTTAATAAAAATACCCGATAGCTCGAAAGAAAATGGTTTTATCAATTTACAAAGTTATATTTATGAATACCTTATAAGTCCATTATTTGCTGACCCAAAGGCGGCTTCATTGGCAGGTGCTTTAACTTATTTACTTATCTGGACATTCGTACTTTTGATTTTTTACCGTAAAAAAATGATATTTAAAGTCTAAAACTTATTGAAATGAAAATTACAATTACTTTAATTCTGGTCTTGTTTCCAATACTCACATTTGCTCAGAAAAAAACTAAATGGGTTAGTCTTTTTGATGGCAAAAGTACCGCCGGCTGGCATTCCTGGAATGAAAATAGTGTAAAAGGGTGGCATGCCATGAACGGCGTGTTAATGACCCACGGTGGTAATGGTGATCTGGTAAGTAATAAAGAATATGAAAATTACATTCTTGAATTTGAATTTCTATCTGAGCCAAAAGGGAATAGCGGCGTGATTTACAAAGTATTGGAAGACCCAACTAATAAAGAGCTCTTTGCCCCTTATGCTGCAGGGCCTGAATATCAGATTATTGATGATGAAAATTATCCCGATCCTTTAAATGATGTACAAAAAACAGGAGGCAATTACGATATTCAAGCCCCCTCCGATTTTACCGTGGTAAAAGCCCCTGGCGAATGGAATAAGGGTAAATTGGTGATTAATCACGATAAGATTGAGCATTGGCTCAATGGAAAATTAGTAGCGGCTTATACCTATGGAGACGATAAATGGAAGGCCGATGTAGCCAAAAGTAAATTTGCCAGCTGGCCTTATGCCACACCCCATGCACGGGGTAAAATTTCTCTGCAAGATCACGGCCATGCCATAAGTTTTCGGAATATCCGGATAAAAGAATTGTAACTACTCAAACTGATCGAGTAATTCATTATAAACCTTGTACCGGCGTTCTTTGATTTTTGCTTCGGCTATTACCTCGGCTTTTTTGAAGCCGCCTGTATAATACCTTTGAAACCAAGGCAAAACGGAAATAGTAGCATCAAGTAAAGAATTATTGATTGCCGACCTTATTCCCAGAAAAAACAAGCCGCCGGATAATACAAGTGAATTAATACCATTTTTCACATCGCCGGCATAAAACTGGCCTAATCCCGGCATAATAATACTGAGTACCTTAGCTGTTTTGGGATTTAGTCTGTCAATTTTCGCATTCTTGTTGAATAAACTTTCAATAACCAGCGTGTCTGTTGCAATCGATTTGAAGGCGGTTTCAGATTGTGCATATTCTCCCTGTGCAAAATAAACCAAAGCCTCATAAAAAGTAACCAGATTGCGGGTTTCTGAATCCAGGGTTTCAGGCAGGTTAAATAATTCTACCTGAGCATATTGTGGCTGTTTGAGTATCAAGAAACAAGATATTCTTTTTAAGGTAAGCTCTGTTTTGATGGTATCGTTTTCGGTAGAAAAATAAGCCAATTCATAGTAATAAGCGGCTTCTTCAGGTTTACCTGTTTCGTACAGACTCTCGGCTATGTTTTTATAAATAAGCGGAGAATATAGATTTTCCTGATCAAAAAAAAGGATTCTGCGGTAAGCTTCCACCGCAGATTCATATTTTTTGTTTTCAAAAAGTGAATTGGCAAAATCAAAAGTTTGCTCCAGATTCTGAGCATTTGCTTTTGTAAAAGCCAGACTAATAATAAGCGTTAAAAAGATCGCTGGCTTCATGTTGTATAGTATTAATTCTTTTGCGATTACGGTCTTTGGCCGATTTTACCGAGCCAAAGATATTACCCAGATAAAACCCGGCTCCAATCGTAGTATAAACCCAGGGTCTGTAATTATTTATGCCGTGTTTGTTAAAATTACGAACAGCCTGAAAAGCCATACCGCCGGTAAAGATTAAGGAAACTATGGCGTCTTTCCAGTCACCCGTATAAACTTTTCCCAATCCGGGTACGGCAGTAGATAATGCACCCGCCAGAAAAGGACTTTTGCGTGGGCTGTCAATGGCTCTGTCTATCAAAGAGCGATAGGATTCAACAATTACCGAACTGGTATCTTTTATTTCTGCAATACTAATTTTCGCTTCCTTAAAATGATCAGTAAATATATTTTCTGTGGTTTTAAAAAGTACCTTATCGGAACCGTTTAGATTGATTTGCGTACTCCAGAATTGGTTTGCCCGATCCCAATTACGGGTGGTAAGCAGTAATTTTGAATATTCAATCGCCTGATTCCGGCTGATTAATGCCGGTTGTGGGAATAAAACAGCGGCTCTGCTCAAGCCATCATCCGCATTACCTGCGAGTCGGTAAGAACGCAATAAATTAATAGTAGATGGCTCGTGAATAGAATCCAGAAATACCACGCGTTCAAACTCTTTCACGGCCAATTGATATTGACCTGACTGCAACAAGTATTCACCGAATTTCCTTGAATTTTCTAAATTAAAAAGATCAGATTGAGCCTGTAGTGAAATAAGAAAAACAGAAAACAGAATGGACAGAAGTGTTTTTTTCATAGAAATTATTTGAGCGAAGATACGATCGGAACCTGAAATGTATTTCTGGGATCGTCTTTTAACAGGCGTAGTTTGGTATCAATTTCATATTTCTGAGGCGATAGGCCATTACATCGGGTTAGCCGGTCAAACGTCATCAGGCCGCCCTTTATCAAACCATGGTGTTTTATTGCCAGAATCCCATATTCGGAGCAGGATGGTGTAAAGGTACATACGGTGAGGTCCTGAGATGACATGAAGTTTTTGTAAAATAAAAATAAGCCTGAAAAGGCTACCTGAATCTCATTTTTGTTGTCTTTGGCCTGCCAAAATTCAGGTTTTATATTGCCATCATCGAGCATATTGCGGTATTTGCCCGCACTATATTGCGAAAAAGCCTCATTTTTTAGCCCCGATAGACTTAGTAATAGGAATGCGATAACGGTAAATCTCATCTTCGTCTGTTTGGTCTATTATAACGTTTTTGTAAGTGGTAAGTTGTATATTTTGTTTACCGTCGGCCGCATAACTGATCATGGTTACTTCGGTAGGAAACTCAATACCTTTCACATTTACGTAATTTTTAAAAAACTGACGGCTCACCAGCTTTCCATCTTTATCATAAAAAAGCATAGCATCCAGCCTCTTATTTTTATTTAACATCTTAATGTCGCCAAATAATTTCTTAAACTGATCTTCCGTAGGCACCCAGGTAGTAAGTACACCATCCTTGGTTTTTTCTACTTTCCCGATTTTATAAATGGGTTTATCAGAGTCCATTGCCCTTAATCCATAATCAAAGAGTTTTCCGGTAAGAGCCAGATGAAACACCGTAAATTCCGGAATCAACATCGTGCGGGTCCGATTTTCCATCAATCCCGCCGCATTAATGGTAAACAAGGTGGTATCCTGAATCACCAGAGTTTCATTTTTAGGGAAAACCAGTTTGTATACGATCTTTTTATATATTTTATCGTAGTATACTTTTCCCATGGTTAGCCTGTAAGACCCATCAGCCAATTTGTCCTTTACCGAAATATCTGCCCTAAAACGATAAAATTGTTGAGCCCTTAGTCCTGACGATAACCCGAATAAAAGAAGGAAGAAAAAAAGTATTCTATTTTTAAACATAAAGCAGTATAAAAATTAAAGCCCAAACTAGCAACTAGCTTGGGCTTTAAGTAATTATTTTAATTTATCAGAACCAGAAAGAACGGCCGATAACAGCAACAATCACAACGTAATAAATTACCCACGCACCTGCAAAAACCAAACAACCAATTAAGGCTTTCTTGGTTTGATCTTTATCCTGATCTGTAAGTACATATACAAGAATTACTCCTAATACAGCAAGTACACATCCCCACCAGAATGCAGGAATACCCAATGGCATATCACCTGCAGCAATTGAAGATGAAACTTCTGCATTCATATTAATTCCGGCAACAAGATCAGAATTTTGAGTTTTCAAATCTTCCAGGGTAGTTCCCTGATTTTTTGAAACGTATTGCTCAATTTTGTTTAGTTGCTCAAATTCAGCATTGATATCTTTTTCATTATAATTAAAAGATTCAGTTGGTTCTGCAGCCATGGCAACTGTGAATGAGATGCAAAACAAGGCGATCAGAGAAAGAAATTTGTTCATGGTTGTTTTTTTAAGGTTAATGATAAGCAATATTAAATTATAAAATTCATAAATCAAATAACCACAGCGGCTATTTATTATATTTTCTTACGTTCACAAATCAAATAAAATTATCCAATTGAAACCTAAATTTGCATTCGAATTAGCTCTTAAATTTTATTTAACGGGAATATGTAACCTCTAAATGGAAAACTATAATCATTTACCTTTCATTTTCGCCAGAAAAAAACAAGAATATGTTTTAGAATCTTCGGAAATAAACCGGGCAAAGTTGGCTAACCGAAGATCGGTAAGGCACTTTTCAAGTGAAAATATTTCGAAAAAGATAATAGAAAACTTATTGATGACTGCCGCATCGGCACCTTCAGGTGCGAATAAGCAACCATGGACATTCTGTGCTATCAGCAACTCCGATATCAAACAAAAAATCAGGATAGCAGCTGAAGAAGAAGAATATAAAAGCTATCACGGAAGAATGAATCAGGAGTGGCTCGATGACCTGAAACCCATAGGAACCAACTGGCAAAAGCCCTTTCTTACCGATGCCCCCTGGATAATTGTAATTTTTCGAAAAAATTACGAGGAAGATGAAAATGGCAAAAAACAAAACTACTATGTGAATGAAAGTGTGGGGATAGCTGCAGGTATGTTGATTAATGCCATTCACAATTGTGGATTAGTGACCCTGACTCACACTCCCAGCCCTATGAATTTTCTTAGTAAAATACTTAACCGACCGGGGAATGAAAAACCCTATTTACTTTTACCTGTTGGATACCCTGCAGAAAACGCTACTGTACCAGATATTTCCAGAAAATTGGAGTCTGAAGTAATAAAATGGTTTGAATAAGCCTTTCGGAAAGGAATTCGAAATTGAACAAATAACAATTAACTTTGTAGCCCGATTAAAACCGTTTTAAAGAATGATAGGTCAGTTAGAAGCCATAAAAGAACGATTTGAAGAAGTATCTCAGCAAATAGGAATGCCTGAGGTGGTTTCGGATATGGCCAAATTCAAAAAGATTAGTAAAGAATATAAAGATCTTGAAAAGATAGTAGACGCCTATAAATCGTATAACGAAACCCTGAAAAGTATTGCCGAGGCCAAAGAAATCATTGCAAACGAAAAGGATGAGGAGCTTCGGGATATGGCTAAAGAGGAATTAGAAGAACTCCTTCCTATTCAAGAAGAGAAAGAAGAGGGTTTAAAAGAAATGCTCATTCCGAAAGACCCCAATGATGGCAAAAATGCAATTTTGGAGGTACGTGCAGGTACGGGTGGAGACGAGGCTTCCATTTTTGCTGGTGATTTATTTCGGATGTACCAGCGATTTATCGAAAATCAGGATGGATGGACCATGTCCATTCTGGATATAAACGAAGGCACAAGCGGAGGATATAAAGAAATAATTGCGGAAGTAAGCGGGGAAGATGTTTATGGTAAATTGAAATTCGAATCAGGAGTTCACCGCGTGCAGCGGGTGCCTGCTACTGAATCTCAGGGGCGTGTACATACATCAGCCGCATCAGTCGCGGTATTGCCCGAAGCCGATGAGGTGGATTTTCAACTCAATATGGGGGATATCAAAAAGGATACTTTTCGGGCATCGGGAGCGGGTGGCCAGCACGTAAACAAAACTGAATCGGCTATCAGGCTCACACATTTACCTACCAATACGGTGGTAGAATGCCAGGATGGCCGCTCGCAGCATCAAAATTTTGATAAGGCACTTACCGTACTTCGATCTCGCCTGTATGAAGCTGAATTGAAAAAGCATAATGATGCCATTAGCTCCGAAAGGAAATCTCTCGTGGGTAGTGGTGATAGATCGGATAAAATCAGAACTTACAATTATCCTCAAAGCCGGGTTACAGATCACCGCATTGGTCTTACGGTTTATAATTTACCCACTGTAATGGATGGCGAGATTGACGAGTTTATCGATAAACTAAGAATGGCCGAAAATGCAGAAAGAATGCAAGGGAATGCCCAGTAAAATTTGTTCCGGGAAAGCAATCAATACACCATGAATAAAGAAAAGACTTATTGCCTTGCCACCAATAATCAACATAAAGTAGAGGAGCTTCAGCAAATGCTCGGTGGTATTTTTGAATTAAAAACCCTGGCAGATATCGGTTGCCAAGATGAAATTGAAGAAATCGAATCGACTCTGGAAGGAAATTCACTGCTTAAAGCCCGATATATTTTCGACAGATATGGAATCAATTGTATTGCCGACGACTCTGGCTTGGAAGTAAATGCACTAAATGGAGAGCCCGGAGTATTTTCTGCACGGTATGCCGGTGAGCCATCCAATCCTGAAAACAATATGGCCAAACTTTTAAGTAAACTTGAGTCATTTGATGATAAATCTGCCAGTTTCAGAACATCCATAACATTGATTGAAAACGGTGAAGTGCGGCAATTTGAAGGAATTGTGAAAGGTGAAATAATAGCTGAAAAAAGAGGATCCGGAGGATTTGGATACGATCCCATTTTTATTCCTGAAGGCTTATCGAAAACATTTGCTGAAATGAGTCCGGAAGAAAAAAATCCAATTAGCCACCGTGGATTGGCAATTGCAAAACTCATTGATTACCTAAAAAAATAAGCAGAACTGCGGCCCTGCTTATTCAAATCATTTATAGGTTTTGAAGTAATGTCGTCTTAGAAAGTTTACGCTTTCAAATCTGATGCAAATTTTTCACTTTTATTTTCTTTCGGCAACTACCAAATTAACTTATTTTTGTTCTAAATTAACATTAGATTCGTAAATCTATTACCACTTTCAGTTAATCAGGAATGAAATTAAGTTTTGAAAAAATAAATCCTGACTCCGGTAGCTCCTTCAAAGTAATTAACTGGAACGCGAGCAACGATCGTTTTTTCTGGCACCAACATCCTGAATATGAGATTATTTGGATAAAAAAAGGAAGTGGAAAAAGGCAAGTTGGTAACCATAGAAGTGAATATAAACAGGGCGAAGTCATGTTTTTGGGTCCGGACTTACCTCATACGGGGATGGGTTACGGTGCCACCGACCTCCACGAAGAAGTAATCATTCAACTAAATCAGGATTTTCTGGGTGATCAGTTTTGGCATAGTCCGGAGATGCAAGAAGCCCGAAAAATGTTTGAAAAAGCCAAATTGGGTATCAGCTTCAATGGTAAAGCCAGAAAAGGAATTGCCCGAAAAATGAATACCCTGGACAAAAAAAGCCAGCTACAAAAATTGATAACTTTGTTGGAAATTTTTGTGATTATTGCCCATACAGAAGAGTACTCTATTCTCAACGACGACCACACGAATTTTGATTTTTACCACAAAAATGAAGACCGTTTCAGTAAAATTTTTGACTTTGTAAGATCCAATTATCTAAAACCGGTAATACTGGAAGAAATTGCAGAAGAAGTTAACTTAACCGTCCCCTCTTTTTGCCGGTATTTTAAAAAAATGACCCAGCAAACCTATACAGAATTTGTAAACGAATACCGGATTAATGAAGCCTGTAAGTTACTTCAGGAAGGAAAAAATGTGACCGAAGTTTGCTATGAAAGTGGCTTTAATAACCTCTCTCATTTCAACAAATCATTTAAGAAATACAGGAAAATAAATCCGAAGGATTATCGAAAACAAGCGATACCTCAGCAATAAAACTTATCTCATCCGATCGGCGTCCTTTACCAATTTTTCATCTCTGCGAATAAACCTGTTGGCAACCCAATTAAAAGCCAAGGCAGCAAAACCCGCATACAAACCATAAGTAAAATTTCCCTCGCCGCCGTTATCAATCATAAGCATGGCATCATTTTTTACGTGATACACTGTAAAAGCCAGAGCAACACCAATCAGCAGAGAATTAAGTGCGACAAACATCATCTGCCTTACCCTGTTTTTATACTGAAAAATAGAAAAAAGAGATAACACTATTGATAAGACGGCCAGAATGGCGATGTAATAAACAGGTTTATCGTATTCCGCAAGCGAGCCTTTCATTTTGGCAACATGCAGTGCGTTTACAAATATGGTTTGATCGCCCGATGAGTAATCCCAGGAATGAAGTAATAAAAATGCGGCCATACCTAAAGCGGTAAGCAATAATAAAACAGATTGAATACGCTGCAACATAAGTTTAGATTTACTGATAATGGGTGCAAAAATACATGATTTAGCGAGTAAGCTGCAATATGATCTCCGAATTGCCCGGGAATTCTTTTAATAAGTGCTCTTTTTCAGCCATTTCGAAATCCTGAAAATCAAAACCCGGAGCTACCGTACAGCCTACCAGCGAATAAGATGAACCTGATGCAGGTCTGGAGGCAAACCAGGAATTTGCCGGTACCACAGCCTGAAAATATTCCCCGGCTTCCGGATTTTTGCCCAGTTTTATCCTTTGAAGTAAACCACCAGCATCAAAAAAGTAGATCTCTAAAGGATCACCAGCATAAAAATGCCACATTTCGTCCGATTTTATTCGATGAAAAGCCGAAAAATCACCTTTTTCCAACAAATAGTAAATACCCGTAGAGAAACTTCTTCCGTTTGGAAATCTTTCCCTTCCATTTTCAACATTAATAGTCAACCCGCTGCGGTAATTTTCTTTGTAAAAACCACCCTCCGGATGCGGAAGTAGACCTAATTTTTCTACCCAATACGATGCTTCCAACATTATTTTGAGAATTTCCTCAAAAATAGCGTAATTTTCAGCCTGAAAAGGATATTAATCAGTGTATTTATACTTTTCTAAGCATTAAATCTGTTTTCTATTTCATGTCAAATACCCGGCTACGTGTTGTTTTATGGTTTGTTTTGCCCGTACTAATCAATGTATTGGCTTACTTCTTTTTCAAAAGAATCGACCTCACGGAGGAAAAGCGTTACAGTATTTCAGACGCTACAAAAAATCTGGTATCACACCTCCCACAGGCAGTGGAAATTGAAGTTTTGCTTAAAAGTGATGACTTAAATTCCGGTTTTGAAAGACTTCAAACGGCGGTTTCCGAAACTTTGCAGGAATTTCAAAATTACGGGGGTACAAACATCAATTGGTACTTTTCGAATCCCAATGACATAGCCAATCCGGAAGAAAGAAAAGCTTATCTGGATAGCTTGGTAAGCATGGGCGTGGTACCAACTAATGTCTATGAAAATAAAAACGGGCAAAAAACAGAAACCCTGGTTTTCCCCTATGCTTTGATTACGTATGCCGATAAGATAAGTGTGGTACCTTTGCTAAAAGACAATGTAGCTCAAAGCTCCCAAAACGACCTGAATCAATCTTACGAAAATCTGGAATACGAATTGGCTACTTCCATTCGGAAAATGAGCCAGAGAGAAAAAAAGAAAATTGGCCTCTTAACCCAGTTTACACTTTTGCAACCGGTAAATTTTGCCGGACTAATCGAGGGGTTACAGCAGTATTATGATTTGTATATTGTAGATGCTCGTACTTCCGAAAGTTTTAACGGTCTGGATGCCCTGATTTTACCCAAGCCGGATATTGCTGTTGACGATTCCACCAAATTTAAAATTGATCAGTACATCATCTCGGGGGGAAAAGCACTCTTTTTTGTAGATGGATTAAAAATAGAAGCAATTGGCCAGGAAGGCACATTTGCTCAGCCATTTGAACATAATCTCGAGGATTTGTTTTTTAAATACGGAGTGCGTGTAAATCAAAATCTGATAAAAGACGGTGCAAGTGCTTTGCCCGTTCCGATCGTGGTTGGCAATATGGGCGACAAACCCAACATTCAGCCTATACCCTATCGTTTTTTCCCCTTGATAAATAATTTTGGGGAAAGCCTGATTACTAAAAATCTGGATTTGGTGGTGGCTAAGTTTCCTTCCAGTATCGATACCATTAAAAGTGGCGGAATTAAAAAAACCGCTCTCTTAAAAACCACTCCATATACCAAAGTGCTTTCTGCCCCGGCATTGGTGACTTATAACGATGCCCGCTCAGAAACCGATCAGGCCGAATACAATCAGGGAATACAATCCATTGCCTATTTGCTCGAAGGCCGATTTACTTCTTTGTACAAAAACCGGATCATGCCGGAAGATCCTCGACACGCCTATTTCAGAGAGGATGGCGAAAATACCCGGATTATTGTTTGCTCAGACGGCGATTTGGTAGTTAACGAAACTGACCCCAAAACAGGGAATCCGCTTCCGCTTGGATTTGATAAATTAAGCCGCCACACATTCGGTAACCTGGACTTTGTGCTTAATGCCGTCGATTTTCTGGTGGATGAAAATGGTGTTATCACCGCAAGAAGCAAGGAAGTAAAACTTCGCCCCTTAGACAGTATTAAAATTGCTGAAAAAAGAACCGGTATTCAGGTTTATAATTTGATTTTGCCTTCATTGTTGATAGCTATTTTGGGTTTAATTCGGGCCTTTTACTGGAAAAGAAAATACGCCAATTAAGCAGATAAAAAATGACCGTAAAAAAAAGGTTTTTGTCAGAATAATCAATTTTTTAGAAAGCAATAGCCTAAATCTTTCATTTTGACTAACTTTGCCTGATTAAAAAAAATATAAATAAAAGCCCGTTCAAAATATGAAGTTTATAGTTTCGTCCTCTGAACTATTAAAGCACCTTTCTAATATCAGCGGAGTAATTGCGAATAACCCAATCGTTCCGATTCTTGAAAACTTTCTGTTTCAATTAGATAATACAAATCTTACCATCACTGCATCGGATATGCAGACCGTAATGATCACCGAAGCTCAGGTAGAATCAGCGGATAAGGGTTCTATAGCTGTACCTGCGAAACTTTTGATGGAAACACTCAGAAGCTTACCCGAACAGCCGGTAACTGTAAATATTGATGAAGATACATTTGGTACAGAAATCATAACGGCCAACGGTCGTTATAAACTGGCCGGTGAAAATCCAATGGATTTCCCACGCCCTCCGGAGGTTAACAAAAATTTCAGCATCGAAATAGATTCGCATGTATTGGGTAATGCAATTGGAAATACCATTTTTGCAACCAGCACCGATGACTTAAGACCAGCCATGACTGGTGTATATGTACACCTTACGCCCGATCATAGCACATTTGTGGCAACGGATGGTCACCGATTAATACGCTATCGCAGAAAAGACGTAAAATCGGAAAATACTACTTCGATGATTTTGCCAAGAAAAGCCTTGACTTTGCTAAAAGCGAGTTTACCAAGCGAAAATGTAAGTGTTAAAGCAGAATTCAGTAATTCCAATTCTTTCTTTAGCTTTGGAAATATCAAGATGATAAGCCGCTTGATCGACGAGCGTTTCCCAGATTATGAGAATGTAATTCCTCAGAACAATCCGAATAAAATGAAAATCGCCCGTACCAGCTTGTTAAGTACATTGAAGCGAATATCGATTTATTCAAATAAAACCACGCACCAGATCCGACTTAAAGTTGGGGGTAGCGAGCTGGAAATATCTGCTGAAGATCTGGATTATTCGAACGAGGCGAATGAAAAACTTTCGTGTGAGTTTGAAGGTGAAGGAATGGAAATCGGATTCAACGCCAAGTTTTTGGTGGAGATGTTGAATAACCTGAGTACCGATCAGTTAACTCTCGAAATGTCGCAGCCAAACCGTGCAGGCTTAATAATACCAGACGATCAGGAGGAAAACGAGGATATCCTGATGTTGGTTATGCCGGTAATGTTGAACTCTTATTCTTAAAAAATATTAACCCTTATTGGGACTACTATAGCACTACCTGTTTTTACTATGAAAATCGAAGACGCCTCCGCAAGGGGGTGTTTTTTTTAATTGGTTATGAATGGTAAGTAAAATGGCTGCGTAGGATCCAGATATCTGCCAAATAGTAAATGAAAAATCCCCTGATTAATAACCAAGGGATTTCGTTTATTAAACTGTATGATATTTGTGATTTTGTCAAACTATCTGAGCAGCCAACCAATCACCTACCTCAGAAGTGCCATAGGCTTTGTCTTTGCCTGCAATATCTTCAGTCACGATGCCTTCTGCCAATGATTTGTTTACCACATCCTTGATCTCCTGAGCTTCGTCCATCAGTTTGAAAGCGTATTCAAACATCATGGCCGCTGAAAGCACCGTACCGATAGGGTTAGCGATATTTAAACCTGTGGCTTGAGGATAAGAACCGTGTATGGGCTCAAATACAGACGTGTGAAGGCCAATAGACGCCGATGGCATTAAGCCCATTGAACCAGAGATTACAGAGGCTTCATCTGTTAAAATGTCACCAAACATGTTTTCGGTTACCATTACATCAAAACCTTCCGGCCATTGGATGATTCGCATTGCTGCAGCATCTACCAAAAGGTATTCTGTTTTAACTTCCGGATATTGTTTCTCCAGGTTTTGACCCACTTCTCTCCAAAGTCTGGAAGTCTCCAGTACGTTTGCTTTGTCTACAATTGTCAATTTCTTTTTACGAGCCATGGCATAGCTGTATGCCAGGTGTATAATACGCTCCACTTCCTCTTTCGTGTATTCGCATACATCCCAGGCTTTATCACGAGCTTCATTACGGCCTTTATCGCCAAAATAAATACCTCCGGTAAGCTCACGGATACAAACGAAATCTGCATTCTCGATCAGTTCCTGACGTAATGGGGACTTATGCAAGAGAGAAGGGAATACCAAAGTGGGACGAATATTGGCATACAAGCCCAGTTTTTTACGCATAGCCAACAGTCCCTGCTCCGGGCGGACCGGATTGGATGGGTCGTTATCAAAACGAGGCAAACCAATGGCTCCGAAAAGCACAGCATCTGCATCCATGCAGATTTGGTGGGTTTCATCCGGGTAAGGATTTCCCACAGCATCGATTGCTGCTGCTCCGGTTAAGCCGGGTGTCCAGTTGATCTGGTGATTGTATTTTTTTGCTATGGCTTCACATACTTTCTGAGCCTGAGCTACTACTTCCGGGCCGATACCGTCGCCCGCTAATACTGCAATGTTTAAGTTCATTTTCTTATTTTATCACCCCTAAGCCGCAAAGCCGCAAAGGGTATTTATTAATTATTTATTGATTTCCTATTTATATCAAATTCAGCATCTTCATGGTTGCTTCAATCGCCGACACGGTTTGATCTGAATCCAGGCCACGGGTTCGCATTTCTTTCTTTTCTACTTTCCACGTAATAATTGTTTCGCATAGTGCATCTGATTTTCCACCGGGTGGTATGCGTACCTGATAATCCAACAATTCGGGTAATTCGATTTTATTTTTATTCAAAACCTTTTTCAAGGCATTCATAAAAGCATCGTACTGCCCATCTCCCTGTGCATTTTCCTCGAAAATTTCCCCGTTTATTTCCACCATTAAGGTAGCAGATGGTTTCAGGTTTTTGGAGTGGGTAAGTACATAATTCACCACTTTAATATTTTCTTCAATAGCGTGCCTATCCAATACATCGGCAATGATATACGGTAAATCTTCCCGTGTAACGGCTTCCTTTTTATCCCCCAATTCAATAATTTTCTGGGTGATTTTTTTCAGATCTTCATCCGGCAAACTGATTCCCAATAATTTTAGATTCTGCTCGATGTTGGCTTTTCCGGAAGATTTACCAAGGGCGTAAAGTGTTTTTCGTCCAAATCTATCCGGGCTCAAATTGCTTACATACAGGTTATTTTTTTTGTCGCCGTCTGCATGAATGCCTGCTGTTTGTGTAAATACACTTTCACCTACTATTGGCTTATTTGGTGGAATTCTGATTCCTGAAAAACCTTCCACCATGCGACTGATGCGATACAATGATTTTTCATCCACATTGAAAGTTATGTCTTTCATGAAATCATTCATCACTGCCACCGTACTGGCCAATGGGGCATTTCCTGCTCTTTCACCCAAACCATTTACAGTAAGATGCAGGCCATGTGCTCCGGCTTTTAATCCCTGAATTACATTGGCCACACTCAGGTCGTAGTCATTATGTGCATGAAAATCAAAATGAATATCGGGATACCTGTCAACCAACAGCTTTACATATTCATACGATTCGTCTGGTGTAAGAACACCTAAGGTATCGGGAAGCAGGATTCTCTTTATCGGTAATTTAGTAGTAAAATCCAGGTGTTGAAGCACATAATCCGGCGAATGCCGCATGCCATTGCTCCAGTCTTCCAGGTAAATATTAACCAAAATACCTTGGGCGACAGCCTTTTCCACTACCTCTTTGATATCTGCAAAATGCTGCTCTGGTGTTTTTTTAAGCTGGTGAGTCAGGTGATTTAATGACCCCTTGGTCAAGAGGTTCATTGCCTTTGCACCTGCTTTTTCCATCCATTCCAGAGAGGCATCGCCATCTACAAAGGTGAGTACCTCCACTTTTTCCAGATACCCTTTTTCTTTTGCCCAATCGGTTATTTTTTTAACCGCCAGAAGCTCCCCTTCGGATACACGGGCAGAAGCCACTTCAATGCGATCTACTTTCACTTCTTCAAGTAAAAGCTGTGCAATAGTTAGCTTTTCGGAAGCCGAAAAAGACACTCCGCTGGTTTGTTCACCATCGCGGAGTGTTGTATCCATTATTTCAATGTGGCGTTTCATCTTCTAGTTGAGGCTCCTTTATATCGCGGCCTTAGGTTTATTCTTGGGTACTCAATTTTACCAACAAAAAAAGTGATTAAAAAGGTCTTGCAGTCTCAAATGCATTGATTTCAGAACTCATGGACTGCAGGTAGTCGATGTCGTCAAAACCATTGACCATGTTGTTTTTCTTGTAGCCGTTGATATCGAAGCTTTCGCTTTCACCGGTTGATACTATTGTAACTTTCTGAGCAGG
>JAHEBN010000092.1 GCA_024645245.1 Jiulongibacter sp. | reverse complement strand
CCCGTGAAGTAAATGTGGTTGAAAGGTAGCGCGAGTAAATTGGTCGCCGTCTCAACACCTCCTTCCACTACCGCAACTTCCTCTTCCTGGAATGTTTCCGAAATGATCTTTTTCATCAGTTGGGAAGCATTCGGTGTATGTTCAGACGGTTTGATGATCACTGTATTCCCCGCCGCGATGGCCGAAACTAAGGGCCCAAAAGTAAGGTTGAAAGGGAAATTCCAGGGAGAAATGATCAGGCAAACACCTTTGGGCTCGTATTTGATATAGGATTTAGAACCCAATAAAGCTAAAGGAGTCTCTACCGAATGATTGCTCATCCATTGCCCTAAATGATGTATTGCGTGTTTGATTTCACTGGTAATTACAAAAACTTCGCTTAGGTCTACATCCTCGGCAGGTTTTCTGAAATCCGCCATCATGGCATCTCGGATATCCTGACGAAAAGTTACTTCTACCGCCTTTTTCAAAGCATTTAGTTTAGCTTTCCTTTCTTTAACATTGGTATTGGCTACGCTGTATTGATTGGCCTTTTGGCTTTCAAATAGTTGGTTTATTTGTTCAATACTTATGGAATCGGCAACTGCATTCATTTTATATAAGGTTAAAATTTATAAACTATGGCATTGCAGTGCATTCCTGCACCAACCGAAGCCATTACCACGGTATCTCCTTTTTTTATTTCGTAATTTCCCAATTTATGTTTTCTAATCAAATCAAGCATAGTCGGAATCGTAGCTACCGAAGTATTACCTGTAAATTCTATAGTGGTCGGTATTTTCCCTTCGAAAGAAAGTCCTTCTATACCGTACATGTCAGCCAAATTATTTGCAAAAGCATGCAACATTTTTCCATTGGCCTGGTGAAACAAAAACATATCTACGTCACTGGCATCTAAACCTGCTTTGTCTAAGGCCTTTTTGATTACCCTTGGCACCCAAACGGTAGCATACCTGTAAACATCCTTTCCGTTCATTTTAAAAAGGGTGGGATAATTTAACTCCCGATTGTACGATTTATCAAGATAAATGCATGAAATGTCCTCATTGGCATGCGAATATGTGGCATAAGATAATATTCCGGCATCTTCATCATCGCCTTTGCTAATTACCGCTGCCCCGCAGCCATCGGCCAGAATCATAGAATCAAGGTCATGCGGATCTAATAATCGACTGGCTACTTCAATACCTACAACCAAAACATTCCTGGCATCGCCCATTTGTATGGCTTGATGGGCCTGAATAATGCCCTGTAACCAGCCCGGACATCCGAATAGTATGTCATAAGCCGAACATTCGAAATTGGTAATCCCCAGTTTGTTTTTCAACAATGCGGCCATATTGGGTACGGTATGAAAACCATTGGGTCCTTCGAGCATATTGCCGGCATTGTGGGCTACTATGATGCCATCTATTTGGTTTTTGTCTAAGCCGCTATCTGCAATAGCCTTTTCTGCTGCAGCGACCATCAAAGGCACTGAATCGCCTTTTTCAGAAATATAACCCCGCTCCTTTATGCCTGTTATAGCCTCTAATTTGGCTATAATTTCTTCGGCCGGTTTGGGATTTACAATACCTTCCGGGTCCATGAATTTATGATCCAGGAAATAGGAGTTTTGAATTCTTCTTTCCGGTAGTTTAGTACCTGTTCCTTTTATTATTGTTTTCAAAATATCAGTTATTTTTCGTTAAACTTCGACCCCACAGGCGGACGGTAAGCCTGAAAAGGTATTTTTAATAGTGGAGTAATATGTTCGTTTTCAGCTGGATCCATGTAGGTGTCAATTCCATATTTAATATCCGACCGATTCAATTCCCGATATGTGCCGAAAAGTCTGTCCCATATTGCGAAAATATTTCCATAATTGGAATCGGTATAGGGTTGTGTATAATGATGGTGCACATGGTGCATATCGGGAGTTATGATTAGATAGCTGATCGCTTTATCGAGCCAACGTGGTAAGGCAATATTGGCATGATTAAACTGCGATAACAATACCGAGAAAAACTGGTACATAAAAACCATCCACATGGGAGCTCCGGTTATTACAACTGCTATGGTTGTAAAAATAAATCTAAAGACGCTTTCGCCAGGGTGGTGTCTGTTTGCCGAAGTGGTATCCACATTCAAATCAGAATGGTGAATGAGATGAAACATCCACATCCATTTTACCTGATGTTCCAGCCAATGGATAAACCAGGCACCTATCAAGTCCAAAACCATTAAGCCTGCAATTGTATATAGCCAAACAGGCATATCCGGAAGCCAGTTTATGATTCCGAAATTATTTTCAACTGCCCAATCGGAAGATTTCACCAGAATAAACGCCAGGGGGAAATTTATCAATATAGTAGTGATTGTGAAAAATATATTGATACCGGCATGTTTTACTTTTTTGTATTTAAAATCAAATAAAGGGTGAATGCTTTCTAATATCCAAAAAAAGGCAATGCCACCAACAAGTAATGCCGATCTATGTGTTGAAGGGATCGTGCTAAAATATTCAATTATTTTTTCCATAGTTCAATATTGGTCTCCTCAAAAATATAACAATAATTTATTCGAATCGTTATAAAAAATAGTATTTATTTCAAAATCATATCAGCTCCTTTCTCGGCAATCATATAAGTGGGGGCATTGGTATTTCCCGAAACGATAGTCGGCATAATGGAAGCATCAATAACTCGCAAGCCTTCGATACCATGTACGCGTAAATTATCATCTACCACTGCCATTTCATCAGAACCCATTTTACAGGTACCGACAGGGTGATAAACGGTTTCAACCTGAGTAAGAATATGTTGCAAAATGGCCTCATCAGAAGATATGTCTGGTGGCATCAGGATACGATTCAAATGTTTTGAAAAAGCTTGTGCCTCCATTACTTCCAGGGCTTTTTTTCCTGCATTTAACAAAACCATTCTATCGTCTTCAGATTGTAAAAAATTAGGCTGTATGATGGGTTGATTTGCCGGATTTGTATTTCCTAAAGTTAGATAACCCCGACTTTTTGGTCTTAATAAGGTGGGAAGTATAGTGTAGCCATCCTGATATGGGAATGTTTTTATATCATACAAATCTCCGGAATAATCATCGCCAATATTTAAAGCAGCAAAATGAAATTCATAATCGACTCTGTCAGGACTCGCCGCTGTGCTTCCGAAGGCCACTGATTCTAGTGGACCAATTGTCAATGCTCCGCTTTTTGTAAAAATGTATTTCAATAAATCGGTTAGCTGATTCAATGGTTTCAAATGGTGGTTTTGGCCTTCCTGAGAATTTGACAAGGCACTTACTGCATAGAAAAGATGGTCCTGGAGATTTTTGCCTACGCCTTGTAATTCTTTTTTGCAATCAATACCATGGGCTTTTAATTCGTCTTTGGCACCAATGCCAGAAAGCAAAAGGAGCTGCGGTGAAGCAAAACTACCTGCCGAAAGTATAACTTCTTTATTGGCAAAAATATCTTGCGTACTGTTTTGACCTTTTGATACTACAACGCCCACCGCTTTATCATTTTCGATAATGATTTTGTGCGTTATGTTTTTGGTCATTACGGTAAGATTTGGTCTTTTCATGACTGGCTTTAAAAAAGCGTCGACAGCACTATGCCTTTTGACGTCTTTATTCGTGAATTGAAAAGGTCCCACACCTTCTTGAAATTCGCCATTGTAGTCATGGTTTCTTTTAAAGCCTTTTTCGACACAAGCCTCTATGAAAGCATCTGAAAATGGGGTGGTAAATTTCTTATTAAAAGTCACATTCAATTCACCGTTTTGCCCATGAAATTCATTACGAATATCTTCATTGGCTTCCGATTTTTTGAAAAAAGGAAGAACATCTTTAGCAGACCAACCCATGTTGCCCAAAGAAGCCCATTCGTCGTAGTCGGCGTGGTTACCTCTTACATAAGCCATGGCATTGGTAGAGCTGCAGCCGCCCAATACCTTGCCTCTTGGCAAATATATTTTCCGGTTCAAAACATGCTCCTGAGGCTCAGTCCAGTATCCATAATCTACCTCACTTCTATGCAGTTTAGCGTAGCCTGCAGGAATATGGATTTCCATTTTCTTATCCGGCCCGCCGGCTTCTATCAAAAGAACAGAATTGGATGGGTCTGCAGAAAGCCTATTGGCCAAAACACAGCCCGCACTTCCCGCACCAATGATGATATAATCGTATTTCATAGTAATAAAGAGATTTAGACAGGTTGATTGTTTTTTGAAATATGGTCTGCTATTATTTTAGACTCACGCGTGATTTCACGAAGCATGCCATTTGGTGATACATAAAATCCGCAAAAATAAAGTCCGTTTTGCCCAAATGATTTTCTTAATTTCAGCGGTTTTATTAAGTCAGGTTCGTAAGCATTAAGTTCTTCACCGAGTAATTGTTTTAAGTTGGTAAGGTATCCTGTGGCAAAAAGAATCGCATCAAATTCATTTGAACTTCCATTCTTAAAATATACCTTATTACCGTCTATATGGTCGATTCCATCCTGCACCTTAATTTTTCCTTCCTTTATTAAATTCATCGTTCCGATATCGAGAAGTGGTATTCTTCCGGTAGTTTTAATTTGTTCAATCGGGCCGATTTTCGATTTTTTTAGTCCGTATTTTTCAATATCACCAATCAGAAATTTAATGAGTGGAGCATTTATCTTATCAGCAAGAGGGGCAGGGAAAATGGCACTCACCAAACCCAACTTTAAAATAGGTATTCCAAAAACGTCTCTTGGTATTACATTTACCGCCGATCGAACCGACATAGTAGGAAAAGCACCGTTTTCGGATAAACAGATGGCTTGCTCACATGCTGAATTTCCAAAGCCAACCACTAACACATTTTTGCCCTGAAATTCTTTTCCATTCTTATAATTCGAGCTATGTAAAATTTTACCTTCGAAACTTTCAATTCCTTTTACTTTTGGTATGTTAGGTATATTTGTATTGCCTGTTGCAAAAATTACTTTTTCGCAGAGGTAAGTTTCGTTTGTGGTTTTTACTTCCCACATTTCATCAACTCTACTAACTGAAATTACTTCAGTATTAAATTCCGGTATGATATTTCTTTTTTTGGCATAATTTATCAAATAATCTACCACATCGTTTCTGGAAGGGTAAGTGGGTAAAGATTTATCAAAAGCCTCAAAAGGCAAGGCAGATAAATCTTTACTGGTATGTAAATGAAGCCTGTCGTAATGATTGATCCAGGTTTGGGCTAAACCTGCATTTTTCTCCAAAATAACATGGGGAAGTTTTAACTTATTTAATCGGGCCGCACATGCTAGCCCCGCAGCATTGCCTCCAATTACAATTGTTTGCGTCTTTTTCATGATTGTTTGTTGATAAAACAAGCCATATTAGCCTATTTTTATTCAAATTAATCATATAATTATTCTATTTTAGGCAAATACATGAAAAATTAGTAATATTTCGGTGTGGAAAATGAAATTACAAGTAGAATTGAAAAGTTGATATCCTCTTTTGATGTCCTTTCCGAGGCTGGTTTACAAGCTTTTATAAAAATTCTTAAGCCGGTTAACTTTTCAAAAAAAGAAATATTACTGGCTCCCGGTACCAAAACCGAAAAAATCTATATCGTACTCAGTGGAGCTGTTCGCGAATTTTTGATTAATGAAAAAGAGGAAGAAGTAAACCTTTGGTTTGGTTTTGAAAATGATTTCGTGGTTTCACTTGCGGCATTCGTAAGCAATAAAGATAGTAAAACTGGTTTTCAGGCATTAGAGGAGCTAGAGGCTTTAGAGATCTGCCGGAAAGATTTGTATAGTTTATACGATGATTTTCATGAAATTGAGCGATTAGGCAGAATAATTACAGAACAATACTTTGTGAGCACCGAAAGTTATCACCATGATTTCCATTACCTCAATGCCAATGATCGCTTTAATAAACTTACTAAAGAAAGGCCAGAGATTTTTCAACGAGTGTCTCTTTCACATATAGCCAGTTACCTTGGGATAACCATTGAAACCCTGAGTAGACTGCGGGCAAAGAATTAACAGCCTTTTTTGACATTTATCAAACAATTAATTTTTTCGGAATTTGTAATTTTGCAAATAAATAAAACCCTCGCCTCTTATGAATATGAAAAAACGACTCCTATTCTTTGGTATTTTACTACCTCTCCTTTATTCTTGTGGTAGCTCCACAAAAACTGAAAGCAAGCTGGACATTAGTAAATTAGAAATTGCCGGTGAAGACGAAATTGAAGACCTGGTTGCAGCATTTATTGATGCCGACTCGGGCAGTACGATTGAAATTCCGGCTGGATTTTATGAGTTAGGTACACAACTTATTTTGGATAATGTTAATAATGTTACCATCAAAGGTGCCGGTATGTACGAAACCGTGCTTTCTTTCAAAACCCTGAGTACGGGCGGCGAAGGCATGAAAATAGCAGGCAACAATGTGATTCTTGAGAATTTTACCGTAATCGATGCACCGGGTGATGATATCAAAACGCAGAATTGCGATGGTCTTACTTTTAGAGGTGTAAATACTACCTGGTCTAATCAGGATTTGTCGAAAAGCGGAACTTATGGTATTTATCCGGTGCAATGCAAAAATGTTTTGGTGGAAAAATGCGAAGTTTCCCACTCTCGTGATGCAGGCATATATGTAGGTCAATCAGAAAATATCATTGTAAGAAATAACTATGTGTTTGAAAACGTGGCTGGTATTGAAATAGAAAATTCGGACAATGCCGAGGTTTACGATAATCAGGCGATCAATAATACTTCGGGTATATTGGTATTCAATCTTCCTGGCTTGCCAAAGGCTGCAGGAAAAAACACCAGAGTTTTTAATAACCTGATAAAGGAAAATAATCACGATAATTTTGCTCAGGGTGTAGCTTCGGAAAATGGAAACCCGATTACGATGATACCACCTGGTACCGGTGTGATCGTAATGGCTGGAGAAAATGTGGAAATATTCAATAATCAGATTATTAACCATAAAACTGCCGGAATGGCTATTATGGATTATCAGATTACAGAATTAAAAGTGCCCGATCATCCTGGCTGGTCGCCTTATTCGGTAAATATTTATGTTCACGATAACACTTATGAAAGAACTTTGGCTGTGCCGGATATGTCAAAGGATTTTGGGAAATTAATTACAGCAAAATGTCTGAAGTCGCAGGATATCGTTTACGATGGCATAATTGACCCCGCTAAAGGAACAGATCCGACTAGAAATCCGATGAACATTTGTATTAACGAAAAAATGGAAAACCTTCGTTTTAGCCGGTTTATAATTCCTGAAAAAGGTGGAATTATGGATATCCAGGTAGCCAATGATCCGGAGCATTTTAATAGCTGTACAGTGGAGGTAAAAACGGATATTAAAAACATACTTTAAATAATTTTTGATCTAATTGAGGGAAATGAGGAGTTTTAAATTTTTGGTATTTGGTTTGGTTTTGGTGATTAGTGTTCAGTCTTGCTTTAAAAAAGCAGTAAAAAGTCACCCTTCTACTTTAGATTTTGCACAGTTTCCGTTAAAAAACCTTTCTGAATACGGCTTTTACGATGGAACTCTAAACGAAATGAAACCCGCCGAAGGGGTATTGGAATACGAGCCAATCGCCACACTTTTTACGGATTATGCTTTTAAGAAGCGATTCGTATGGATGCCGGATGGAGTTGCCGCCAATTATGATTACAATAAGCCAAACGCAGCTCTGGATTTTCCGGACAAATCTATTTTGATTAAGAATTTTTATTATCCAGCAGATTTTAGAAAACCAGATGTCGAAAAGCGAATAATTGAGACACGCTTACTGGTAAAAATAAACGGGAAATGGGAAGCCTATCCCTACTTGTGGAATGCAGAACAAACCGATGCCAAATACAAAGTAACCGGTGGAAGTTACGATGTAAGCTGGATTGACGAGAATGGAGAAAAACACGATATCAAATATGCTATGCCAAATAAAAATCAATGCAAAAGTTGCCATTATCAGGATGGGGTTTTTACACCAATCGGGCCTAAGCTCAAGCAATTGAATCACGAAATTGTATTTGGAGATCATAAAGAGAATCAGCTGAAAGAATGGGTAAAAAGTGGCTACCTGAGTTCTATGCCAGATCAGTCAAAGATAATAAACCTGGTTTCGATTCACGACACATCAGCAACGCTCGCCAACCGTGCCCGCTCGTATCTGGACGTTAATTGTGGTCATTGCCACAGCGACGGAGCTCCGGCAGCTTCGTCAGGTTTAAGGCTTAATTTTGAAGAAAATGATCCATATCACTGGGGTGTGAAAAAATCACCGGTGGCTGCAGGAATAGGTGCCGGAACTTTCCTATACGATATTAATCCGGGTCATGGCGATGAGTCGATTATAACTTTTCGTATGAATTCAACCAATCCGGGTATCATGATGCCCGAAATAGGTCGGGTAAGCATTCATAAAGAAGGCGTGGCTTTGGTAAAAGAATGGATAAATACTTTGGAGTAAGTTAATTGAGTGGTTTAACACGGTTTTTTTATACTTCCACCCAGTTATTCAAAACCTCGCGAATAAGGTGACTTTCAAATCCTTTTTGTAAAGCGTAAGAGGCAGCTTTACTTTTACGGAGAAACAAATTTTGTTCGGTTTTGAGGGCATGCATTTTTTTGAATAATAAAGCCTGCAATACTAAAAAGTAGTCTTCTTCGTCTATTTCTTTCAGGGCAATCTGAATGCATTTATCTGTAATTGATTTCCGTTTTAATTCGCTCCTGATTTTAAGCCGGCCCCATTTTTTTACCCGAAACTTCCCACCCGCATATTGTTTTGCAAATCGCTCCTCATTCAGAAAGTTCTCCGTAATTAATTCCGAAATAATTTCTTCAGCTTCATCACCAGAAATATTCCAGGTTGCCAGCTTTTGCCTTATTTCCTCCTGGCTTCTTTCCTGGTAGACACAAAAATTACAAATTTTCAGAAAAACATCTCGCTCCATTACTTGTTGTTAGTTGGCGTTGAAAAGCTATTCGGCCATTTAATAGGGCAAAATACCATTTATCAAGTAAAACAAAAGTACTTATTTTTCAGTCTTAGTTTTGTCTTACTATTTTTGAAAAAATCTTTAAATCAAAATACAATGCTTCAATTTCTTAAGTATGTTTTGGCCACAATAATAGGCATGTTTTTGTTTTTTGTGGTATCCTTTTTCATAATGGCGGGAATTGGTTCCATGCTTGCCAGCAGTGGTGATTCGGTAAGTGTAAAGGAAAATTCGGTTTTGAAAATCGATATGAATCAGGAAATAGTGGAAAATGCGGCGGAAGAAGACCCTTTTACTCAACTCATGGGCAATGGTGCAAGCAAAATCAGCCTGATTCAAATCAAAGAAGTATTGGTAAATGCCGCTTTGGATCCAAATATCAAAGGTGTTTACCTCGATTTGCAATCTCCTTCTGCTGGCTTGGCTACAATTGAAGAAATTCGCGAAGCTTTGATTCAGTTTAAAAAATCAGGCAAATTTATTTATACTTATGCCGAATATATGACAGAGCCTGCTGTTTACCTCGCATCTGTGGCCGACAAAAGTTTTATCAATGAAGCTGGTGGAATTGAGTTCAATGGCTTAAGTGCCCAAATGCCATTCTTTAAAGGGATGCTGGAGAAAATCGGTGTAAAACCTGAAATATTCCGGGTAGGGGAGTTCAAGAGTGCTGTGGAGCCATTTATTCGTACGGACATGAGCCCTGAGAATAAAATGCAGGTGACCTCTTATATCAATTCTGTGGCCGATCATATTTATGGAAATATTGCCAAAAGCAGAGGTATAGGCAATGACGAAATTCAAGCCATTTTGTCAAATGCCAGTATACAGCAGCCTGAAGATGCGGTGAAATATAAAATACTTACTGATACAGGGTATTTTGATCAGTTTGAAGAAATGCTGAAAGAGAAATTGGGTGTAAAAAAAGATGCTAAAATCTCTTACATCGATCTGGATAAATATGCAAAAGCCAAAAAGTTTGTGAAAGATGGCGATCGTAACAATAGAATTGCAGTAATTATCGGTCAAGGGGATATTGTAAGTGGCAGCAGTAATGGTGATCAGATAGCTTCTGAAAGCTGGATTAAAGAATTGAAAAAAGCGAGAGACGACAAGAAAGTAAAAGCCATTGTTTTGCGAATAAATTCAGGTGGTGGCAGTGCCATGGCTTCGGATGTGATGTGGCGTGAGATTCAGTTGGCAAAAAAAGTAAAACCGGTAATTGCTTCCATGGGAGATTATGCTGCCAGTGGAGGATATTATATGGCCATGGGTTGCGATTCGATTGTAGCCGACCCTACTACCATTACCGGTTCCATTGGTATTTTCGGAATGCTGATTAATGCCCAGGAATTACTCAACAATAAGTTAGGAATTACATTTGATGGAGTGGAGTCCCATCAATACGCTGATTTTCCTTCTGTAACGCATACCATGACCGATGCCGAAAAAATGATGATTCAGAATTCGGTTAATAAAGGTTATGAAAAGTTTACTTCTAAAGCAGCCGCTGGTCGTAAAATGGATATTGACAAATTGAAAGCAATTGCCGGCGGACGTGTATGGACCGGCTCGCAGGCTATTGAAAACGGACTGGTAGACAAATTAGGAACACTTGAAGATGCTATAGCTCTGGCCGCAAAAAAGGCGAAAACATCGGATTATCAGGTTAAGTATTATCCAAAAGCAAAGACAGAGATTGAGATAATACTTGAAAAGCTGCAAGGTACTTCCGATGCTTCATTGAAAGCTGTTTTGGGTGATTTGGCACCTTTTGCCAAGGAAATTCAAAACCTGAAATCAATGGAAAAGTTACAGGCCCGCATGCCTTATCAGTTGATTATTCAGTAAATCGAAACTTTTAATTTTCCTCCCTTATTAGCTTTAAGTCTTAATAAGGGAGGATTTTTTTTGAAATGGGAAAATCAAATCCGGATAAATATTCCTTTTTTATACATCCAACTCAAAATGAGCCATTCCACAAGTAAAATCAAACTCCCAGAAACAAGTGTTTCGAAGGGCATGCCTAAAAATTGGGCATAATTGGTTCCCAGGTGAATCTCAAAACTCCTCTTAATAAAAGCATCTATAGTATGGGCAAATACATAAGCAGCTATGGAATTCATGCCAATTATTTTTAACCAAAAGAAGGGTTTTGTGATCTCTTTCCAGTCGACAAGCCAGGTAAAAATAGCAAGAAAAAGAAAGCAAATACCACCGCTGAAAAGCACCCAGGCGGGTGTCCAGATTCTTTTTACAATAGGGCAAATGCCACTGAAATGAACGATTAAAGCAGTAATAATCAGTACCGCAGCATAAATCAGGAATTTTCGAATTAAAATTTCGACTCCGGGTTTCGCCTTAATGAGGTTACCCGCCATTAGACCTAAAATCATTGTTGCTAAGGTTGGAATAAAACTGAGCGTCGCATAACCGCCCCCATTATTTTGAAATGTATTTTCGCGGGGAAACAAATTCAGAAACCAGCGATCAAATGCCCAGGCCAGATTGGTGTTTTTGTTAAAATGGGCTGAAATACCACTTAAATTATGCTCCCAATCTTTTGAAATTCCGGCTAAATTGTAGTCAAAATCAGCACCGGGTAAAGGATATATCATAAATGCCAGCCAGTATAAAAATACTATTCCTAAAAAGCTGCCCAGTACCCATTTGTTATTCTTAAAACCCAGAAAGAAAAGAAATACATAGCCCAGACCAATCTGGCTTAGTGTATCTTCAAATGTCCAATAGGTCATTTCTTTCCACATGGAGCGTAAAAATACACCCAGCAAGATCAGAATCAATGACCTCTTCAAGGTATGCAACCACATTTTATTTTTGGTTTCCCCTTTTTTGATTCGGGAAAGAATGGAAAAAGGTAAAGCTGCTCCTACCAGAAAAGAGAAGGAGGGTTGAATCATATCGTGCAACGAACAGCCCACCCAAGGCACATGATCCTGATTAAAAGCCAGAAAACTCCATAAAGAATTTCCGGGTAAGGCTTCCGATACTTTTCCCAGATGCCAAACTTCGGCCATCATCAGAAACATCACAAAGCCACGATATACATCTAGAGATTCTATTCGCTTTTGCATTTTAACATTTATTAGGGTTGATGTGGAAAATTAATTCATTTTATTGACAAATACTATGCTTCACAAATGCTAAAAAATGACTATCTTTACCCAGTTAAATAAAAGCCTTTTGACAGGCTTTTTTTTTATCTAATTATCAAAAAAATACTACTTTTTTAACAGAATCTCGATTTTATGTCAGACCCAAAACTGAACCAACAAGACTACGGTGCTAATAACATTCAGGTATTAGAAGGATTAGAAGCAGTGCGGAAACGCCCTGCCATGTATATTGGCGATATTGGTTTTAAAGGCCTTCATCATTTGATATGGGAAGTTGTTGATAACTCCATCGATGAGGCTCTTGCTGGTCATTGCGATACCATTTTTGTAACTATTCATGAGAATAATTCGGTAACTGTAAGAGATAATGGCCGAGGAATACCTACGGGTATTATGGAAAAGGAGCAAAAATCTGCCTTGGAAGTAGTTATGACCGTACTCCATGCCGGTGGTAAATTTGATAAAGATACCTATAAAGTTTCCGGTGGTTTACATGGTGTTGGGGTATCTTGTGTAAATGCCCTATCCTCGCATCTTCGTGCAGAAATTCACAGTAGAGAAGGGAAAATTTTTGAACAGGAATATGCGGCAGGAAAACCGCTTTATCCTGTAAGAGAAATTGGTACAACTGATACCAGAGGAACAAATATTACTTTCTTGCCTGACAGCAGCATTTTTACTGTTTCTGAGTTTAAATATGAAACCGTTGCCAATCGCCTTCGTGAACTTTCATTTTTGAACAAAGGCATTCGCATAGTTTTTTCTGACGAAAGAGAAAAGGACGATAACGGTAATTTTATTGGCGAGGAGTTTTTGTCGGAAGGAGGATTAGTGGAATTTGTGGAATACATGGACCAAAGTCGCGAGCGACTTATACCTGCCCCGATGTTTATGGAAGGTGAAAGAGATGGTGTGCCTGTAGAAGTGGCCATGATCTATAATAATTCTTATGCCGAGAATGTACTTTCCTTTGTTAATAATATTAACACGCACGAAGGAGGTACGCACGTGTCTGGCTTCCGGATGGCTCTTACGCGTACACTGAAATCCTATGCCGATAAGTCGGGTATTTTAGCTAAAGAAAAAATTGAAATAGCCGGAGATGATTTCCGCGAAGGCTTAACGGCAGTTATTTCTGTAAAAGTACAAGAACCGCAGTTTGAAGGTCAAACTAAGACCAAACTTGGTAATTCGGAAGTTACCTCAGCTGTAAGTGGTTGTGTACAGGAAATGCTCGAGAACTACCTGGAAGAAAATCCCAGAGATGCCAAAACAATTATTGATAAGGTAGTTTTAGCTGCCAAAGCTCGTCTTGCTGCCAAAAAAGCAAGAGAGATGGTACAGCGTAAAAATGTACTTACTGGTTCAAGTCTACCTGGTAAGCTTGCCGATTGTTCGGAATCTGATCCTGCTCTATGCGAAGTGTATCTGGTTGAGGGTGATTCGGCAGGAGGATCGGCCAAGCAAGGTCGGGATCGTAATTTTCAGGCTATTCTTCCACTTCGTGGAAAGATTTTGAATGTGGAGAAAGCTCAGGAATACCGCATTTACGAAAACGATGAAATCAAGAATATCATCACTGCTTTAGGTGTAAAAATGGGCAGGATTGATGATGAAAGAGCCTTGGATACCGAAAAACTGCGTTACCATAAAATCATCATCATGACCGATGCGGATATTGATGGTAGCCACATTCGTACCTTGATACTTACTTTCTTCTATCGTTTTATGAAAGAATTGATCGAGAAAGGGTATTTATACATCGCTCAACCGCCATTTTATCTGGTTAAAAAAGGGGCAAAACAAATTTATTGCTGGACCGAAGAGCAACGTGCTGCTGCTGTGAAAGAATTGGCTGGAAGTGGAAAAGAAGATTCTGTCGGTATTCAGCGATACAAAGGTTTGGGTGAAATGAACCCGGAGCAATTATGGGAAACCACTATGAATCCGGCAGGACGTACACTTAAACAAGTAACTATCGAATCTGCGGCTGAAGCCGATCACTTATTCTCTATGTTGATGGGTGATGAGGTGGCTCCCCGTCGTGAGTTCATTGAGAAAAATGCGAAATACGCGAAAGTAGACGTTTGATTTATTGTTTCGAATATCAGGAAAGAGGTGGCCATTGGTTGCCTCTTTTTTTTGCTTAAAAATTCACTGTTTTAAAAACGATTCTATTGTAATCGTCTTTTTCAAACAAAACACCAATTACATTTTTTTTAAGCGAAACTAAATCTGAATAGGCCGCGGAGCCTGGTTCCACATTTACCTTGTTTTCCCAGGTTTTACCCCCATCTTTGCTTACTTCGATCACCAGATTTTTGCGTTTTTTAGAATCATACAGATGGCTTAGAAGTACGTATTCTTCTTTTCGATAAATAAGTTTTAAAAGACTTCCCTCGCATACCGGATCAACAAGCGATTCATCGATTCCGAAATCATACCAGCTTTGGCCACCATCCTTGCTTCGGGCATAAAATCTATTGCCCGACTTCCCCGATTGGTCTCTGGCATTCATCAGAACTTCTCCGGAATTTAATTCAGCGGCTGTTGACTCATTGCTGCCTCGAATGTTTAAGTTTTGGGCTATTTTAAAAGTTTTACCATGATTATCGGTGTAAAAAGCATGAGCGAAATAGATAATACCATCTTTTGTGATTTCTCCTTCCGAATGATTGGCCGGAACATATAATCGCCCTTCATATCTTTCAGCTGTGAATTGAATGGCATGCCCGGGTGTGTTGGCATAGTGACGCCAATCTTCAGGGAAATTATAATTTTTATCCAATTCAGGTTGTTTTGGCCGATGCACCTGAGATGTAATATTGACCGGTTCCGACCAATTTATTCCATCAGTACTGGTTTTAAACCAAACCTCTCTTATGCCCTTACCTTTTGCAATTTCAGATTCGTGATTATTTCCTGTATTGTAAAATACAAAAAGCCGACCATTAGGATATTCCGAATCCGTCAGGTCCCAAACTGGTGCCGGATTTCCCGCCTGCATTTCTCCATAATCGGCAAAGACTCGCATTTCACCCCAGAATTTTCCATTGTCTTTACTGATTTTGTATACCAAATCCACATCACCAAAATCCGAACAAGAGTTTCTGCGTCCTTCGGCAAAGGCAATTAATTCGCCATTGGGTGATTTGACAATGGCGGGTATTCGAAAACAGGTATACTTATTTTCTCCTTTTTCAAAAACTATACTTTCTTGTGCCATAGAGGAAACACTAAGAAAAAGACAAACCCAAAGCTTTGTTGAAAAATTAAGCATTTGACTATTATTTTTTTTATAAGGCTAAGTTAATAATACCCTTAAATAATTAATTAAAATATGGACGAAACTGAAGCGTTTGGGAAATATGAATCATGTCACTACTGTGAAAATATTAATTCCTTCTTTTGTGTATTTTTTTATGCTATCTGCTACCATCGCTCAAAATTCTTTCCCTGTTGGTTTGAAATCCTTTGGCCATTCATACCCCGCAGGTTGGGTTGGATTGCGGGGTTTTAAGGGTAATTTGGGAGTTAATTCCGATAAGTTTTACGCAAAGAATTCTTTTCTGGGAATAAATGCCAGCTATGCCCGTGATGGATTTGGCAATAGATTTACCAGCATTTATGGGAATAATATGCCTGACAATCAATTTAGTTTTAATCGCAATGATTTTGGCGTGGATTTTTTTGTGAAATTTTACTTTGGAGAAAGTAGATTTAAACCTCTGGCATATACCGATTTAGGTGCTAAAGATGTTTTTCAGAAATACCAACATACCGAAAAACCATAAAAAACAAAAGCAATACCTATGATATACTCCCTAACTGTTCATTCCGAACTGGTTTTAATTATCAATTTGATAAAAAGGGGAGGTTTGGCAGTACTTTATAAAATTAAATCTACCTCAACACCTTTTGGCTATGGAAAGCGTTTAAATCAGTCGGGAGTTAGAGGAAATATGAGCCTGGGTGCTAATTATTTTTCCGGTAAAGATAAATAGCTTCCCTTAAGGTCGCATCATTAAACTTTCAGTTTTCACTTTGGTAATTATCTGAAAAAACGTCTATTTTTACTGTATATATTACAATTCATTTAAAACTAGAAACCTATGCCTGTAACGAAAGAAACTTTTCCCTGGTTAAAATTTTATCCACCTGGAGTGCCCTATGAAATAAATGCTGATGCCTATAATTCACTTGTAGATATTGTGGAGGAAGGATTTCAAAAATATGCCAATCGTGCGGCATATTCCAATATGGACAAAGAAATCACTTTTGGACAGCTCGATACGCTATCCCGAAACTTTGCGGCGTGGTTGCAACATTCAGGATTAAAAAAGGGAGATCGCATAGCTATTCAGATGCCCAATTGCCTGCAATATCCTGTTGCCCTTTTTGGTGCTATCAGGGCTGGATTAGTGGTGGTAAATACCAATCCATTATACACTCCGCGTGAAATGAAACATCAGTTTACTGATAGTGGAGCCAAAGCAATTGTTATTGTCGCCAATTTTGCCTTTAATCTGGAAAAAATTATTGCTGAAACCGGTATCGAAAAAGTAATTGTTACCGAATTGGGCGACATGCTTGGATTTCCTAAAAAGCAAATTGTCAATTTTGTTGTCAAAAGGGTTAAGAAAATGGTGCCCGCTTATTCCTTACCCAATGCTATATCGTTTTCTGATGTTTTATCTAAAGGTGCCGGCTATACGTATACCAAGCCTGATCTAAAAAATACAGATCTCGCGTTTATTCAATATACAGGCGGTACCACAGGTGTTTCTAAAGGTGCCATGCTTTCGCATCGTAATTTAATTGCCAATTTGGAAGCCAATGATGTGTGGCAAGGCGTAATTACAGAACAATTTGGCGATGAAAAAGTAGTAGTGGTGGCCGCTTTGCCGCTTTATCATGTCTATGCACTTACTGTAAATGCACTCACGGCTTTGAAGACAGGTGTGATGAACCTGTTGATAACCAATCCCAGAGACATGGACGGTTTTGTAAAAGAATTGGTGAAAAATCCCCCTCATATTTTTACAGGTCTGAATACACTTTATAATGGATTGCTTAATCATCCGAAAATCGGTGAGGTGGATTTTAGCAATTTAAAAATAACCTCCGCAGGTGGTATGGCCCTGCAACAGGTAGTAGCTAATCGTTGGATGGATTTAACCGGCAATAAGCCTTCTGAGGGATATGGTCTTTCCGAAACTTCTCCTGTGCTTACCTCAAATCCATTAGTTGGTGAAAATCGCATTGGTACTATTGGCATACCCTGGCCAAGTACCGAAATCAGAATTTTGAAAGACGATGGTACATGGGCAGATGTAGGCGAAGTTGGTGAAATCTGTGCTCACGGGCCACAGGTGATGTCGGGCTATTATAATCGCCCGGATGAAACGGAAAAGGTTATGCTAACAGATAAGGCAGACGCTAGCATATGGTTTAAAACCGGCGATGTGGGTATAATGGATGCAGATGGTTTTTTCAAGATTGTAGATCGTAAGAAAGACATGATTCTGGTATCCGGCTTCAATGTATATCCCAATGAGATTGAAGATGTAATTTCTCAATGCCCGGGGGTATTAGAAGTGGCCTGTATCGGAGTTCCGGATGATAAATCTTCCGAAGCGGTTAAGGTCTTTATT
>JAHEBN010000091.1 GCA_024645245.1 Jiulongibacter sp. | reverse complement strand
TTTATTATCAGATATCCCACCAATGCCATCTTCTCCCCATCGATAAGCCCTTGATCTGGACATCTCATGACTGAGATAGTCCCAGGTTTCACCAAAAACGCTGTAATCTTCTCGTACAGTGCCCCATTGTCTTTCAGACAAATAGGGGCCCCATTTTTTCCATCCTTTATTGTCAGGACGGTCCAAAAGTCTTTTCTGCTCCTCGTTCAATTTCATAATTCACTTTGGTCGTTCCGCGTAAAAATATCAATCTAATTTCAAAAGGTATCAAATAATGTATTTAAATTCTTTCAAGCCAAATAGTTTTTCACCATCAGCTGTGCTCATAATAAGTTGTCCATCAGCATTAACGCCCTCTATTTTTCCCTCAAATATTTTATCGTCCTGGCTAAATTTTTCGACTTTATTTCTTAAAAAAAGATTTTCGCTAAACTCATTTAACAATGAAGCTGTATTTCCGTCACGTAATTGAACAAGGTAATTATCTATTTCTTTATCTATTTTTTTTAGCATTAAATACCTGTCGTATGATCTGCCCTTTATACTTTTCAAAGATGAGGCCAATGGATAATTAAAAGAAGTCTGATTAATATTTAAACCAATTCCGACCACTGTATAGGTAATCTGTTGTCCTAAAAGCATATTTTCAATCAAAACTCCACCAATTTTCTTCCTATCATAGAAAATATCATTGGGCCATTTAATTTTTAGTTTTTCGCCCAAAATAGGTAGAAGAGCATGAAAAATACCCAGTGAAACGGCCAGATTGATGGCAAACTGGTCTTTGGATTTCACATAATAAGGTTGTAAAATGAGAGAAAAGGTTAAATTCTTGCCTTTTTGAGTTTCCCAACTATTTCCCCGCTGGCCTTTTCCCCTGGTTTGATTGTCAGTTATGACAATTGTATCCTCTTTGACTGCATCATTTTGAATTATTTGCATGGCCATCTCGTTAGTAGAATGACAAGATGGCAGATAAATCGTATTTTTGCCTTCTATGTAGGTTTTGGGCTGAATTTTGTTCAAAATAAATTAATTTAGCGTCAATTAAAAATCAGCTTTAAAACCTGACTTAATAGAATTACAAAAATAAAGGTAAATAGCACTGAATGAAAAAAAACAAGGAAATTTCAAGTGAGCAGCTTGCACTGATGGTTGTAGAAGGTATGCACGAGAAAAAGGCTCACAAAGTGCTTCAGATGGATTTAAGAAAAATAAAAAATGCGATAACGGATTATTTTATAATATGCTCTGGTACATCTGATACTCAATTAGATGCAATAGCAGATTCGGTTGAAGAAGTCGTTAATAAAAAGACCGGACAAAAACCCTGGCACAGGGAAGGGAAAACCAATCGTGAATGGATTTTGTTAGACTATTCAGATGTGGTCGTACATATCTTCAAAACAGAAAAAAGGGAATTTTACGACATAGAAAGTTTATGGGGTGATGCTGAATTTACATATTTCGGCGATGACTTAAAACCTTCTTCTATACCAGTTTAAAATTTAAAGAAAGAAATTAATTATTACGTATGTCTGAAAATAATAATTCATTACCGCCGAAATCCGGCAAAAAGAAAATTACACCCGGTGGACCTGGATTACAGGGCTGGGTCATTGCTATTTTGATTGCAGGTATTATTGGTATCATGTTTTTCTCCAATTCCAAAACCCTGGAATCTGTGAAATATAAGCAACTGGAAGATATGGTTACTGCGGGTGATGTGGAAAAAGTAGCCGTTGTCAATGATAATAATCTGGTTGAGATAACACTGACTCAAGCCGCTTTACAAAAAGCCGAGTATAAAAAATTATTGGGTAACAACCGTTACAATCCCAATGGTCCGCACCTTAGGGTTGATGTTGTTTCTGAAACCTCATTTATGAATGAATTCAATGCCTTCATAAAAAACTCTAACCTGACAGAGGATCAGAAAGCAGCCTTGTATCCGGAGCCAATACATCGCGAAGACATTATGAATCAGCTACTTAACTGGCTGCCTTTAATTCTGTTCTTTGGCTTGATGTATTTCCTGATGACAAGAATGGCTGGCGGAGGTGGTCCCGGAGGAGCTTTGTTTAACATAGGCAAATCACGTGCTGCACTTTTTGATGCTGATAATAAAGTGAAAATCACTTTTAAGGATGTGGCTGGACTGGACGAGGCCAAAGAAGAACTTACGGAAATTGTGGAATTCCTGAGAAAGCCAGGAAAATATACTGAACTAGGTGGAAAAATACCTAAAGGAGCATTATTGGTAGGCCCTCCGGGTACAGGAAAAACATTACTTGCCAAAGCTGTGGCGGGTGAAGCGAGCGTTCCTTTCTTCTCCCTTTCAGGATCGGATTTTGTGGAAATGTTTGTTGGAGTGGGAGCAGCCAGAGTGCGTGACCTTTTTAAACAGGCTAAAGAAAAAGCACCTTGTATCATTTTTATTGATGAAATTGATGCCGTGGGTAGATTACGTGGACGTGGTGCAATGCCCGGTGGTAATGACGAAAGAGAGAATACTTTGAATTCACTTCTGGTGGAAATGGATGGATTTGGATCTGACTCCGGCATTATCATTCTGGCCGCAACTAACCGTCCAGATGTTTTAGACCCTGCATTATTACGTCCCGGAAGATTTGACCGTCAGATTAGTATTGACGCTCCTGACATTAATGGTCGGGAGGCAATTTTCAAGGTACATATGCGTCCATTAAAATTAGGTGACGATGTGGATGCCAAAAAATTAGCAACTCAAACTCCTGGCTTTGCCGGTGCAGAAATCGCCAATGTTTGTAATGAAGCCGCATTATTGGCAGCGAGGAGAAATAAGAATGCTATTGACATGAAAGATTTTCAGGATGCCATTGACAGAGAAATAGGTGGGCTTGAAAAGAAAAATAAATTAATCTCTCCTGATGAGAAAGAAATCGTGGCTTTCCATGAAGCAGGCCATGCCATTACAGGTTGGTTTTTAGAACATGCCAATCCTCTGGTGAAAGTAAGTATTGTTCCTCGTGGAATTGCTGCATTGGGATATGCCCAATATTTACCTCGTGAGCAGTATCTTTATCGTACAGAGCAAATGTTTGACGAAATTTGCATGGCATTGGGTGGTCGTGCTGCCGAAGATGTGGTTTTTGGTAAAATTTCAACCGGAGCATTGAGTGATCTCGAAAAAATCACAAAAATGGCTTATAGCATGGTAACCATATACGGTATGAACGATGAGATTGGTCACGTTTCTTTTTATGATTCAAAAGGTCAAACGGAGTATTCATTTACCAAACCGTATTCCGACAAAACGGCTGAAAAGATAGATCTGGAAGTGAAAAAGCTAATTGATAAAGCTTATTTGCACACGAGAAACCTCTTAATTGAAAAACGTGCCCTTTTAGATATTTTAGCCAAAGAATTGCTGAAACGTGAGATTATTTATCAAAGTGATCTGGTAGATTTGATTGGTGAACGACCATTTGATCGTCCAACGGCCTATCAGGAATATATGGATCAACCATCCACAGAAACGGAAGAAGAAAAAGTCGAATCAGATGCTAAAAAGGCCAGAGTGGCCAAAGCAAAAGAAGAAAAAGCCTTTACAGAAAATGCTTCTGATTCTGATTCAAATGACATAAATAAGGAAGAAAACGATATTAGTGTAGAACAAAATAAAGTCTGATCTTGTTTGATTTATAAGATAAAAAGGGGCATTTCAACTGTGAAATGCCCCTTTTTTGCTTTAAAAAATTATCGGTAAAGTCTTACTTTCTACCACTAAAAAGCCCCACTGATAATAAAAATTGACTATTCGTATATTTAAAATTAAATGGATTGCTTCCCGGCCCTACGCTGGTGTCCATGTAATTATTTATTCCATTTTCATATCTAAGATCAAAAAAGAAGGTATTAAACTCAAAACCAATACCAACAATGGTATTAATTATAGGTCGTTTAAAAATGTCATCCGATAGAACATTATTGCTGTAAGGCGTCAAAGATTCAGTGAAAGTATCGTTTTTTTGGAATGCATAGCTAAAAACCGGACCACCAAAAATCCTGGCATCTCTGAATCGCAAACCTAATAATACAGGAACATCAATAGCGGTAAATTCGGCCTTTACCCTGTTTATTAAATTTTCGGATTTATCCAGAATGTCGAATTTCCCACCTTTTTTAGAATAAATAAGTTCCGGCTCTAAATAAAATGAACCCCTAACAAGACGGGCAAACAAGCCAGCTGAAAAACCTGTTGAAAAGCTTGAGTTTGCTACAAGTTGATCACGTACAATTTGATTGTTAATCAGCAAAGGTGTACCATTTGGACTTATTCTTACCAATCCTCCTTCAGAAGTTGTCATACGGGTTTTACTCAACCCCCCTCTTACACCCCATTGAAATTGTACAGCATTTACCCTGAATTCTTCTGCATAGCTTATGGAATCAAGGATTTCCAAAGGAATAGCTTCCATATAAATGGTAGAATCATTGTCAATCGTTGTGCTGTCCGAAATAACCTCTTGTGCCAAACCGGCAAATGGGAAAAGGCAAATTACAATTACAAAAAATCTCATTCTTATTGATTAAAATATTATTAAACTGATGCAAAAATCAAGCCATTACTTTTCAATTATCATCATGGTAAGGCGACAAATACATACTAATTTTTGCTCCTGATCACGAATTTCGATGTTCCAAACGTGTGTTTTACGACCAATATGCACCGCTGTTGCTTTACCGGTTACGAGACCTTTCTGTGCAGAACGTATATGATTTGCATTTATTTCCAGCCCTACTGCCATTTGGTTTTCTTCCACTATTAAATTGGAAGCCATACTCCCGATTGACTCAGCAAGTGCCACTGAAGCACCTCCGTGAAGAATTTTAAAAGGCTGAAAAGTGCGTTTATCTACCGGCATGGTTCCGATAAGGTAATTATCTCCAATTTCGGTTATCCAGATATCTAATGACTCTAGCAGGGTTCCATTTCTTAATTCGTTGATCTTTTCCAGGCTAATCCCATTCTTAAACATATATTTTCTACTTTTGTGAAATTTTAAACCAAAGAGGCAAATTAAGCCATTTTAAAAGAAAATGTCTATTAAAATTATTTATCTGATTCGCCATGGTGAAACAGACTACAATAAACAAGGTATTGTACAAGGTAGCGGTATAGACGCAGAATTAAATGAAACCGGACATGCTCAGGCAGCTGCTTTTTACCACGCATACAAAGGTGTAAAATTCGATAAGATATACACTTCCGCTCTGATCCGTACACAACAATCTGTTCAAAAATTTCTGGAGATGGAAATTCCACATGAAATATATAGTGGGTTAAATGAAATCTCATGGGGAAGCAAAGAAGGCCGTATTCCAAATACCAATGATGATTATTACTACAATAAACTGATACAAAGCTGGGCCAGAGGTGAAACACATGTACAGGTAGAAGATGGCGAAAGCCCGGAAGATGTAGCAACTCGCCAAAAAGAGGCCATGAATGCTATCTTGGCAAATCAACAAGAAAAGACCATTTTAATTGCCATGCATGGAAGGGCAATCCGGATTTTACTGACGCAACTCTTAAATTATCCCCTTTCAGATATGGACCTATTTGAGCATCAAAATCTTTGCCTTTACAAATTGAGCTATCACTATTCCTTAAATAAATTCGAATTACTAGTTGCCAATGATACAAAACACCTGAGCTTGGTGAATATCTAGCTATTTATCCTTCTATATTTCAAAATTCCCTGTTATACCAATTTTAAAAATGTCAGTTATCTTTTGGCCTAATTTAGATTTATCGAAATTAGCTCAATGAATCAAAAACAGTTTTACTGGCCTGCTCAAATAATCGGATGGACCGTCTATAGCCTTTCACAATTAATTGGTTATTCGGCAATTTTCTCATTTGATTTCGATGAAATAAATAGCCTTATTGGAAATGGAATAGTCAATATTGCAGCCGGAATCGCTCTGACACACCTTTTCCGAATTATTTTCAATTTTTACAATTGGATAAAATTACCGGTAAGCCAACTAATCTTAAGATGCATTGGAGTCATAATTATAATCACCCTTGTACTTGCGGCCATAAACATACCTATGGATAGTGAAATTATTCATATAGAAAAAATGAACTGGGCTCTTCGGGATATTACCTATCTCATTAATTTAAGCAAACCGGTTCTCATTTGGGTTTTGATTTACGTTTTTTATTCCTATACCAATGTAAGAAAAGACGACGCCATAGAGCGGCTGAAACTAGAATCATCTATAAAAGAGACAGAAGCGAAAGTGCTTAGAGCTCAAATGAACCCTCATTTTATGTTTAATGCTTTGAATAGCATTAGGGCATTGGTAACGGAAGATCCGCAAAAATCAATTACAGCTATTACACAACTTTCTAATTTGCTCAGGAGCTCCCTGGTAGCTGACAGGCGAGCGACAGTGAGTCTTAATGAGGAGATCAAAACAGTTGAAAATTATTTAAGTCTTGAAAAAATCAGGTATGAAGAAAGGTTGCAATCTAAATGGCAGATTGATCCGGCTACACTTAATTTACAGGTGCCTCCGATGATTTTACAAACGCTCGTGGAAAATGCCATAAAACATGGGGTGCAAAAGGCCCAACGGTGGGGTTTTGTGGAAATCACAACATATACAGAAGAAAATAAATTACTTATAAAAATCAGAAATACAGGAAAACTGAAAAGCACAGAGCAAAAATCAGAAAACAGCGGTTTTGGTATTCAAAATACACGTTTGCGACTAAATCTGCTATATGGGCCTGCCGCAAGTTTGAAAATTTTTCAGGAAAATCACCTTACTGTTTGTGCCGAAATCAGAATTCCTATTGAACATTTTAACTTACATCAAATATGAGAGCAATTATTATTGACGACGAAAGGCTAGCTAGAAATGAATTAAAAAGACTTTTGGAAGATTTCCCAAGGATAAACATTATTGGTGAAGCAGCCAATGCCGACGAAGCAATACCGCTAATTGATGAACTAAGCCCGGATTTGCTTTTTCTGGATATTCAAATGCCGGGTAAAAATGGTTTTGAATTATTGGAGACACTGGAAGATCGGGTTCCGGAGGTGATTTTCACCACAGCCTACGATGAATATGCACTAAAAGCTTTCCAATATAATGCCCTGGATTACATAATGAAACCCATCGATCCCAGTCGTTTAGCCGAGGCTATTCAACGGGTAGAGGAAGAGTTTCGGAGTGCCTCGGCTAAAGTGGCTTCCACCGATTTAGCTAACTTTCTTGGAACTACGGATCAGGTTTTTGTTAAAGACGGAGAAAAATGCTGGTTTGTAAAATTAGGAAAGGTAAGGCTTTTTGAATCCATGGGAAATTATGTGCGACTGCATTTCGATGATCAAAAACCTATGATTTTAAAATCTCTAAATAGTCTGGAAGAAAGATTGGATCCCAAGATATACTTCCGGGCTAATAGAAAGCACATCATTAATTTAAATTGGATTGATAAAATAGAACCTTGGTTTTCAGGTGGTTTATTGGTTACGCTTAAACCGGGAGAAATTGGCCCAGGGAATGAAAAAATTGAAATTTCCCGCAGGCAGGCCATTAAGTTTAAAGATTTGATGAGTTTGTAGCTTTCGTATTGGGGTGAAGTTTGAAGTGCGAAGTGCGAAGTGCGAAGTGCGAAGTGCGAAGTTTGAAGTGCGAAGTTTGAATGTTAAAATTCTATTAGTAAGTAATTTAAGACTTTTTTTTGAGATTTTAATTTTTGATCGGTTCCTTTTTAGCTGATTAGCTATTTGTTGATTAGGCTATTCTAATAGAAACTTGTGAAAAAATTTGTGGAAAAATTTCAATTCCAGATAAATGGCGTTATATTTGTGACAAATGTCATAAACATGAAAGGTAAGTCAAAAAGTACTCCTGATTTGAGCAATAATGTGCTTAATGAGCCATTTGAGGTTTATGGTTCTGCGGCAGGTTATTTTTCGCTTGATGCTATTAATCAGGCAAGGGCTGGTATGAGTATGCAATACCTTCTTAATTTAGGCAAAGATTTAGCCTTAAGTTTACAAGAGATGGGTCAGATTCTACATCTTTCTTTACGTACTTTACAGCGGTATACGCCCACCAAAATGCTCGACACAGATGCATCCGCCAAATTATTGCAATTAAATGCATTAAGGCAGCATGGTGTTCAGGTTTTTGAAAATGAAGAAAATTTCAACAAATGGCTTCGTACCCCTTCTACTTTACTAGAAAATCAAAAGCCAATTGAAATGTTGGATACTCCATACGGATTTCAGCTTGTTGATCAATTATTGGGTCGTATCGAATACGGAATTTTTGCCTGATATGCTGGTATACCGCATTTCTAGAACCCAATACATCCATGATTTAAACGGTACAGGTGCAAGGTTATTTGGTGGTAGATGGAATAAACCTGGTGTTTCAGCACTTTATACAAGTCAACATAAATCCCTTGCGATGTTGGAACTCATCGTCCATTTCAATGCGAGAGAAGCTTTAAAACTGGACTATAGTTTTCTCACTCTTGAAATTCCGGATCATCTTATTGTAAAAATCCCGGAGTCATTAATTCCTTCTAATTGGGAAACTTTGAACAATGCGATTCTATGGAAGATAACTGAGGACTATTTTTACAAAAAAAATGCACCGGCTATTTGTGTACCCAGTGCATTAATTGATGGTGAATTCAATTACATTATAAATCCACTAAATGCTGCATTTCAAGAAATAAGAACGGTTTTGATTGAAAGCACGCGTCTTGACAACAGATTTGAAAAATCGATGAATTAAATTATTGCAATTCAGTAGCCAATACCATCCTGATTTTCAAACGGGCTCCCATCGACATTACATCCACCAAATCTTGAATAGTAAGCATTTGTTCAGCTCTAAGTATAACAGTAGGCTCTTCCATACCTGATGTTGCTTCCATTAATCGTTGCTCTAATTCTGGAAGTGGAACCGGCTTTCTGTCGATGTAATAAACTTTATCCTTAGTGATGGATAAAGTAACTGGTTGCTTACTTACGTCATGACTCGAATTCTGTGATTTCGGAAGTAATAACTTGATTACATTCGGACTTCCAAGGGTAGCCACAATCAAAAAGAAAAGCAACAAGAAAAACATGATGTCGTTCAAAGATGCTGTTTGCACTTCGGCCTCAAACCGTCTTTGTCGTTTAAATTTCATTCTAAAATAGGTTTAAGAAGCAGGTTCGTTAAGCGTATCCAGAAAATCCATAACCGTAGCCTGCAAATTAATGCTAAACTTATCAATCATCATGTTTATACCGTGATAGGCCGAATAAGCTATCAAACCGACCACCAAACCCGAGAAACTGGAGATCATTTTTTCGTACAAACCATTTGAAATTGTTTCAATCGAGAAGTTACCTGTAACCGATATTTCATAGAAAATACGGATAATACCTGAAATAGTTCCTACGAAACCAAGTGTAGGTGCCACACCGGCAATTAAACCCAGGTAACCCATATTCTTTTCCATTTTAGATATTTCGAGATTGGATTGGGTTTCCATAGCACTTTCTATATCTTTCACCGGTCTACCAATTCGCGTAATTCCTTTTTCCAGAATACGTGCAATCGGTAAGTTCGTTGACTTGCTTAGTGTGGTGGCTGTACGCACATCACCACGCATTATGCTATCTTTTAAGGACCTTAGGTATCCAAAATCGATATTGGATGCACTTTTTATGAAGAGATATCGCTCTATCATCAGATAGAAAGTGGCCAAAAGTAAAAACATGATGGGGTAGATTACTACTCCACCCTTTAATAATAATTCGAAATAATTGATGCTTAGTGAAGTGGCGATCTGAGTTGAATCAGCACTGGCGACTGAAACCTGAAGCAAAATGGATTGCAACATAATTATGAAAGGGGATTGTTAATTTTATGTTTGTTAACTAACTCACAGGAGTTAGTTATTATTTTGCAAAGTAAGTAAATTTTACGATTGATATATCCTTTTCACCACCTTTTCGAGGGTTAAACCCTGAACAATAATGGAGAAAAGCACTACGGCGTAAGTAATAAATACCAAATAGGGTTTTGCATCCCATTCTGCCGGCAACGAAAGAGCCATTGCTATGGATAAGCCACCACGCAGGCCTCCCCAGGTCATTATCAAGGGTGCCTCTTTATCCGCCGCCACCCAATTACGGGATATTCTTAACAGAAAATGAATCGTGAGATATCTGGAAGCCAAAACTATCACAATTGCCGCCAAACCGGCAAAGAAATAATTTACATGAAATTCCAGAACCAATATTTCGAGCCCAATTAATACAAACAAAACCGCATTCATCAGGACATCTATCAATTCCCAGAATTTATCCACATACAATTCGGTGGTTTCACTCATGGCATCCTGTTTCATACCGCTACTACCCATAAATAAGCCTGCCACCACCATGGCCAGCGGTCCCGAAGTATGCAATTCATGAGCTAAAAAGTATCCACCCATAACCAAAGCAAGGGTAATCATTACTTCAGCCTCGTAATCATCAATAGATTTCAAAAGTCGGTACATGACATATCCCAAACCCAAACCGAAGAAAATACCGCCTACTGCCTCCTGCATAAAAAGTTTGGCAACATCTATAACTGTTACATTTTCGGCACCCAGTTTGGCGATTTCCAGAATTGTGAAAAATATCACCACCCCTACTCCGTCATTAAAAAGCGATTCTCCTACAATATTGATTTCTATCTTCTTAGGCACATTTGACTTAGTCAGGATACCCAAAACTGCAATCGGGTCTGTAGGAGAAATTAAGGCTCCAAACAGCAAACAATACAGGTAATCGATGGAAAGTCCGAGCCATTTAGAAACATAAAATATCAGGCTACCGATCATAAATGTCGATATCACTACGCCCACTAAGGCGAAAAGTGCAATACTCCGTTTTTCTGCCCGAATAAGGCCCACATTGGTATGCAAAGCCCCTGCAAAAAGTAAAAAGGAGAGCATTACATCCATTAAAACGGTAGTAAAGTCAATTTTGGCTACCAGTTCTTTTGCAAAAACAGCCCATGCCGGATGCACAAACTGAAAGAATATCATCAGAAGTGAGAAAATCAAGGCCATTATCATCAGGCCTATGGTAGTAGGCAACTTCAGGAAACGAACATTGATATAACCGAATATAGCTGAAATGACTACCAGTAAGGTGAGTATTTGAAATAATTCCATGTGCTTTCTTTTTTACAAAAATAAGAGTATGCTTAAATGCCTTTTCTTAAAACCGGACGAACGGCTTAGAGTACCCCTTTGGTACTCGGCATATCGTTTATGGCCTTGATATCTCTTTTTACAGCCATTTTAATGGCTTTTGCCCAGGCCTTAAATATCGATTCTATTTTATGGTGCTCGTTATCTCCTTCACATTTTATATTCAGGTTGCATTTGGCGGTATCTGAAAACGACTTAAAGAAGTGCATAAACATTTCTGTTGGCATCTCCCCTATTCTTTCCCGTTTAAAATCGGCATCCCATACTAACCACGGGCGACCGCTAAAGTCAATGGCTACCTGTGCAAGTGCCTCATCCATAGGCAATAAAAAGCCATATCTGCTGGTACCGCGTTTGTCGCCCAAAGCAATCAAAAAGGCTTCTCCAAGTGCCAAAGCTGTATCCTCAATAGTATGGTGCTCATCGATATGTAAATCACCTTTTACCTGAATTTTGATATCGGCACCCGAATGTTTTGCCAATTGGTCCAGCATGTGATCGAAAAAACCAAGACCGGTTTGCATTTCTGCTTTCCCACGGCCATCCAGGTTCAGTTCCACCAAAATTTGCGTTTCATTGGTATTACGTTGCACGGTTGCTTTTCGGGCAGGCAGCCTTAAAAATTCATATATGGCAGCCCAATCGGTATTAATATATGCCGTTGCTTTATTTTGTTCTTCGGTGGCTGCCGGTAATTGCTCTTTTGCAATCAAGATACCTTTTGCACCTATATTAACAGCTAACTGTATATCAGTAAGTCGATCTCCCAACACAAAACTTCCGGCTAAATCATACTCCGGATGGTTGAGGTATTTGGTTAGTAAACCCGTCTGAGGTTTTCTGGTTTCGGCATTTTCGTGCTCAAATGTGCGATCAATACATACATCCGCAAAATGAATATTTTCATTTTCCAGGATCGTCATCATTTTTTGATGGACAGGCCAGAAGGTTTCTTCCGGAAAAGAATCTGTTCCCAATCCATCCTGATTGGTCACCATCACCAATTCAAAATCTGTTTCTTCTGCAATTTTTCTCAGGTTACTGATTACACCCGGTAAAAATTCGAGTTTTTCGAAAGAATCCACTTGAAAATCTTCCGGGGGTTCAACTATCAGTGTTCCATCTCTGTCAATAAAAAGTACACGCTTCATTTAGTCTGGGTTTTAGATCGGGGCAAAAGTACTGATCTTTGAAATAAATTTTCATAGATTTGAACCTATACCTGTTAAATTCCTGAAATAATGTATTTAATCCGCCATCTGCTGCTCTTACTCGCTACATCAGGCCTGTTATTTTTAAATGCCTGTAGTGAGAACAAAAAGGAGGAGAATAAAAAAGATGAGACGGAAGCCAAATTTGCAAAATTTACTATTCCGGAGTTTAAACACCTGGTGGTTAATTGTGATCGGGGCAGACTTAAGCTTATCATTCACCAATACGAATTTCCGAGAATTGAAATCCATAAATCTTATCAGAAATACGTCAATTTTGAGCCTAAAGGTGATACCCTATATATTCACACCCTGAATACTCCACCAAATACCAAAGAACAGGTTACTTCCAAAGTAATTAATTTGTACATCCCACAAATGGAATACATTGAGGCCAATATCAGTCAGATTACCTTTATGAATTTCGACAGTCCGATAATCCGGTCAGTCAATAAAAATAACGCCTTGCGATTTTACAACTGCCGGGTAGAGAATCTGAATATCGACGCATGGGACCAGTCTAATATACTTTTGGATGCTAATAATTATTTTGAAAATATTAAATTGAAAATAGCTGATGATAGCTTTTACAGCAGTTCAGCCATGGTTTTGGGAAATCTGGAAATCAATGCCACTAATCTGAAAAACATTAATTTTAAAAATCTACCTCCAAACGGATTTAAATGGAATAAAGAAAAACCTATATTCTTAAAATAATACAATACTTTTCCTAATTCTCTTGCTTGAGACAAATATTCATCTTACTTTTGCAAAAGTTTTTACATATCCGTTCAGTCTCTGTAATCGGCACTTGTCCTAAAAGGCAGAAATCTTTTACTCCAATTCCCTTCAGAGCATAAAACGGATAATCCGTGATGTTCACGAAAGGGCGTGTCGCAATCGCCTCCAAATTTATTTTAATACAATGTTTGACCGCAAGCGAAGTGGTCAAAGAAAATCTTTTTATGCAAACAGTTAAGTTTAATGAACTTCCTGTGTCTGATTACATATTGCAGGCAGTGGAAGAAATGGGTTTCGAAGACACCACACCAATTCAGGCTTTAGCTATTCCTTCGGTAATGAGTGGCCGCGACGTAATAGGTCAGGCACAGACAGGTACCGGAAAAACAGCAGCTTTCGGTATACCGGCAATTGAGCTGGTAGATCCAAGCGACAAATCTATTCAGGTTTTAATTATGTGTCCTACCCGTGAGTTGGCACTTCAGGTGAAAGAGCAGATTTCTGCCCTAGCCAAATACAAAAGAGGTCTTTTTGTTTCTGCTATATACGGTGGTGAGTCTTACGAAAGACAATTTGCCAATTTGAAAAGAGGTTCACACATAGTGGTGGGTACTCCGGGTCGTATTACCGACCACATCAACCGCGGTACTCTGAAGTTGAATAACCTCAAAATGCTGGTTTTGGATGAAGCCGATGAAATGCTGAACATGGGATTCAGAGAAGATATCGAAAACATCCTGACTTTTGCTCCTGAAGAGCGTCAAACCGTACTTTTCTCGGCTACTATGTCGAAAGAAATCATGAGTATTACCAAAAGATTCCAGAAAGATCCGGAATTGATTAAGGTTACCAGAAAAGAAATCACCAACGATAATATTGAGCAGTTGTACTTCAATGTTCGCCGTGAAGCCAAAACAGAAGCTATGGTGCGATTGATGGAAGTAAATGAACTGAAACTGATGCTGGTATTTTGTAATACTAAAGCAAAAGTTGACGAGGTGGTGGATGAGCTTCATACCCGTGGATATGCTGCAGAAGGCCTTCATGGTGATATGCGTCAGGCCGCACGTAATCAGGTTCTAAATAAGTTTAAAGCAGGTACTACAACCATTTTGGTAGCGACGGACGTTGCAGCACGTGGTATTGACGTAGCTGGTGTAGACGCCGTATTTAATTACGATGTGCCATTAGACCTGGAATATTATGTACACCGCATTGGCCGTACAGGTAGAGCAGGTAAATTGGGTAAAGCCTTTATGTTTGTTTCTAACCGCGACAAAGGTAAATTGAGAGATTTACAACATTACACCAAAGTAGTGATAGATGAAGGCAAAATTCCAACACTTGCGGATTTGAATAAAACCAAAATCCAGCGTTTCAAAGAAAAAATTCTTGCGAATGTTTCGGAAGAAGGTAATGAGCAATACGAGGCACTTATTGATGATCTGAAAGAGCAGGGATGTTATACTCACCATATTGTTTCGGCATTGTTGCGTATGCAATTGGGTGATCTTAACCGTAATCCGGCAGCTGAAATGGATCTTTCGGATGGTGGAAGAAGCAGAGATGGCCGTTCAGCCGGACGTGGAGAGAGAGAAAGAGGAGCAGCACCACGTGGTGGCCGCATGGAGCGTGGATACGACAGAGAGCGTGAACGCGAGCGTCCTTCTCACAGAAAAGGTAATCGCAATGGCGATCCTAAAATGGGTAGCGGCGAGCCGGGAATGGTACGTTTGTTCTTGAACCTGGGTCGTAAAGACAATGTATCGCCCAACCACATAGTGGGTGCGATTACGTCTGAGTCGCACATACCGGGTAAAGCCATTGGCCAGATCGATATGTACGACAAGTTCAGTTTTGTTGAAATACCAGAACGCGAAGTAGATAAGGTTATCCGCGGCATGAAAGGTAAAACCATCAATGCCCGTGAAGCTAATCTGGAAGTAGCGAAATAAGAATGATATTTTTTTGAGAAAAGCCGGTTCCGTGAGGGGTCGGCTTTTTTTGTATTGAAGGTATAAAAATTGTCATGTAGGGAAATAAAATCGGTTAATTGCGGATGAAGGAAAAATTTCTGCCGTTAATTATTACACGTCTTTCTTCGCGTTGATTCAACATTAAGTACCTACGGCACTTGGCTTTTCTTTCATTTAATTTTACTAATATGAAGTCCCTAGGGGACTTTATTGAAGTTAAAATTTAACATGTCCCGCTAGGGACTATATATCGGTTAAAAAATCAACATCCTAAAATTATATGTCCCGTAGGGACTACATATCCAGGCATATAAAGCTTTCTATATTAAGTACCTACGGCACTTTTGGCTATATTTTTATTTTTTTTACCAAGATTAAGTCCCGATGGGACTTTATTGAAGTTATAATTTAAAATATCCCGCTAGGGACTATATATCCACGTATACAAAGCTTTCTAAATTAACTACCTACGGCACTTTGGCTATCTTTTTTTTACCAAGATTAAGCCGCGATGGGACTTTAACTGTCCCGCTAGGGACTAGATGTCGGTAAAAAATCAACTTCGCTAAAATAATATGTCCCGTAGGGACTACATATCCACGCATATAAAGCCTTCTACATTAAGTACCTACGGTACATTAGCTATATTTTTATTTTTTTTACCAAGATTAAGTCCCGATGGGACTTTATTGAAGTTAAAATTTAACAAGTCCCGCTAGGGACTATATGTCGGTAAAATCTATAGACCTCGATAATTATATGTCCCATAGGGACTACATATCCACGCAAACAAAGCCTTCTACATTAAGTACCTACGGCACTTGGCCTTTCTTTCATTTAATTTTACCAATATGAAGTCCCTATGGGACTTTGTTGATCCAAAAATTAATGATTTTAACTGTCCCGCTAGGGACTATATATCGGTAAAAAATCAACTTCGCTAAAATAATATGTCCCATAGGGACTACATATCCACGCATATAAAGCCTTCTACATTAAGTACCTACGGCACTTTTGGCTATCTTTTTATTTTTTTACCAAGATTAAGTCCCGATGGGACTTGTGTATTTACAATGATTATAATCTGAAGATTTTAACGGCTACCAAGCTTTTATGGGTAAATCCAGAACATTATTAAAAAGACATTTAGCATTCATGTGCATTCTTTAAACAAATATTCTTCCTGATAATTGATTTCATGTATTATTAATAATTCCCGGTATTCTTCTAAAAATCCCTTCTTTTGATGATGCAATTCCTGATTTTCAATATAACTAATCACTCTGCACAACTCTTTTTTGCTATAAGAAAATGCTCCAAAACCCTCCTGCCATTCAAATTTGCCTTTGACTAATTTCTTTTCATTTATCCATTTTGAGGAAAATTGTTTTATATCTTTTATTATTTCTGAAACAGATTGATTCGGCCGCAAACCCACCAAAATATGTACATGATCCGGCATTCCATTGATTATTATCATTTTATGGCCATTATTCTGAACAATTCCAGTAATGTATTTAAACAATTCTTCTTTCCAATCCTTTTGAATTAAACCATATCTATGTTTAACCGCGAAGACAAATTGAACGTGTAATTGGGTATATGTATTTGACATTTTTAAATCTTAATTCCGAACTAAATTATTAAAAATTATAACAAAAGAATCAGAATTTCGCCCTAATAAAAATTCAAAGTTGTTTTACTAAAACAAATACATTCAACCGCCCATCCTACTTCCCGCCCCAAAACTTGCCCAGTCAATTACTTTCTTCGTAATTTCGGATTCTTAAAAAACATACTTATGAACCCTTCCCTGGCCCAAAATCTTCTCTTTCGATTATTTACCATGGCCGGTGCCGAAACCGATAAGGCCGAAAGCATGAGCCGAATACTACTGGAAGGGGAACTGCTGGGCCACCGGACTCATGGCTTGCACCTCACCATGCCTTATATGCAGCACCTGAAAAAAGGAAGTATGATTAAGTCTGGTAATTATGAAATTTTAAACCAAACACCCGCCAGCCAACTCTGGGATGGAAAATACCTGCCTGGCACCTGGCTTGTGGAAAAAGCCATAGAAAAAGCCACCGAAATTTCGGATAATTACGGCACAGGTACCATTGTTGTTCAGCAGAGCTCACACATCGCTTGCCTGGCTGCTTTTATGGAAAAAGCCACACTGAATGGACATATGGTAATACTTGCCAGCAGCGACCCTGCCAATGCCACTGTGGCTCCTTTTGGTGGCACTGTTGGCGTTTACAGCCCCAATCCACTGGCTTTGGGTATACCGACTGAGGGCGAACCCATAATAATTGATGTAAGCATGTCGGCCACCTCAAACGGACTCATAAACCAGAAAAAACAAAACGGCACCAAACTCGAGCACAAATGGCTGATTACCGCCGACGGCCAGCCCAGCGACGATCCGGAAACTTTTTTTGAGGAACAGCCATCCACTATTTTGCCGCTAGGCGGTATGGACTCCGGTTACAAAGGTTTTGCCTTGGGCATTATGATTGAGGCTTTAACCTCCGCCTTAGGTGGCCATGGCCGGCAAACCAAGCCTGACACCTGGGGTGCATCAGTCTATGTGCAGGTAATTAACCCAAATCGTTTTGCGGGTGAAAGTTATTTCAAAAGCGAGATGGAAAGCCTGAAAC
>JAHEBN010000090.1 GCA_024645245.1 Jiulongibacter sp. | reverse complement strand
GAATTCAAAATACCATTCAATCTACCATTGCCAGCACTGTTCAGTCAACTATACAGACAAATGTACAAAGTACCGTGGTTTCGCAAATCACAGCAGTTACCACGCAAGTCGTTCCTGCATTTGCCCTGGCTGCTTTACCTAAATATGCCAATTCGGGTTTAAGACCAGAAAAAATTGAATCCTGGGAAGTTGGATATAAAGGATTAATTGCAAAAAAATTATTTATTGATGCTTATTATTATCAAAGTAAATATTCTGATTTTGTTGGAGGAACCATTATTGTGGTACCCACAGCAGCTGCTGCTCCCGGCTTACCTATTGAATCCGGTATTGGTATCGGTAATTTGAAAGGATATTCAAGACCGGCAAATACCAATGAAGTAGTTAAATCTAAAGGATGGGCTCTGGGTGCTAATTACTCATTGCCTGATGGATTTAACGTTGGTTTCAATGTGGCTAACAATGAATTGGTTAATTTTACTCCATCTGCCGAGCAACAGTATGCAGGCTACAATACCCCCAAATATCGTTATAATATGAACTTTGGCCGTACATTGGGTAGTGGTGACAAATTTGGATTTAATATTTCTTTACGCCATCAGGATGCTTTCACCTGGGAGTCTAGTTTTGTGATACCTACTGATACCAACGTGCCATTGTTCTCCAATACAACGGTTAAGGCCATCAACAATTTGGATGCACAGGTTAGTATGAAAATTCCTGCAATGAAATCAATTTTGAAAATTGGCGGAACAAATATTGGAGGTAAACCGTATGTACAAGCCTATGGTAGTGCTTCAGTTGGATCCATGTATTATGCCGCCATAACTTTTGATCAGTTATTAAATAAATAATTAAACCAAAAATTATTCGAAATGGTGGTGCTTTACCGCTCCACAAAATTTCATAATTTTCTTTGGTTTAAGTAATAAAAGGGCTTCCATTTTGGAGGCTCTTTTTTTATGTTTACCCCTTATTTTTTTATACATTTGTGCTCTTTTTTAAAAGCATTAACCCTTTTGGCATCAAATTGAGCATTGATTAAGAAAGGGCATAACAATATAAACAGGATAAGAAAATGACAGAAAAACCAAAGATCGTATATACTATTACTGATGAAGCCCCGGCATTAGCCACTTATTCTTTTCTTCCTATTGTTGAAGCATTTGCCAAACCGGCAAACGTAATAATCGAAACCAGAGACATATCGCTTTCAGGTAGAATTATTGCCACTTTCGCAGATTATTTAACTGAAAATCAAAAAATTACGGATGACCTTTCTTATCTGGGTGAGTTAGCCACAAAGCCCGAGGCCAACATAATTAAGTTGCCTAATATAAGTGCATCGGTACCGCAGCTCAACGCCGCCATCAAAGAGTTACAAGCCAAAGGGTATAATCTACCCGAGTATCCCGACGAGCCAAAAAACGAAGAAGAAAAAAGTATAAAAGCAAAATACGATAAAATAAAAGGTAGTGCAGTAAACCCGGTATTAAGGGAAGGAAACTCCGATCGACGTGCTCCCAAAGCCGTAAAAGAATACGCAAGAAAACATCCACACTCCATGGGTGCCTGGAGTGCCGACTCTAAATCGCATGTGTCAACCATGTCGGAAGGAGATTTCTACGGCAGCGAAAAATCGGTAGTCGTGGCAGAACCAACTACCGTAAAAATAGTTTTTGTAGCAAATGACGGAACTCAAACCATTTTAAAAGAAAAAACGCCTTTGCTCGCTGGCGAAATAATTGATGGATCCATTATGAAGATGGATGCTCTCAAAAAATTTATTGCACTCGAAATTGAAGATGCCAAAGCCAAAGACGTGTTGTTTTCAGTACATTTGAAAGCAACCATGATGAAAGTATCTGATCCTATTATTTTCGGTGCTTTTGTTTCGGTTTTTTACAAAGAAATTTTTGAAAAATACAGTAAAGAACTCGATGAACTTGGAGTGGATGTAAACAATGGTCTGGGTGATTTATACAGTAAAATTCAAAGCCTTCCTGCGGAATTAAAATCAGCAATTGAAAGCGACATTCAGAATCTCTATGCAGAAAGACCGGCATTGGCCATGGTAAATTCAGATAAAGGAATTACCAACCTGCATGTACCGAGTGATGTGATTATTGATGCCTCTATGCCGGCTGCTATACGTACTTCAGGTCAGATGTGGGGGCCAGATGGTAAACAGAAAGATACCAAGTTTATCATTCCAGACAGATGCTATTCCGGTATTTATCAGGTGGTTATTGATTTTTGTAAGAAGAACGGTGCTTTTAATCCTTCTACTATGGGTAGTGTTCCCAATGTAGGCTTAATGGCACAAAAAGCCGAAGAATACGGATCACATGACAAAACCTTCCAGATTAAAGGTGAAGGAAAAGTACAGGTGATAGACAGCAATGTTAATATATTGATAGAACACGAAGCATCTACCGGTGATATCTGGAGAATGTGTCAAACCAAAGATTTGCCGATTCAGGATTGGGTAAAACTTGCCGTAAACCGGGCACGGGCAACCGACGTTCCGGCTATTTTCTGGTTAGATAAAAACCGTGCTCATGATGCACAAGTAATCGAAAAAGTTAACCTTTACCTGAAAGATCACGACACCAGCGGTCTCGACATTCGCATAATGACGCCAATGGATGCCACGCTGTTTTCGTTGGAAAGAATTAAGGATGGTTTAGATACCATATCGGTAACAGGAAATGTCTTGAGAGATTATAACACCGACCTTTTCCCGATTCTGGAATTAGGTACCAGTGCTAAAATGCTTTCTATCGTACCATTGATGAATGGCGGGGGGCTATTTGAAACAGGTGCCGGTGGATCGGCACCAAAGCATGTTCAACAATTTATAGAAGAAGGTTATTTGCGTTGGGATTCTCTTGGTGAGTTTTTAGCATTAGCCGTTTCATTCGAACATTTATCACAGGCCTATGGTAATCCTAAGGCACAGGTCTTAGCGGATACATTGGATGAAGCAACAGGCAAGTTTTTGGACAATGATAAGTCTCCGGCAAGAAGAGTTGGACAAATTGATAATCGTGGCAGCCATTTCTACCTGGCTTTATACTGGGCACTGGCATTGGCAAACCAGAATGATGATGCCGATTTAAAAGCCATTTTTACACCAATTGCAGCTCATATGTCAGCAAATGAGGAACAAATCAATGCCGAACTTATCGGTTCACAAGGAAAGCGACAGGAAATTGGCGGATATTACAAGCCTGTATTTGATCTGGCTTCTGCAGCTATGAGACCAAGTAACACATTAAATACTATCTTAGCCGAACTGGCGTAGCTAAAATAAGTTTCCTGCTATTGAAAGCCCTTCTGAGTTGATTCAGGAGGGCTTTTTTAATGTTTCAGGATACGTTTTCCCGAGTTTTAAAAGGTATATACGTGAAAAAAGGGGTTTAAATTAAAAATCTTTAAATAAAAAAACAGGCATAAATTTTGATACCCTTTTATAAATAATTTAAAACACCTTTTAAGCGAATTGTGAAGTTAATAATTCATACACTATTCATTATATCTTTTTTTTCATTAAATGCCCAACAAATGTCCCTCGAATGGAGCGGTTCTTTTGGAGGACAAAAAAATGAAGATGCATACGACATTATCCAAACCGATGACAAAGGTTTCATCATTGCAGGCTCCACAAACAGTAAAAATAGCATTGATATAGGTAATTCAAATGGTTATGATGGTAATGGTGGTAATGATTTCTGGATTTACAAAACAGATAAAGATGGTAAAATGTTGTGGTCCAAAACATTCGGTGGCACAAACGATGATGTGGCAACAAGTGTGACCCGGGCATCCAATGGCGATTACGTTATTGTCGGTACTACCCTTTCGACAGACTTGGATGCCAATTATAATGGTTCAAATGGTGGCCTTTTAATGATAAGGCTTAAAGAAGATGGTTCGTTGGTATCGAAAAGAGTTTTTGCTGGTGGACGCAGATTCACGGAGTTGACTTATAGTGCAACTGATAACTTTTCCAAAGCTGTAGTTAGAAGCTTACCCAACGGCGATCTTATGGTAGCTGCAACGCGTGAAATTGGGAGTACTAATTACACAGCTAAAGACCTTTTCCTCACCCGGCTTACCTCATCTGGCGATAATCTTTGGGAAAAAACATACGGAACACGTGCCAATGATTTTATGGCGGATATGATTCTTACCTCTGATGGTGCTGTACTTATGGTAGGCTGTACGGAATCAGTATCATCTGATCTCAGTGGCTCCGGAAATGGATTTAAGGATTTTCTTGCCATAAAAGTAAGTCAATCAGGTACAGAAATCTGGAAAAAAGCGTGGGGTGGAAGCAACGTCGATGTATTTAAAACCGCTATAGAAAATTTTTCAAAAACCGGATACATTTTAGGGGGCGAAACTACCTCCAACGATAAATTCATCACAGGAGCATTGGGCCAAAAAGATGGTATTATTGTAAAGCTCTCAAAAGACGGCGACCTTATCTGGAAAAAAAATTTAGGGGGTGCAGGCAATGATGGATTGTTTCGCATAATACCCGTAGGCACCTCAGGTTATATGGGTATAGGAACCAGTGATTCAGAAATAACAGGTGCTCCCAACAAAGGTCCGCTAACAGATGCTTATACCGTTAATTTTGATGAAAATGCCAATATTAAGAACCAGGGTCTTTTTGGCGGGGCAGATATAGATGTAGCCCGTGCAGGAATATCAATAAGCAGCACTGAATGGGTACTGGCAGGACTTAGCCGATCAGAGTCGGGAGACTTGAAAACCAATAAAGGAAGTAACGATGCCTGGGTTTTTAAACTGCTTCCACCGCCTCTTACCGTTTTTAAAACATTTTATGCCAATCTGAATGAAGCCCAGCAAGGAGTTGTGGAATTTGTCACATCGTATCAGCAAAATCTAAAACTCATAAGTTTACAAAAAAGTGTAGATAACAAAAATTTCAGTAAGTTGAAAGACTTCACGGTTTATGAGAATACTTCATCAATATTAAAATATTCTTATGTAGACAAAGCTTTGCAAATCGGAAATAATTATTATCGCATCGTGTATTATGACATCAATGACAAGCAATACATGGGACCCAATCTGACTTTTGAATTTTTTCCACTTGCCACAGCCCCTGAAACTAACACAGGTCAATATTTCAAACTTTATCCAAATCCAGTCATCAATCGCCTAAATCTGGATTTGGTGGATAAAGATGCCGAAATACAGGTTTACGACCAAATGGGGATTCCCTATCCAACTTTACAAACCTTCTCTTTTACCGATGGCTGGCGACTTATTTTTCAGCATACCCCCAACCCGGGTATGTATATCTTAAGGATAAATGTGAAGGATAACCAGATTTCAAGGAAATTCTATGTGCGTTAGACTTTAAAAGTCTATTACTTTATCTTTGGGTTCAGAATAAAAAATGAACGATGAAAAAGATAAATTGGGGTATTATTGGAGTAGGTAGAATAGCAGAAAAATTCGCAACAGACCTCGCAACAATTGATGATGCTCAATTGGTAGCCTGTGCTTCTCATTCTCTCGAAAGAGCCCGGGATTTTGCAAACAGATACAATGCCGCTCATGCATTCGGCGATTACGAATCTATTTTTTCAGTAAAAGATTTAGATGTTATTTACATTGCCACACCGCATACGGCACATGCCGCTTGTACCCAACTTTGTTTGGAAAACAACGTTGCCGTATTATGCGAAAAGCCTTTTGCTATGAACGGCACAGAAGTGGCCCAAATGGTCAAAATGGCTCGTGAAAAGAATGTCTTCCTGATGGAGGCCTTGTGGACTCGATTTTTGCCAGCCACCAAAAAAGTATTGGACATAATTGAAAGTGGTGCCATTGGCGAAATTAAAACCATCCATGCCGATTTCGGCTTCATTCCGCCATTTTTACCCGAAAGGCGTGTGCTTAACCCCGCACTGGGCGGTGGTGCATTTTTAGATATTGGGCTGTATCCGGCTTTTCTTTCCTTGCTTTTAATGGGCTACCCTACCGATATTTTGGCTACCAGCACTTTCGGCCCTACCGGAACTGACGAAACCAGTACCTTCATTTACAAATACGGAAACAAGGCCACTGCCAGTCTCAATTGCACTTTTGGTGCTCCTACCCGTATCGAAGCCTTTATTTATGGTACGGAAGGCTACATTCAGATGATGCCTAAATTTCACGAGACCAAAGAAATCAGGCTGTACAAAACAGATGCCGAACCCGAAATTTTTACCTTTGAAAGAGAAACCTGGGGATATGATTTTGAAACCCGTGAAGTAAACCAATGCCTGCGAAACGGACAGACCGAAAGTAAGCTCTGGTCACTGGACGATAGCCTAAATCTCATTCGTTTATTAGATGAAACCAGAAAAACAGCGGGCATAAAATACGATACCGATAAGTGAATTTTCTTTTAAGTCCAGTCGTTCTATTAATGATGAAATCTTTTTCCCTTTATGAAATCTCTTAAGCCCCCTTTTTTTATTCTGCTGCTTTCAGCACTACCTTTTTTGTATTCCTGCAGTTCCGATTCTTCGAAAGAAAAAGAAGAAATAAATACTGAAAACGTAGAAATTATTCGCTTTGATAAAGAACTGATGGCGGTAAAAAGTACAGAAGAACTTACCGCTCTTTTAAATAAATATCCCTTTTACAGCCGCATGCTTTACCGGGCTTTTCCGGAAGATACAGCTTTTGTCAATCATATTTTTTACATTACGCAACATCCGGATACCCGAAAACTATACTCCGAAACAGGCAGCAGTTTTGGCGATATGGGCGATTTGAAAAAAGAATTTGCAAGGGCTTTTACTAACATTAAAAAAGATTACCCGGATTTTAAAGAGCCTAAAATTTATACCACTTTTACCGGACTTGAAAACGACCTTTTCGTTTCCGATTCCCTCATTATTATTTCTTTAGAAGCCTTTTTGGGCCCGAAAGCAACTTACAGGCCCGATCAACCTGCCTATATTTTAAGCCGCTACGACAAACCCTATATTGTGCCGTCGGTAATTCGTCTTTTATCCGATCGTTTTATTCGTGGTAATCAGGAATCTGCCCTGCTCAACGACATGATCTATTTTGGAAAATCATTTGAATTTACAAAAGAAATGCTACCCGATGTGCCCGACTCGCTCATCATTTGCCTGCCGGATAGTTCGCTCAAATCCAACTGGTATGCACAGGATTTAATCTGGGCTCATTTTATCGATAAATCATTGCTTTACGAACAAAACCCCAAAACCAAAGAAAAATACATTGGCGAAAGACCAAAAGTGCCGGAAGTGGGGCCATCATGCCCCGGCCGTATCGGTCAGTGGCTGGGATGGAGGATCGTGGATAAGTTTCGAACCGAAAACCCGGATGTTTCGTTTGTAGATTTAATGAACATCACCGACTATCAGGATATCCTGAAAAGATCAAAATACAGAGGTGAAGTAGAAGAATAAGCGAAAAATGGCGAAGGGAAGAAAAGATTTCTTGGAGGATATTGATCCTAAAGACAAGCGAAAAATCAGTAAGGAAGGCATTAAAAAAGCCTTAAAAGTGTTTCGGTTTATATTGCCGTATAAGTGGCCATTTATAGCCGGTTTGGTTTTTCTTGCACTTTCTACCTCTACCACACTCGCATTTCCTAGTCTTATTGGTGAAATTACCCGTGTAATTGAAGGGAATTCCCGCTTTAAGCTCAACGATGTTATTCTGTTTTTTGTCGGAATCCTGATTTTACAAGGTATTTTTTCCTTTTTCCGTATATACTTTTTCGCGGTAGTCAGTGAAAAAGCCTCTGCCGATATCCGAAGATTGGTTTATAATAAATTCATCAGTTTACCCATCAGTTTTTTTGAAAAACACCGTGTAGGTGAACTTACAAGTCGTATCACCTCCGATGTTTCGGCTTTTCAAAGTGTGCTTTCGCTTACTCTGGCCGAGTTTTTCAGGCAGGTGGCTACGCTGGTAATCGGTATCGGAATAATTGTATATATAAGTTGGAAACTGAGCTTGTTTATGCTGCTTACATTTCCCGTAATTGTGGTGGCGGCACTGGTATTTGGGAAATACATCCGGAAATTGTCGAAACAAGTTCAAGATAAACTCGCCGAAGCCAATGTGATTGTGGAAGAAACCCTGCAGTCGGTTTCTATTGTAAAGAGCTTTACCAACGAAAAACTGGAATCTATACGCTACGGCAACGCCATGACGGATACCGTGAAACTCGCCATGAAAGCAGCTACCCTGCGGGGTGGTTTTATCACTTTCTTTATCGTTGGTTTGTTTGGCGGAATTGTATTGGTGGTATGGTACGGAGGCGGCCTGGTAGAATCCGGCGAAATACAACTTGCCGACCTTATGTCTTTCCTGTTTTATACCGCATTTATCGGCGGCTCAATGAGTGGGCTAGGAGATATATATGCTCAGATTCAAAGAACGGTAGGCTCGAGCGAGCGTATTCTCGAAATACTGGAAGAAGATTCCGAAATCAATCTGGATCAGGAAGTGAAGAAAGAAAACTTCCAGGCTTCTGTATCTTATGAGCATGTGGATTTTGCCTACCCTTCCCGAAAAGATATGCCGGTGCTGAAGGATTTTAATCTGGAAATAAAAGCCGGTGAAAAAGTAGCTTTGGTGGGCCAGAGTGGAGCAGGAAAGTCTACAGTGGTACAGCTACTTATGAGATTCTATGAAATAGATAAAGGTTCGATAAAAATAGATGGAAAAGACATACGCGAAATAGATCACCTTTCTTTGCGTAAAAACATTGGAATAGTACCTCAGGAAGTTATTCTTTTTGGCGGTACCATCCGTGAAAATATACTTTACGGTAATCCGGAAGCTACACAAGATGATGTGATTACGGCTGCCAAAAGAGCCAATGCGATGGAATTTATTGAGCGTTTTCCCGAAGGTATGGATACCGTGGTGGGTGAGCGGGGAGTAAAACTTTCAGGTGGCCAAAGACAGCGACTGGCAATAGCCCGTGCCATACTTAAAGATCCGGCCATATTGCTGCTGGATGAGGCCACTAGTGCACTCGATAGCGAATCGGAAAATCTGGTGCAAGAGGCACTCAATGAACTGATGAAAAACAGAACTACACTAATAATAGCCCACCGATTGGCAACTATTAAAGATGTAGATCGTATTTTTGTACTCGATAAGGGTAAAATAGCCGAAAGCGGCAGTCACGATGTACTCATAGCAGATAAAAAAGGCATTTATGCCAATCTGATCAGATTGCAATTCGACAAAACAGCTTCGGTAATTAATGAAACAGTAGATTGAATTTGGAAAGTACAGACATATTGAAGGAATTTAACTTGCGGCATACCGATTGCCGGGAGGAAGTTTTGAGTGTGTTTGACCGCAACCATACAGCCCTGTCGCATGGTGATCTGGAAGAGCAGGTAAACCAGAAATACGACCGCGTTACCATTTACCGTACGCTGAAAACATTTCTTGAAAAAGGACTTTTACATAAAGTATTGGATGGCGACGGCGGTACCCGCTATGCCCTGTGCAAAAACGATTGCAAAACCGACGATCACCACCACGACCACGTGCATTTTAAATGCGATACTTGTGGAAACACCACCTGCCTGGATCACGTGCATATTCCGGCATTAAAACTGCCAGATGGCTACACCCGACAGGAAATAAACCTGTTGGTACAAGGTGTGTGCCCGGCATGTCAATAAAAAATCATGAGTGTATTAAAAGCTGAATTCGTAAAGAGTGCCACCAAGGTAGAAGATTGCCCAAAAACCGAAATGCCGGAGTTTGCCTTTATTGGTCGCTCCAATGTGGGTAAATCTTCCCTGATAAATATGCTCACGGGCAATAAAAAATTGGCTAAAACCTCATCTACGCCCGGTAAAACTCAGCTAATCAATCATTTTCTGATCGAAGATAAGTGGTTTCTGGTCGATCTACCTGGCTATGGCTTTGCCAAAGTACCTTTAAAGGAAAAGGCCAAGTGGGAAAAAATGACCTGGGACTACCTCATGCAGCGGAAAAACCTGATTTATGTATTTGTTTTGATCGATAGCCGCATACCTCCACAAAAAATTGATCTGGAATTTGTAAATCTGCTGGGTGAAAGAAATATTGCTCTCAAACTCATTTATACCAAATGGGATAAAGTAAAACCCACCGCTGGCCAGAAAAACATAAACGACTTCAAAATGGCATTAGCCGAGACCTGGGGGATATTACCTGAACATTACGTAACCTCTGCCGAAAGAAGCTTGGGCCGCAGCGAAGTGTTGCAGTTGATCGACGAAATACGCCAAAGCTTCTGAGCCAAATTATCTATCAATACTAAATTTTTTAAATAATTACGGCTTTTTCGTCTGATTTTTGTCATAAAACAGCATTAAGCGGTATTCCTATATCCCTATTTTACCTTATATTTGCCGTCAAACAAGTTTAAGGAACTACAATAAATTCAGCATTTAATGGCTACATCGTATTTAGGAATCGATATCGGAGGTACCAATGTTAAAATGGGCGTAGTAGACGCCGAAACCGGTAATCTGAGTAATTTTTATGCCCACGATACCGCGAGTTGGAGAAATTCCGGCCGTTTTTTACAAAGCCTGGGAGATGCCATTTCACTGCAGTTGATCGAGGAACCTACAATAAGCAAATGCGGTATTGGTGTGCCGGGACTTATCACCCGCGACAGGCAATCGCTTATAGAAATAACTGCTATCCCCGAAATAAACGGTGCGGCAATAATTCCTTATCTATCCGAAAGATTTCCCAATTGTGAGTTTTTCCTGGAAAATGACGCCAATGCAGCGGCCTTGGGCGAGTATTATTTTGGTGAAGAAAAACTTCCCGAAGATTACATATTCGTAACACTGGGCACGGGTGTGGGCGGAGCAGCCATTATCGATAAAAAAGTATTTAAAGGCGGTGGCGGAAACGCCATGGAGCCGGGACATATGCCATCCAAGCATGGCCGTGTATTGGAGCGTAATATTGGTAAGGTGGAATTACTCGACCTGGCCAATGAAATGCGGGCCAATTACAAAGGAAACAGTGTATTGGCAGATGACGGCAGCATATCTACCACAGGACTGGTAGCAGCCGCAGCCGGTGGCGACGAACTCGCCCTGCAGATTTTCGACGAAGTGGGCTCCATACTGGGAGATGGCCTTGTGGCTATGATTCGTATTCTGGATATTACCACGATACTTATCGGTGGCGGGCTTTCTGCTTCTTATGACTATATCATGCCGGCAGTATACCGCCAGCTAAATTACTGGCTCACAGCTTATAACCTGAAAACCCTGAAGATTGGCCGTGCCACCCTGGGCAACGATGCCGGTCTGCTGGGAGCAGCAAGTTTGTGTTTCTAAAAAGAACAGCCTTCAATTGTTAATGAAATACTAAAAGCGTGAATTATCACGCTTTTTTTGTTTTACGGTGCAACCTCTTCCCCACATTTCTACATCTGGATTTCAAAGCTGTTACAATTACAAAAAGAGGCATTTTCCTCAAACACTGTTTTACACCATTATAATTATGAAAAAGCTATTTAAACTTTCCCTTTTTAGTTTAGCCGTATTGGCGACTACCGCTGTAAATGCCCAGGATTATGATCACGATTACAATAACAATCACCGCGATCATTACACCAAAAAATCGCAAAAAAGCAGCATGTTTAGTAAAAAAGATTTTGGACTGATACTAGGTCTCAATGCCTTCGACAAGGCCTATGACATGCCCGAGCTACAGCAATGGCAGTCACGCTATGTGGCTTTGCAATGGCGTAAAAATCACAAACTGATAACAGGCAATCAAGTAGATGTAGCACTGGGCACCGGACTTGAAGTTGCCTGGAACAATTACATGATGAAGTACGACGAGCAGTATTATGAAGACGGCCCCATTTCAGACTTTGAACTTGTGGAAACTGACCTACAAAAATCAAAACTGGTGGTGAATAACCTGAACCTACCGGTGATGTTGCAGTTTGGTTTTAAAGAGTCTAACTTTCACTTTGGCGTAGGTGTATACGGAGGAATGAAGATCAACTCGTATCAGAAATTCCAGGAATACGATGGAGCCAAATACAAAGAAAAAGGCGACTACAACCTGCGTAAATTTAACTACGGACTGATGGCCGAGGCGGGCAAGGGAGATTTCCGATTATTTGCCAAATACGATATGCTGCCTATCTTTAACGACAATAACCCCATCAATGCCAATACCTTTACGGTGGGCATCCGGTTCTAATAATCGAAACATATAAGTTCTTTAAAATCACCTCATTTGGGGTGATTTTTCGTATATGAGGTTTATATTTTCCATCGAGTCAGAGGTCAGTCCTCTTGGTCAAACTCGATTGTCTTATAAAATGCTATTATCATAAATTATGTTCCCTTAGCTTAATCGAAAATGTACTAAGTCAATTCCTTAAGCTAATCAAATTTTCTTCAACCAAATCTTCCCAAACCAAAGATTAATTGCATTTTTACAGACATAAATTTTTTGAATTCATTTCCGCAGAAAAATAAGAAACCAAAAAATAATGAACCTGAATTTTGCCCTGTTACTCCTTTTGACATTTGCTGCTTGCCAATGGAAAAATGGGGAAAAAACAATAGAAAATCACAGTGAACTGACAGCTAAAATTGATTCGATCATTCAGCATAGCGATTTTAATGGGGTGGTACTTGAAAAATGGGCACGGGCACTGTTTATAATAAAGCTTTTGGGTATTCAGATCTGGGACAAAAAACAATACTTGAACCAGATGATCAATTTGTAATTGGCTCGATAAGCAAGCAGATTACAGCCGTATTGGTATTAAAAGAATACGAAAAAGGGAATATAGGGCTACAGGATAAAATCAGTAAATATTTACCCGAAATAAACCAAGAGTGGACACAAAAAGTAAGCATTCATCAGCTACTTACCCATACGCACGGAATAGTTGAGTTAAACAAAGCATTGGAATTTGAACCGAGCACGCAGTTTCATTACTCGCAACTGGGCTATGAACTTTTGGCTCAAATACTTCAAAAAGTTACCGAAAAGTCATTTCAGGCTTTATCGACCGACCTTTTTACCGGGAACGGACTATCTAATACCCATCACCCCGACGACAAAAATTATAAAAAACTGGTGAATGGTTATGAAGAAATGGAAAACGGAGAGATGGAGCATGTCACAAATAGTTTGGAAAATTTTGTGACTGCAGGTTCATTTATTTCCATTGCAGAAGATTTGAACAAATGGAATGTTCTGCTATACTCGGGTAAACTTGTAAATGAAAAGACTTTGGAGTTAATGAAAACCAGGTATGCCACCAGGGAGCATCCGGTTTTTGACCAAATAGAATATGGCGATGGCTTACTATTCAATGACGGAGAAAATAATACGCAAATAGGTGCCTTTGGATACACTCCCGGTTTTGTATCGGCTTGCTACCATTACCCTAAATCCAACACGAATTTAATCGTATTGGAAAATACGGCCCGAAGCTTAGCTGATTTCAAATTGACATTTCAGGTGCACACCCAATTGATGGAATTAGTGAAAAATGAAGAACCATAACAAAGTAATGAGGCTTCCGTTAAAAATTACCCTCATCGAATCTGTGGTCAGACGGCCACGTCGGACCCCGAAATCATCACATTTATATTTAGGTAAAGAATTATTAAGATATTTTTTACAGATTTCCCTTAATGGTTCCAACACGTTGTTCAACTTCTAAATCTTCAAAAATTAATTCTAAACGTTTCCCACATTAGTCCAATTGCTCTTTAAAAAATTCATACAACCCGTCTAAATATGCTGTCATTCTATTCGAAACATTTTCCACTAAGACTATTTCAAATTTGAAGAAATCACACTTTGTATGAGAAAAATATGTCCTATTGTTTCAATTATCCCACAAAATTTTACAAACTCAAGAAATATAAATATTAGCAAAAAAGGCAATTTCAATTATTAGATATTTAAAACCAGTTGTTGTGAAAAGAATTCAATTTCTGAATTATATTTACCTAAGTGTAAGATATTTAACATGAATAAAAATGAAGACTTATTTACAGGCTGCCCCGTTCAACATGCCAGGCAATTTCTGGCAGGCAAATGGCAGATGGGAATATTGTGGAATTTAAGCAAGCAGACACTTCGGTTCAGTGAAATCAGAAATCTACTTCCCGAAATTTCTGACAAAGCACTTATGCAGGAACTGGATTTTTTTGTTGAGAAAAAAATAATTGAGCGAAATAAATCTGAATTTCCATCACCAAAAATCGAATATGTTTTAAGTGAAACAGGCAAAAGCTTGATTCCCGTAATCACGGCAATTGTCAAATGGGGATATACGCATTTGCAGGAAGAGCGTATAAGCAAGGAAATGACTATGACCCCTTTACCCGTGATTCAAGAAATAGAAAGTAACATGTCTGATGAAACTTCTAAATTACGCTAAGGTTTTCCAAAAAGGATTCCATATTTCGAGGCAATGGCCACTATCTTTTCAAAATCTGGTGGCCCCTGTGGCATTGGCGGAAGCTTTACTTCTTCAGCCGCCGTACTCATTTCTACAAAATAATTTTCAAAACCTCCGGGAGTAAGCAGCATTAGTGTTTCAAGCTGCTCTGTCTGAATCTTAAAAGAATGTTGTATATTTTTCGGCAAAAACATGACATCACCTGCTTTAGCATTAAATGTCTGACCGCCAACTGTATATATAACCTCCCCTTCTAAAACCAAAAAGGCTTCATCTTCTTTGGTATGCGTGTGAGGTGGTGGTTCCATTCCCCGACGTTCTGTGGCACGCAGTAATGCATATTTACCACCTGTTTGCTCTGAAGTTAATACTAGTGACATTAAATGGCCAATATACCAATAGGAGTTTTCTTTGGTTCGACTCGCTAACAAAGGAAAAAGTGGGGTTTCCCCATTCAAAATACCTGACAGGGTATTGGGGTTGATTGGTAATGTACCGATTACACTTAAGTCATTTAAAAATTTTCTTCTTGTTGGCATGATTGGCTAAACAAATTATTATTACAAACCTAATTGAAAATTGATTCAAATATTCTCAAACTTACAAAAAGGTAAGTGCCAAAACCTATTGTGAATGCACGCATCAGCGGTCAAACAAAAAGATCGGACGCAGAAATCGCCAAATGTAATATGGGAAAATTATCACCAGTTCTTTAACCAATTACTTTTACTGCCGATTAAATCAATAGCATTGTTTGAAGTTCATTGCTTGTTTAGAATCTTTGTTTAAATTCATCCGCTGTAAAAAGTATTTTCTCCTGAATTGACCGCAGGTGATAGAAATATTAATATCCTAACCATTTAATCATGTATCAACAATTTCAATTATCAAAACCTATAGAAGGACAGGAAGAATTGGTAGAAATGCCAGATGGAACCCTAATTCATACAATCACATCAGGAAAAGGCAAAACAACCATTCTATTGGCTCACGGCTATGGATTTACGCATCTGGAGTGGAATATCATAGTAGAGGAATTAATAAAGTTAAACTATAAAACTATAGTTTTTGACCAGCGTGGACACGGTAAATCCACCATAGGTAAAAATGGCATAAGCTCCGAATCTATGGCTTCTGATTATAAAAACCTAATAGAATACTTCCACTTAGAAAATTGTATATTAGTAGGGCATTCTATGGGAGGGTTTCTAGCCATGAAATTTCTGCTTGACAATCCGGAAATGCAACATAAGCAAATTAAGAGCAGTGTACTTATGGCAACTTTTGCCGGTGATGTAAACAAAAATAATTTTCAAAACCGTTTGCAAATTCCCTTGATTAAAACAGGGATATTACAAAAGCTGATTAAATGGAAACCAATTGGTGAGCAATTCAGCAAAACGCTTTTAGGAGAAAATCCCGATCCGGAAATTATAAATTGGATTCCCGGAGAATTTTTAAAACAGGATCATTCTAAACTTGTCCCTATTTTAAAAGCTTTTGGAGAAGAAAGTTATTACGATAGATTAAAAAATATCGGTGTGCCTTGTGCGGTAGTGATTGGAGATAGAGATGCCACTACCCCACCTTTTCATACCAATGACATAGTTAAAAACATACCAAATGCCACCCGAATAGATGTAATAGGGAAAGGACATTGCCTGAACGTAGAGGCACCCGAAGAAATAATAAAAGCAATTAAACTAGTGGATATTTGATATTCTTATAAATAGCTACGGGGGGTATTAAATAAACAAAAGAGTGCGTTTTCTTGAAATCGAATGCTCTTAAACACGCACATTTGAGGTGGAGAAAGCTTCTAAATCTCGATTTATAACATTTTTTCATTTGGGTACCTAAGAAGATTTCTTGTGTAAATTTTTTACCAATACATTCAAAATGAAAAACTTACCGTTATTATTTACACTACTCTTCTTCTCCCAATGCTCGGGCCCTAAATCTGATTCCTGGGAAACTTTCAAAAGTTGTGCTTCAAACGACTGCGTAAAAGAAGCCATAGTGGTAAAAGATGATTTCCTGAAAGACCCGGAAAAGCTGCTTTCTCAGTTTCAGACAACTTATGAAAATGGCGAGGATCATGTGCTGGGTTGGCTTTTTATTCTTCGCGATAGCGTACTTATTAATCCCAAAATGGGAACTCAAGCTGAAAGATTGGCCTTGCAAAAAAAACTCTTAGAAACAGCAAGTCTATTTTTAAATAACACCAAAGTGCATGAAATGGCCGAATCGGTCATAAACGAACTGCAAATTGCAGATATTAAAACCGGTATAATTAATGACCCCACAATAACCGCTACAGTAAACTGCTTTCAGTTCACCTTCCATGGAGACACCACATCTTGCCGGATTTCTCTGGGCACTAATGGAGTTGTAAGTGGCTATTACGCCTGGTTACCTGATGGAAAAGATGGTACAATGGGAATATTGAAAGGCAAACTAAGCGGTGATACCCTCATTGTTGATCATAGGTTTTTACAGGAGGGTGAATACTTTACCGAGTCATTGATATTTCTGAAAAAGGAATATAATCTGGTACAATTAGTGAGTGAAAATTTTGATCAGCAAGGCAGAATGATTCTAATAAATCTTAGACCGGGTGATGTATTAATCGATACAGATTGTAATAGGTTAGAAGCCCTTGTCAAATATATAGATGAGGAAAAACTAAGTTTTTAACTATTTTTTTTACTGCAATATTTTTCAAAATCCGGTGTGGATAATTTGCACCCCTGTTTTGAAATCTTAAGATGGTATCTTTTACCAACACTCCTTTATCAATAGTCAGTGCTTGTTTAATAGTGGAGTTTTTCATCCAGGTAGCACGTCTAATTACCATTGCTGGCAAATGCACAATTAAGGCCGCAGAAATTGATCGGGTGGCACTTTCCCACAAGTAACTAGGCGTGTGATCTACACCATAATAGTCAATCTGATCTATGGGAAACATCTGATTTTTAATGCTTGTAGGCTTGGCAAAATAAAATGCCATGCCTTCATCTATTATCAAACTACCGGCATTCAGGCTGCTTTTTTCTTCTTCCAAAACAAAATTCATGGGCTCACTGGTATCCTGATATGTTCCGCTAATGATAATTTCAGATTCACCGATAAGATCCAAAAGCGGACGATCGGATCCATCGTGCTCCACTACCTACATACGTGGTTCATACTCTCTGCCCTTTTGAATTCTAACATAATTTACATCCAGCACTTCTTCTCTTACTTCGTTATCAGGTCTTTGAATACACATAGTAATATCACGGAAACCATGTGCTTTTAAGGCATAAATGGCTCCTCTGCTAACAGCACTAAAACCGAAAACAATCACCTTCCGCTTATTTCCGTAGTGCCCATCGATTCCCTTTAGTTGTAATGCATGTATTACGGCCCAATAACCTGTCATTTCATTGTTTTTG
>JAHEBN010000089.1 GCA_024645245.1 Jiulongibacter sp. | reverse complement strand
TAGCAAAGGCTTCATAATTGCTGACGAAGGACTATATTTTTTGTCAAAACATAACAATTGGGACGAGTTCATAAATCGCCAGAATCTTTTTTTTGAATTAGAAAAAGAAATCCAGAAACTTACTCCTATCGATAATTACAACGAATTAATTTCGGATTTTATACAAGCCCCAATCGGATCTCAGGAGGTATGGGCATCGGGAGTAACTTACCTTAGAAGTAAAAAAGCCCGTATGGACGAATCGAAAGATGCTGGTGGCGGTGATTTTTACGATCGGGTATACGACGCTGCAAGACCCGAACTATTTTTCAAAGCACCCGCACACCGCGTAGTAGCCAACAAAGAAAACATAAGAATCAGAAAAGACAGTAAATGGAATGTTCCCGAACCAGAACTGACACTTTTCATTAATTCAGTTGGGCAGATCTCTGGTTATACCTGTGGTAACGATGTGAGCTCCCGTGATATTGAAGGCGAAAATCCCTTGTATTTGCCTCAGGCAAAATCGTACGACAAAAGTGCTGCCTTAGGGCCATGTATTGCTGTTTTTGACGAACCTATTGACCCTGCCACTACAATTCGCTTACAAATATATCGTAGCCAGAAAGCTGTTTTTGATCAATCCATTGAGATTAATCAAATGAAACGATCACATAAAGAATTAGTTGAATACCTTTATATGGAATGTAGTTTCCCGACAGGGGCATTTTTAATGACAGGTACCGGAATAATTCCTGAAGACGATTTTACTTTACTACCAGAAGATACGGTAGACATATCTATTGAAGGAATCGGAACACTAACTAATACCGTTGAAACAAAATAAAATGGAAATACAAGGAAGAAATATCATTGGCTTTGAGTCGTATTCCGAAGGAAACGTAGCTATACAAGCTGTAAATCCTACGACGGATGACATTTTAGGGCCACTTTTTTACAAAGCTACCGAAGACGAGTTAAATCTTGCCGTTGAAAAAGCTAGGTCCGCTTTTTCATCATACCGAAAAGTTTCAGGTACAGCGAAAGCTACATTTCTGGAAGCTATTGCCTCAGAAATAGAAGCATTAGGCGAAACACTTCTTAATCGATATACATTGGAAACCGGCCTCCCGATGGGTCGAGCTCAGGGCGAGCGAGGCCGTACTTGTGGGCAGCTTCGTATGTTTGCCAATTTATTAAAGGACGGCACATGGGTAAATGCCAAAATAGATCCGGCTTTACCTGAGCGTAGCCCATTGCCACGTCAGGATATACGAAGTATGGAGCGTCCTCTAGGGCCTGTCGCGATTTTTGGGGCAAGTAACTTTCCTTTGGCATTTTCTACAGCCGGTGGAGATACGACTTCTGCCCTGGCAGCCGGCTGTCCTGTAGTTTTCAAAGCACATCCAGCACATTTGGGCACCTCTGAATTGGTTGGTTTAGCCATACAAAAGGCCGCTAAAGATAATGCTATGCCTGATGGCGTATTTTCATTGTTATTTGACGATGGAATCGAAATAGGTCAAAAACTTGTTTCCCATAGGGATATTAAAGCTGTTGGATTCACGGGATCATTCAGAGGAGGAACAGCCATATATAAAACTGCCACCCAAAGACCTGAGCCAATTCCGGTTTATGCTGAAATGGGCAGCACTAATCCAGTGTTTATTTTACCAGAAACTCTGGCAAATAAAGGAGAAGAATTAGCACAACAATATATAAATTCTGTAACGTTAGGAGTTGGCCAGTTTTGCACAAATCCGGGTGTATTAATGATTCGTAAAAATGAATCATTTATGAAAGCTCTGGAAGAAAAAGCCGAAAATGCACAAGGGGGGAATATGCTAACCGGCAATATTCAATCGGCCTATCATGCAGGAATTGAAAAAGCACGAAAATTCACAAAAGTGATTGGCATTGGTAAAAAACCAGAAGGTAAAACTGCAGTGGAACCCTATATTTTACATTCAGATTATCAAAATTTTAAAGATAATCCTGACCTTTCAGAAGAAATTTTTGGACCAACAAGTGTTGTGGTGGAAGCCAATTCCAAGGATGAATTTCTGGAAATCGCTCAAAACTTAAATGGTCATTTAACGGCCACTGTACATGGATCTGAAGCTGAACTTGCCGAATATAGCGATTTGCTGGAAATTCTGGAGCAAAAAGTGGGCCGCTTAATCATAAATGGTTTCCCGACAGGAGTAGAAGTTACAAATGCTATGGTACATGGCGGGCCTTTTCCGGCTACTACCGATAGCAGGAGCACATCGGTGGGTACCGGAGCTATCTACCGGTTTACCAGACCTGTTTGCTTTCAGGACATGCCGAATTCGCTTCTTCCGGATGAATTAAAAAATTCAAATCCTTTATCAATATGGAGACTTATTGATGGAGAAATGAAAAATTAAATGAATCTTAATCTAAACGAAAAGGTAATAATAGTAACCGGTGGTGCTAGTGGTATTGGCGAAGCCATTGTTTCTCAATTAGCTCTTGAAGGTGCATTTCCTGTTATAATCGATCGGAATGCCGAAAAATGCGAATTGGTTTTTACCAAATTACAGGCTACGGGCGGCTATGGAATGACTGTAGTTGCAGATCTCTCTAAGCCAGAAGAATGCAAGAGAGCTGTGGAAGAGGTTTTGGCACGCTTTGGGCGGATACATGGATTGGTAAACAATGCAGGAATAAATGATGGAATTGGTTTAGAAAATGGATCTTATGAGGGATTTATAAACTCTATTCATAACAACCTTTTGCACTATTATTTAATAGCTCAAAATGCATTACCGGCACTAAAAGAAAGTAAAGGCCCTATTGTTAATATAGTATCCAAAGTAGCTGAAACCGGCCAAGGAGGTACATCAGCCTATGCAGCGGCAAATGGTGGTAGAAGTGCCCTTACCAGAGAATGGGCTGTTGAATTATTAAAGTATGGCATAAGAGTTAATGCCGTAGTTGTTGCTGAGTGTTATACTCCCATGTATGAAACGTGGATAAAATCTATTCCAAATGGAGAAGAGCAGCTAAAGGAAATAGAAAACCGAATTCCACTTGGAAACCGTATGACGAAAGCAGAAGAAATTGCCAATATGGTGGTCTTTTTACTTTCAAATCGTAGCAACCATACCACAGGAGAAATAATTCATGTAGATGGTGGCTATGTTAATTTAGACAGGGCATTGATTAAAAAATAATTTCTGAATCTTCTTCCTTTTTGCGTAAATGAAAAGATATTGTTTGGCACTCGACCTGAAAGATGATCCCACTTTAATACGTGAATACGAGAAATATCACGAGAAAATCTGGCCGGAAATTGAAAAATCTATTAAAGATTCCGGTATAATCAATATGGAAATTTATCGTATCGAAAACCGCATGTTTATGATAATGGAAACAGTAGACCATTTTTCATTTGAAAAGAAATCAATTTCAGATTTTGAAAATTCCAAAGTACAAGAATGGGAAAAACTTATGTGGAATTATCAACAAGCATTACCTTCCGCTCAAAGTGGAGAGAAATGGCTTCTTATGACTAATATTTTTAAATTATATTAACTCCAATATCTTCATAATAAATTAGTGAACTTCTTCAAAAACTAATTCATAAAATAATTTATAAGCTCGGATAAGCACAAGAATCCTTGATTTCTATTGCTAAAAATGATGATTTATAATGGTTTATTTTGTTTTTTAAAGAATTGCCCGTTTTTTTACGAATCAACTAATAAAAACACCAAATGACCCTAAACCTAATATTAAACACCTTTTTAAAGTTGTTTTATCTGTCGAATGACGAACCCGGTATCGACGAAAGAATTAATGAAGCTTTTACCCCATTTGCCAATGCTTGGGAAAGCATCGTATTGTTCCGAATATTTAATGTGCCATTCATTTTGATTCTACTCGTGGGCGGAGCATTGGTATTTACGATTTATTTTGCTTTTATTAATATCCGACGGTTTCCTTTGGCGATTCAAATAGTACGTGGAAAATTCGATGAAGTGGAACAAGGAGGAGACCCGGTTACAACTCCAAACCTGAATGTAGTTGACGGAGATATTGTTGATACCATCCGAATAGAAGGTCATAGTGGTGAAGTTAGCCATTTTCAGGCACTGGCCACTGCAGTTTCAGGAACAGTAGGATTAGGAAATATTGCCGGTGTTGCCTTGGCCATTGCCTTGGGAGGTCCTGGAGCTACTTTTTGGATGATCGTTTGTGGTCTTTTGGGTATGTCCACCAAATTTGTAGAATGCACGCTAGGTGTAAAATACCGGGATTTGGGTGAAGACGGCACTGTTTACGGTGGTCCGATGTATTATTTAACCAAAGGTTTTAAGGAATTGGGAAAAGGACAAATGGGTAAAATATTAGCTTTAATTTTTGCTGTTTTGTGTGTTGGAGCTTCTTTTGGAGGTGGTAATGCTGCACAATCCAATCAGGCAGCTTCCCAATTAGCATCCTTATTAGGAATGACAAGCGGTAGTTCAGGAACCATTATTGGATTAGGGCTAGCGGTTTTTGTTGGAATCGTTATTATAGGTGGAATAAAAAGAATTGCCGCGGTAACGGAGAAATTGGTTCCTTTTATGGCCATACTCTATGTTGGTGCATGCGTATTTATAATTTTAGCCCACTACTCTTATATTGATGATGCTTTCGGCTTAATTTTTTCAAATGCCTTTAATCCTCAAGCGGGTTTGGGTGGCCTTTTTGGTGTAATGATTGTCGGATTTCAAAGAGCTGCATTTTCGAATGAAGCAGGTGCAGGATCAGCAAGTATTGCTCACTCGGCCGTTAAAACAAAATATCCGGCTTCTGAAGGACTCGTAGCATTATTAGAGCCATTTATTGACACTGTTGTAATATGCACCATGACAGCCCTGGTGATAATAATTTATAACAGTTCAGGAGTGTTTGAGTACGGCACAGCAAATGTGGTAATTAATGGTCAAAGCGTAGGTGGTTCAGTACTTACATCATTGGCTTTCGCCGATGTAATACCCTGGTTTCCCTTTATTCTGACAATAGCTATTGTTCTATTTGCAGTATCCACCATGATTTCGTGGTCCTATTATGGCCTGCAAGCCTGGATTTATTTATTTGGGAAAAGTAAGCTGGCTGATTTAACTTACAAATTACTGTTTTTGATATTTATAGTAATCGGTGCTGCAGCCAATATGAGTGCTGTTTGGGGATTTTCGGACGCGATGATTTTAGCTATGGTTTTCCCCAATATGATCGGTCTGTTCTTCTTGTTTCCTAAAGTGAAAGAAGAATTAAACCGCTATCTGGATGCCATCAAAGTCACGAAGTTTTTTAAATAATAAACTACCAGTTTTTGGTAAGTTCATTAAATTTCTGGAGAAGGTATTTGCTGATTTCACCGGCTTTTCCTTCTCCTATTTTTTTACCATCAATTTGAGAAATAGCTAAAATCTTTTTATTCGAAGAAGTTGTAAATACTTCATCTGCCTCAAAAACTTCGGAAAGCTGAATATCTCTCTCTGTGATTTTAAATTCATTAAATGCAAGCTGCTCTAAAGTAGTTTTTCTGGTAATTCCCTTTAGAATGCCATCTTTTGGCGTAATTAACTCCTTATTTTTAATCAGAAAAATATTACTTCTGCTTAGCTCCGAAATTCTATTTTCGTCATAGAAAAGTACATCGGTGGCCTTATTCCGTTTTATTTCGCTGCTTAACGATAATAGTCTTTTGTAGTCTGTTGACTTCAGTTCAGGCATGTCCCGATTGTAACAATGGGTAATTATGGAAATTCCTTTCTCATAGGTTTCATTTGGCGACTCCACAATATGCTCCGATCGGATCATTAAATTGGGCTTAATCATGGTAGAGCTATCCGGTGCATCGCCACCTGTTAATAATATCCTGATGGCGATTTCTTTGTCCTTATTTTTATTTATCAGGCTGGAAATTATTTCTAATGCCTCCGATTTGGATAATTCCACTGGTATGCCCAATATTCCAGCCGAATTTACAAACCTACTCCAATACCAATCCCATTGGAAAGGCCTTTTATTGTATGTCCGAAAGTAGTCGAAAAGACCAAACCCTCTCAACAATCCAAGGTCATTTGGGTTGATTTTAATGCTTTCCGATAAATCTGTTACGCCATTATACCAGGTATGATACTTGCCCATAATATGTAAAGTATAGAATTAGGTAATTCTTTTATGATTATTTAGAAATCTATTGACTTTTAGCCAATAATTCAGCAGATAGTTTTGCTTAAGTGCAAAAAAACTTCGATTTTTACGATTTACAATATTATTCGTACAATAATCACCTAACAAGTAGCCATTTTCAAATCAAAATTATGAAAGGCGTAACCTTAGAAAACGAATACGCTTACATCAAAGACGGTAAGGTATTTTTGAAAGGGTATTTAGAAATGCCCGAAAGACAAATAGGAGAAGTTAAACGCACCGAAGAAGAAGCTTTTCAGTATTTCATTAACCGCTATGATATTGCAGCCGGCAAAGTCGATCAACTTGAAAAAGAGATCGAAGAAGCTCAAAACAAAGGTTCGTATCTTACAAAATTACTTCAATTGAGAAAAAGACTTCTCAATTTTGATGGTATTGGTGACTTCATGCCCCTTCTAAAAAGGCTCGATGATATAGAAGTCTTTCTTAATGAGCTAATTCTCGAAAATCAACGAAATAACCAGGAAGTTAAGGAAGAACTTATCGCCGAAGCTAAGAATTGGGTAGATAGTGAAGATTGGGGCGAAGCCTCTGATCAACTTCAGGATATTCGTACTCGCTGGATCCGTACCGGACCAATGGAAAAAGAACTCAACGAGGAAAAAGAGAATGAGTTTAAAGAAATGCTGGATAGTTTTTATCAAAGAAGAAAAGCATTTTTTGATGAACAGAACAGAATTATCAGCGAAAGAAAGGCAGAGTACGAAAAACTTTTAGATTTATCACGTGCCTTGCATTCCAGACGAGATTGGGATGAAGCTTTTGAAGATATGAAAGTTTATCAACGGGATTGGAAAGAAATAAAGGAAGTTCCGCCCAAACTATTGAAGGCACTGTATCTGAATTTTAAAAAGTCGAATACCGCTTTTTACGAGAAATATTGCCGGGCAAAAGGCATTGTGGTGAAGCGTCGTCTGGATCCTAGAGTAGAAGCTCAAATCAAAATGATGAAGGATGCCGAAAAGCTTTCTGTGGCTGAAAATGAAGAGATTTTTAATGCCGGTACCCGTGCTAAAGTACTTTTGAACGAGTGGAAAAATGTGCGTGTACCTTCTCATCTGGCCGATAGAAATGTTGCCGAAAGATTTCGTTCGGCTTGTGATAAAATTTTCGAATTAACATACCTGATGAAAGTGGTGGCCAGGAAACATCCCAGCTTCAATTTTCTGGATAATGATCAAAAGGATTCTATCAAGTACCGTGAAATGGAAAATATTGTTTATCGGGCCCGTACAGATCTCGATGAATTAATAAAAACCAATCAGTCGGCTGGAAACCTGAGCGAAGACATGGAAAGAATGATGATTTCGAACGAACGAACTCAGAAAAGAAAACTCTTAATGAAAGAGATAATTCTGGAGGAGCTTCGTCAAAAAATTTCTCATTAATAAAATCCCTGGACTTAATTATTGGTTATGTACCTGCTATTTCTAATAGGTCTGTGTCTTTTCATTTTTCAAATTCATAGAATTAGCGAAAGATTAGCCGGAGATATAGCAGGGTACATTCTGTATGGCTTCCTGTTTTTTATAGCTAGCCTGATTCCCTCGGGTTATTTAATTGCAAAATTTAATTTATTAGCCAATAAAGCTATTTGGGCAGTAGTGCCCAATATTATAGCCTTACTTTTTAATCAGTTAATAGGTCGATATCCAATTGAATTACCAAAATTCAATGTTAAAGTCGCAATTAGTGAGCAACCGCATAAAATCAAAATATTTTTTCTGGCACTCAGTTCAAGCGAAAAAATCCTCTTTTCTATACTTACTTTTGGATTAGCAATTTCCTTAATTGTCAATTTGCTTGTCTTATTTTTGTCATTCCCCAATGAATGGGATAGTATGACGGGTCATTTAGTAAAATGTGCTTATTACTTACAAAATGGCAATATGGACAGAATTCATGGCACCACATGGTCTATAGACTATTATCCCAATTCATTACCTACGCTTCAGATATTCGGGTATCATTTTTTTGGTGAAAAAGGATTTCGGCTGATACATTTTCTTTCCTATTTTGTTTTTATTTTTGCATGTTACTCCACAGCCCTAATTATCAGTAAAAGTAAAAAAGGAGCTGTATTAGCAGCATTGGCAGCAGGCTTACTACCTTCTGCATTAATCCAAGCCACTACAACGGAAACGGATATGGTGCAAACAGCCTATCTTTCTTTATTAATATTCTTAATCTTGAAAGCCTATAAAAATCCAATCAGAATCAATTTATATCTGGTTGTATGGATGACTTCCATTTGGATATCCCATAAGGTTACTTTTATTCTTATCGGACCCGCTGTTTTCTTACTTATAGCTTTTATATTGTTCAAAAAACCGGAAATCCGGAAATCTTTACTTCCATCAATTTTTGTCTTTTTAATCGGTATAGCAATCTATGTTTTACCAAATGGATATCTGGGCAATATTAAAGAGGCCGGCAAACTTGGTTTATCAACTCTTTCAGCACCTGAAATAGTAATGAAATGGCACGGCATTGGGCAATATAGTACAGGAGATAAGGCCAGAAATTTTGCATTAAATATCATCCGATATAGCTCTGATTTTCTTCAACTGGATGGAATTCGTAGCCTTGAGGCAGGAAATAATATAAACCATGTTTTCAGGAAAATCCCCAATGCATTTTTTCAAATATTTCACCCGGAAAGAGATCAGTTTTGGGTAGTAGCCCCATTTGTTTTAGAAGGTGACCCGAGATACGAATTTTATAAAGAAAGACCCTTCTGGGGCGTAATTGGTTTTTTATGGGTACTTCCTTTAATGTTGATATTGCTGATAAAAAGTAGAAAAAAAGCACTATACGATAAAGAATTAGTTCTTGTTTTTATTTTAGCAGCAATTATTCATTTTTTAAGTTTATCCGCCTCAGCACCATACGACCCAATAAAAGGGCGTTATTTCATGAATATGGCAGTGTGGTGTTTACCCTTGATAAGCCTGAGCTTTTTCTCCCGAAGTTTTATAAAATACCTGGGGATAATAGCTATTCTGGTGGTAATTTCCTCTACCATGGCTATTTCTTTTCGAAGCTTATACCCCCTGTTTGGCTCAGAAAGTTTTTTGAGAACAAACAGAATTGAGCAATTAACTATAACAAGACCCGAATTGTACGATGCCTATGTCAATTTTGAGAAACTCGTTCCTGATAACGCCATAGTTGCTCTGGGCACACAACAAGAGCATGAAGATTTCGAATATCCTTTATGGGGAAATGAGTTCAAAAGAACATTAATCCCGCTGCACCCTTTTCGATCGGCAGTAAAGCCTATTCCGTCAAACGCGGAATACTTGTTTTACTCGGAGGGTGTTTTTGAATATAAAACAGGAGATATTCAACTAAATAAAGGCGACTTAATGGCAGATACACCTGTGCCGGAAAGTAAATTTTTTCTCAGAAAATTAAACTGATGCTATGAAAACAGGTATCATGCAGCCCTATTTTTTTCCTTATCTGGGCTATTTCCAGCTCATAAATTTCTGTGATCAATTTGTTCTTGGCGACGATTTGCAATATATTCAGCGAGGCTGGGTAAACAGAAATAGAATATTGATGAACGGAAAAGACGTTTTAATTTCTGTACCCATAAAAAAATGTTCCTACCTCACACTTATCAACGAAGTTTCTATTTCAGATGATTATCTAAATTTCAGAAAAAAATTGCTGGGACAGCTCAATGGAGCCTATGGGAAAGCCCCATTTTATAAAGATGTGATTGGAATGCTGGAGCAAGCACTAAGCCCGGATTCTGAACTGCTATCTGATCTTTTAATAAAACAGTTAAAATTAGTATGTGATTTTTTAGAGATTTCCACTGAATTAATCAAAAGTTCTCAAATCCCAAAAGACAATGAGCTAAAAGCCGAAAAGAGAGTAATCGATATAAATAAAATCCTGAATTCAGATCACTACATTAATCCCATAGGAGGTACAGAACTATATTCAAGAGAAAATTTTGAAAAAGAAGGATTGAAACTAAACTTTTTAAAAACAAAAACAGTCGTCTATAATCAGAATATACCTAATTTTATTTCCAATTTGTCGATAATTGATGTTATGATGTTTAATGACAAAGAAGAAATTAAAAAAATGCTTAATGAGTTTGAACTAATTTAAAATATGGTAAAGCTAAGGGCATTAACACAAGAAGACGCAGAAACCACCTGGAAATGGAGAAATTTACCAGACATAAAATATTTTTTCTCCGGTCATCCATTTCCCGTTAATTATGAAAAAGAATACAAGTGGATACAAAGTGTTTTGGTGTCTAATATACCTCATTCCTATTTTGCTATAGAGTACCAAGAAAAAATAGCCGGCTTGGTAGCACTCCGGGATATTGATCTTTTAAACCGGAAAGCAGAGTACTCCATATTTGTGGCAGCAGGGAAAGGGCTGGGAAGGTCTGCAACTAATCAAATCCTGAAATTTGGTTTTGTTGAATTAGGGCTCGAAAGAATTTGGCTTAAAGTAATGGAGGAAAATATCCTGGCTATCCAATTATACAAAAAAAGTGGATTTATAGAAGAAGGAGTCTTGCGAAATTCAGTATTTAAGGAAGGCAAATTTCACAATGAAAAAATTATGTCAATTCTGAAAGAAGAGTTTACAAAGAATTCATAAAATTGATAAATGGAATCGGCACAATCTTCAAATACAGCATTAGTAAGTATAATAATGCTAACCTACAACCACCAGAAATTCGTGGCTCAGGCGATTGAATCAATAGTTAATCAACAAACTGACTTTTCTTTTCAATTAATAATCGGTGATGATTGTTCCTCAGATAAAACACGATCAATTTGTCAATCCTATAAAAATAAGTATCCCGATAAGATTCAATTACTTTTTCATCAGAAAAATTTAGGTCCGCAACCCAATTTTTTCGTCTGTTATGAGCAGGCAAGAAAGTCAGAATACATAGCTTTTTGTGAAGGCGATGACTATTGGATAGATGAGCATAAGCTACAGAAACAGGTTAGTTTCATGTCACAAAATCATGAATATGTCATTTGTTTTAGTAATGCCAGAATTGAATTTTTTGAAGGAAATGATGAGCCCTACGAATTAAACTCCGGTTTGAAAAAAGACACATTCGAATTAAAAGATTTAATAGACAAACAGGAGGTTTGGTTTATGGCCACTGCCTCATTATTATACCGTACGTCTGCCATAGGTACCTTACCGGAATGGCTAAAAAAGTCAAAAAGCGGAGACATACCTCTGGCAATTCTGGCTGCCAGAAATGGGAAAATAAAATTTTTGCCTGAGGTAATGGTGGTATATCGCAAGCACTCCGGTGGAATAAGCCTGACCGATCATAAAAATGATGAGGTATTTTTAAAAAATCGCATATTTATGTACAACATGCTTAACAGGGAAACAGAAAGGAAGTTTAACTATCTTTTGAGATATAACATTGGTGGATATTATTTTATGTTGTTAAACTCAAAACAATATATTCACAATTATTTCAAGAAATTACCCATTTTGTTTACATATCTCAAATTGACATTTCCGAAAGTACCGTATTTAAAGGAATTGATAAGAGACCATATTATACCTCCTCCAATTATTAATTTATTCAGATTTATAAAAACAAAGGCTGGTTTGATGCCTGTACAGGAAGAAATATGAAATCAAAAAGTTTACTGATAATAGGTGGTGGAATGACCGGGCTAACTGCAGCCTATCTGGCAGCAAAGGCCGGTAAGCAGGTAATTATTTTGGAAGGTTCTGACAAAATAGGTGGTTTGCTCAATACTTTTGAAATTGGGGGAAACCAACTGGAGCACTATTATCACCACTTTTTTACGCAGGATGCTGAGCTACACTGGCTATTAAAGGAATTGGGCATAGCCGATAAAGCTTTTTACAAAAAAACCACCATGGGGGTTTTCCGAAATGGGAAAATATATAATTTCAATGGCCCTTTGGATTTGCTAAAATTCAAACCGGTAAATATTTTTGATAAAGTTAGATTCGGACTAACATCCATCTACCTGGGTAAAATTGCGAAATGGCGATCAAGCGAAGGCATCCCCACTTTAGAGTGGTTTTATAAATGGGCCGGCAAGGGAATGACAGACGCCCTTTGGAAACCCATGCTTAATATTAAGTTCGGACCTTATGCTTCTAAAGTACCTTTGGCCTGGATGATAGGCCGCTTAGCTCAACGTTTAAATTCGCGAAAAGGAGCCGACGAAAGATTGGGTTATATTGATGGTAGTTGGAAAACACTTTTAGATACCATACAGCAAAAATTGATGGAAATGGGTGTAGAAATACGCACATCTACGCCGGTTACGGCTTTTAAGATGAATGGAAAAGAGGTAGAAAAAATAATATCAAATGAAGAGTCTTTTGATGCGGAAGATTATCTGGTTACCATTCCTTCCATCTATTTTAAAAATATAAAAAACTGCCCGTTAGATGGGTCAAATATTGAATATTTCGGTGCGGTTTGTACTATTTTAGAATTAAACAAATCACTTAGCTCCATTTATTGGATGAATGTAGCTGATGAAGGTTTCCCTTTTGGAGGTGTTATTGAGCACACCAATTTTATTCCAAAAGAGAAATATCAGGATTCACATATTGTTTATTTATCCCGCTATTTCGCTATGAGTGAAGATCTGGCAAGCATGACCGAAAATGAGATAAAAGAAACGATGATTTCTCCATTAAAAAGAATAAATCCGGAATTCTCAGAAGATTGGATCAAAAACGTTTTTGTATTTAAAACCAATACAGCGGCAACAGTATGCGATCTGAATTTTTCTGAAAAAGTACCGGAATGTAAAACTCAAACTCCCAATTTGTTTTTAGCAAACATGGCACATATTTATCCGGATGAAAGAAGTACCAATAATTCCATTCGGGTAGCTGCAGAAGCCTGTAAAGTTATGGGAATCAATACCGATCTGGTTCCCTATGGGGCATCGCTTTCTGGTCAAATAGGTTTTTGAAGTACTAAATCTGGCTGTTTCTTAAGCCATTCTTTCTGGCTTGAATTAACAGAAAGATCCCAAAAAGTACCATGGGTATACTTAATATTTGTCCCATATTTAACTTCATCCCATCTTCAAAGGCTTCCTGATTTTCTTTAAGAAACTCGTATAAAAAACGAAGGCCGAATATCCATACAAAGAAAATTCCGGCCAACAAACCATCCGGCAGTTTCGATTTGTATTTATTCCAAATTGAAAAGAGAATTACAAAAAGAACCAGACACGATAAAGCTTCGTAAAGCTGTGCAGGGTGACGAGGCACCATGGCATATTCTGTATTTTGTTTAAAAAGAAACGCCCAAGGCACATCTGAAGGTTTCCCTACAATCTCAGAATTCATCAGATTCCCCATTCGGATGAAGAAGCCTGTTAAGGCGACTGTAATGGCAATTCTATCCGTAACCCAAAGAAAACTCTGGTCGGCCCTTTTGCGGGAATAAAGCCAAAGTGCAAATACGATTCCAAACCCGGCACCGTGACTGGCAAGCCCGGCATAAGGAGGAATAAGCATATCCGCAATAAATTTCCCCGGGTTTTCTGAAAAATGTTGGCCTTCGTAAAATACATAATGGCCAATTCGGGCACCCAACACCGTTGATAAAATCATAGTGAGCAACAGTGCGTCCAGGTCCTTTTCTTGTTTGTGTTCGGCTTTGAAGATACGTACCATTACCTGATAACCAAGTAAAAATCCGCCGGCAAACATTAGGCCGTACCAACGTAATTCAAATGACCCGATTTTTATAATAGTGGGATCTATATCCCAAACAATTTCCAATAATTGCATATTTCATTTTTAAAGTGCTTCGGTAAAATTACAGGTTTTGCAATAAAACAGCTTAAAAATATTGTTATTCTTGAATGAAATCCGGTAATTTTACGTCATCATCTACTTTTGATTTAAAACAGCATGTACTCAGTTGGCTTATTTGGCACTTCACGACGACGCAATTGCCTTTAATTGCAGCTGTTTTAATCATATATTTCTAATTAATTTTTCATGCAAAAAATAAGAGTAGGCATCATTGGAGGAGCCGGCTATACTGGCGGCGAGTTATTAAGGATTTTAATTAATCACCCGCAAGTAGAAATAGCCTTTGTAAATTCTCAAAGTCAGGCAGGTAAACCGGTTTATGCCACCCATAAGGACCTGATTGGCGAAACGGACTTAGTCTTTAGTGAGCTTATGCCTTTTGTGAAGTCAGACCTTATTTTTCTTTGCTCAGGTCATGGACAATCGCTTAAATTTTTAAATGAAAATATCATTCCTGAAAGCGTAAAAATAATTGATCTCAGTACGGATTTCCGCGATGAAAGCAATGGTTTTGTTTACGGATTACCCGAATTACAAAAGGAAAAAATTAAAACTGCGACCAAAATAGCGAATCCCGGATGTTTTGCCACGAGCATTGAATTGGCACTGTTGCCTTTAGCAGATTCCGGCCTAATTCAAGATGACATTCACGTTAGTGCGATTACAGGCTCTACAGGAGCCGGACAGTCCTTATCTCCCACATCCCATTTTAGCTGGAGGAATAACAACATCTCTATTTATAAAGCTTTTACACACCAGCATTTAAAAGAAATTACCCAGAGTGTTAAGTCGCTTCAAGCTGATTTTTCCAATGCGATAAATTTTATACCCTATCGCGGAAACTTTACGCGTGGTATAATGGCAAATGTGTACACGAAATTCAATGGCGACATCTCGGAGGCCCAAAATTTGTACAAAGAATTTTATAAGAATCATCCGTTTACACATGTATCAGATATAGAAATAGATTTAAAAATGGTCTTAAATACCAATAAATGCTTGATCCAATTGCAAAAAAATGGAGACAATCTTTTAATTACCAGCATTATAGACAATCTCACAAAAGGAGCATCCGGTCAGGCGGTACAAAATATGAATCTGATTTTTGGATTGGAAGAAAAAACCGGACTTGCTCTTAAAACTATTGGATTTTAATTTCTAAAAGCAGTAAAAATGAATACTTTCCATGTATATCCTCTCTATAATATTACTCCGGTAAAAGCTTTGGGCTCTACTTTATGGGACGATAAGGGACAGGAATATCTTGATCTTTACGGTGGCCATGCGGTAATTTCCATAGGCCACTCTCACCCTCAATATGTAAAAGCTATTCAAGAGCAGGTGGCCAAATTAGGCTTTTATTCCAATTCGGTACAGATTCCGTTACAGCAGGAATTAGCACGTAAATTAGGTGAGCTTTCGGGTTTGGAAGACTTTGCCCTTTTTCTGGCTAATTCAGGTGCCGAAGCAAACGAAAACGCTTTAAAACTGGCTTCCTTTCATACCGGAAGGAAAAAGATAATCGCTTTTAAGAAGGGTTTTCACGGTCGTACCTCCGCAGCAGTGGCTGTCACTGATAATCCCTCGATAAAAGCACCCATAAATTTTGATGAGCATGTGGTTTTTCTGCCTTTTAATGATGCCGAAGCAGTAAAAGCGGCTGTGGATGAGGAGACCTGTGCTGTGATTATGGAAGGTATTCAGGGAGTAGGAGGCATACATGTGGCTTCCGATGAATTTATGGTAGCCATACGTGAAGCATGCGATGCTCATGGAGCTATTTTTATTCACGATAGTGTTCAATGTGGTTATGGCCGTTCGGGTAAATTTTTCACCTTCCAACACTCAGGTGTTCAACCGGATATCGTATCTATGGCTAAAGGCATGGGCAATGGTTTCCCAATTGGTGGAATACTTATTTCGCCTAAATTTGAAGCTAAATTCGGTTTGTTGGGTACCACTTTTGGCGGCAACCATCTGGCTTGTGCTGCTGCAATAGCGGTACTGGATGTAATCAAATCTGAAAACCTGATTCAAAATGCGGCAGAATTAGGTACATATTTAATGGCTGAATTGAAAAAAATTCCAGGCATTAAAGAATTACGTGGAAAAGGGCTAATGATTGGCATTGAGTTAGATAAGCCGGTGAAGGAAATAAGAGAAAAATTATTATTTGAAGATAAAATGTTTACCGGAGTTGCCGGTGCAAATACCATCCGATTATTACCCAGTCTGGCAATTACAAGGGCTGATTTGGATAGATTTTTAGCGGCGTTTGCAAAATACCTGTAAGGCGGATAAAAATTAAAAAGAGGTGCACCAATATCTGGAAACACTTCTTTTTTGGTCGCTTATTGCAATTAAGCCACCAATTCCATTTCTTTCATTAAAGTTACCAAATCTTTATCGTTCACTTCTTTGATTCGATCTGCTAGTTCCAGGAAATTCTTATATACTTCGTCAATTTCTATTTTGTCCAATTTAAATCCAAGTACTTCTAAACGATGCTTCAATGCATGTCGTCCACTACGGGCGGTCAAAACTATATCTGACTTATCTACTCCAACAGACTGTGGAGTCATTATTTCGTAGTTTTCAGCATGTTTCAGGAAACCATCCTGATGAATACCCGAAGAATGAGCGAAAGCATTTCTACCCACTACAGCCTTATTCGCTTGAACAGGCATTCTCATGGTTTCTGATATCAAGCGGCTTAATGGATAAAGCATTTCGCTTTTAATATCTGTATAACAATTCAACTCCTTATGAACTTTTAAGGTCATTGCCACTTCTTCCAATGAAGTATTACCGGCTCTCTCCCCTATACCATTTATGGTTACTTCCACCTGACGTGCACCTGCTTGTACACCGGCAATGGTATTGGCAGTAGCCATTCCCAAATCGTTGTGATTATGCATGGAAAGAACAGCTTTGTCTACGTTAGGCACGTTATTCATCAAGTAGCTTACCCGCTCAAACATGGTGGTTGGTAACAAATAACCGGTGGTATCGGGAAGGTTTACTACGGTAGCACCTGCCTTTATTACCGCCTCGGTCAAACGAGCCAAAAATTCGATATCAGCCCTTCCGGCATCTTCAGCATAAAATTCTACATCCTCCACAAATCGCTTAGCATATTTTACTGCTTCTACGCCTCTTTCCAGTATTTCGTCACGATTACTGTTAAACTTGTATTTTATATGAATATCGGAGGAACCTATTCCAGTATGTATTCTTGGCCTTTTTGCCCCTTTCAGAGCCTCCGCAGCCACTTCAATGTCATTTTTCACTGCTCTGGTCAGTCCGCAAACCGTTGCATTTTGAACCACTGCAGACACCGCTTGAACCGATTTAAAATCGCCTGGGCTCGAAACAGGAAAACCCGCTTCTATAATATCGACACCGAGTTCATCAAGCTTTTTGGCAATCATTACCTTCTCCTCGATGTTCAATTGGCACCCGGGTACCTGCTCACCATCCCTCAGCGTGGTGTCAAACACATATATTTTATCGCTCATGATTAAAAATAATATTGATATCTTAATACAACTCTACAAAAGTAACTTTCACTGGCTTGAAAGCGAAACAAATCACACTGCCGGAGTCTAAATAGGAATAATATGCTAAGTTGAAATCAAGTATATGAAATATTATTCTAGTGTTATGATTTAGAATTTCTATTTTTACGTCGATTTTAAGCCAAAGACCAACAAAAATCGTTTTATGCAGAAAAAAACCAAAATCGTAGCCACAGTAGGGCCAGCTTCAGAAAGTGAAGAAATGTTATTGGCCTTAGCTCAAGCCGGGGTAAACGTATTTCGTCTGAATTTTTCACACGGTACTCATGTAGATCACAAAGCCAGAATTGAAAATATCCGTAAGATAAACAAAGAGCATGGCTTCAAATGTGCCATTCTTCAGGACTTGCAAGGTCCAAAGATACGGGTAGGAGAAATGATAGGCGGCAATGCCGGTGTTGAGCTTATTGCAGGCAACAAATTTATTTTTACCAATGAGCAGATAGT
>JAHEBN010000250.1 GCA_024645245.1 Jiulongibacter sp. | reverse complement strand
CCTGATTATTTGCCCTTAATTCCTTATCAAGCAATTGTTTAAGTTGTAAAGTAACATCGGCATCTTCCGCAGCATACTCCGTTATTTTGTCGAGTGCCACATCACGCATATTCCCTTGCTTTTTACCCTTACCAATGAGCTCTTCTATGTGAATCGGTTCATAATTGAGGTAATGTTCTGCCAGAAAATCCATTCCATGACGCTGATCGGGCTCAATAATATAATGAGCAAGCATGGTGTCATACAATGGACCTTTCAATTCAAAACCATAGCTTTTTAAGACGCTCAAGTCATATTTTAAGTTTTGAGCGATCTTGGTAATGTTTTCACTTTCAAAAACAGGTCTGAATTCCTCCAATATGGCCAAGGCTTTATCCCGGTTTGGTGGAAAAGGTATATAATAGGCTTCTCCAATAATGTATGCAAAAGAAAGTCCTACTATTTCGGCGTCAAAAGCATCCAAATCGGTTGTTTCGCTATCAAAGCAGACTTCCTTTTGGGCAATTAAATATTTGATCAATTCGGCTCTTTTCTCCGCTGTGTCCATGCAGTAATAGCGGTGAACACGAGAATCGGCGTTTTGTTTGTCGCTTGGCCTTTCTGCTTGTGCTTCGGAATCACTCGCACCTCCCCCAAAAAGATCCATTTGATTTGAAGCCGATTTGGCAACTGAAGCGGCTTTGGGAGCATCTGGAAAATCTGTATTTGCAGGAGTGGAACTGCTTTCTTCTCCCAACATTCTTTTTCTTAAGGTCCTGAATTCCAGCTCCTCTAGCAGTACACCCAGTTCTTCTTTGTTTGGCTCGCACATTTTCAGGTCTTCTTCATCAAATTCAACAGGCACATTAATGTCTATCGTTGCCAATTCTTTAGATAATATGGCACTTGCTTTACCTTCTCTTACTTTTTCGCCAATTTTTCCTGAAATCTTATCGGCATTTTCAAGTAAACCTTCAATACTCCCGTATTCTTTTAAAAACTTAACTGCAGTTTTCTCACCCACACCAGGAATTCCAGGAATGTTATCGACTTTATCGCCCATAAGGCCAAGCATATCCACTACCTGATCGATTCGCTCAATATCCCACTTTGCCAAGACTTCGGGTACTCCTTGAATTTCTATCCCATTTCCTAAAAAGGCAGGTTTATATAAAAACACATGCTCTTCTACCAACTGTCCATAATCTTTATCAGGGGTATACATATATACCTCAAAATCTTCTCGGGCTGCCCTTTTGGCAATAGTACCTATTATATCATCAGCTTCATAACCGGGCAATTCCAAAAGCGGGATACACATGGCTCTCACCAACTTTTTAACAAGTGGTATGGCGATTCCGATATCCTCTGGCATTTCTTCCCTACCAGCCTTATATTCAGGAAATTGCACATGACGAAAAGTAGGCTCTTTTGTATCAAAAGCCACTGCCAGATGGGTGGGTTTCTCCTTTCGTAATACTTCTAAGAGTGTATTGGTGAAACCAAATACGGCAGATGTATTTAAACCTTTTGAAGTAATTCTCGGATTTTTGATAAAAGCAAAGTGGGCCCTGTAAATCAGAGCCATGGCATCAAGAAGAAATAGCTTTTTTGAAGGCATGAGGTTTCTATAATTTGTTTTATCCCGTCTATACACGGAAAATATCTATTCAATATTCGTTATTTTTACGTTCTATTAAAACCTTAAGGATGAAAAAAAACCTTTACGCTTTTATTCTCAGCATGTTAACTTTTCAAGTTTTTGCTCAATATCCTTCCACTGGATTATTTCAAGAGCGAAATGTGACGCAACTCATTGAGTTCGAGAATTCTTTACCAAAGAAAACTTATGATTTTCACAATTCAGATTTGCTGGTAAAATGGCATGTAATTCTTTTTGATTTAATAGAACAAACAGATGGTTACACACCGAATGTCGCGGCACGTACTTTAGGATATATCAATCTGGCTGCATATGAAAGTATGGTACCGGCTTTTCCAAAATACCAAAGCCTGAGTGGCCAACTTCAAGGATTTCAGCTGCCCGAAGAATTCCGGAATGATTCCGTCGATTTTTCTCCCCAGATAGCGGCCAATAATGCCATATTTTGGTTGGTAGATCGGTTTTTCCTGCCGGCACCATATGTTTGGATGGAAAAAGTGCACGCCTTACGCGACTCGGTGAATAAAACATTGAGAAATGAACTCACCGATTATGCTTATTTAAAATCTCAAAACTACGGTTTATCCATCGCCGAACAAATCTATAGATATTCAGAAACAGATGGCGGACATATGTCTTTTCTAAGAAGTTATGACATGAATTACCGACTCCCTGATTGTGAGGCTTGTTTTGAAATAAATAGAAGAGCTGACCTGGAAAATACAGGCCCATTACACCCACATTGGCAAGATAATCGCAGCTTTCTGGCAGAAAACAATACTGATTTTGGAATTGCACCTAAAATGGAATTCTCTAAATACCCAAAGTCAGACTTTTACAAACAAGCGAATGAGGTATATGCCGAATCAAAAACGGTAAATCCGGGAAATGAAAAGTACATAATTGCTAATTTCTGGGATGATGCCGCGAGTTATACCTACACCGCTCCCGGGCATTCATTTTCTATACTTACTCAGCATATTCGATCCAACCCCATGAATATCATGGATGCAGCAAAAATCTACACCACACTTGGCATTGCAGTCAATGATGCGATTATTTGTGCCTGGAAAGGAAAAATGAAATACAACCTGATCAGACCAATTGCCTATATCAAAAGATATATAGATAGCAAATGGGAACCTACTCTTTTAACACCCCCTTTTCCTGAATTCCCTTCAGGCCATTCGGTTCAAAGTGCTGCAATGGCCACTGTGCTTACTGTAATGGTGGGGGATTCTATTCCTTTTACTGATTATTCCAAATTCTGGGTGGGTGAACCGCGTAAATTTGAATCTTTTTGGGCTGCTGCTAATGAAACGAGTATTTCTCGATTATACGGGGGGATTCATTACCGCGATGCCCTCGATCAGGGTCAGGATATGGGTAGAAAAGTGGGATTTAATGCTTTGAAATTAAAATTTGAAAAAGAGTAAGTTTTATTGATCGGTTCAATTTTAAAATTTTTATACCTATTAATTCTTTGAATAGAATTGAAAAATTCTTTCTGAATAAAGAGTTAAAAACAAGTTTAAAAACGGTCAACGTTTTTTAGGCAAATACAAAAACCTAATAACTAATACCCCAAACCTAATCCCAAATATTAAGGCACATTCATAAATTTGTGAGTTTGTAAGCTTATTTCCCATTTCGGGTTTTGCTTTACATATTCTATTATTAGCGGAAGCATTTCATCTTGCCTGTCCCATTCGGGTTGCAATAGGAGTTTGCAGTTTTTATTCACCAAACCGGCATATTTTTCAGCAAAGGCGAAATCTGACTTGTTGAATATTATCACTTTTAATTCGTTCGCTACAGGAAAAATACTTTCGTGTGGAGCTTTAAATTTTTTAGGTGAAAAACAAATCCAATCCCAACTTCCGGTAATGGGATAAGCACCAGATGTTTCTATATTCGTTTTAAAACCAGCATTTTGCAAACCTTTGGTAATTTCTTCCAGATTATACATCACCGGCTCTCCACCCGTAATTACCACCAGTCTGCCAGGAAATTGACTTGCCTCATCCACTAATTCATCTACACTTTTCTGAGGATGAATACCCGCATCCCAGCTTTCTTTTACATCGCACCATATACAACCTACATCACAACCACCCAAGCGAATAAAATAGGCCGCCTTACCTGCGTGAAATCCCTCACCCTGGATCGTATAAAATGACTCCATTACTGGTAAAAGGCTCTCTTTTACTTCGATATTCATTTGATAATTCTCAATTATGCGGCAAAATTAAATCTTATTAAACAGAATACTCCATGTTCTGGTTATTCATTATAAGATTTGGGTAAATTTGTGTACTCATATCAACTGAGCAATTGAATGACAGCAAACAACAAGTATTGTAATTCCCTTACTTCTTATTCGAGAAGAAAAACCCATCAAGTAAAAATTGGTGACCTTTGGTTGGGCTCCGACTACCCAATACGTGTGCAGTCAATGACCACAATCGACACCATGGATACCATCGGGTCGGTTGAGCAAAGTATACGAATGATAGAAAGCGGCAGTGAATTGGTAAGAATTACGGCTCCTTCTGTTAAAGAGGCTCAAAATTTAGAAAATATCAGGAAAGAATTGCGACTGAGAGGATATGAAACTCCTTTGGTGGCTGATATTCATTTTACTCCGAATGCCGCAGAGTTGGCCGCCAGAATTGTAGAAAAAGTCAGGATAAATCCGGGAAACTACGCCGACAAAAAACGATTTGAAGTTATTGATTATACCGATGCATCTTATCAATCCGAATTAGAGCGTATTCGGGACAGGTTTTTGCCTTTGGTCAAAATCTGCAAAGAATATGGCACTGCCATGCGGATTGGCACCAATCACGGCTCTCTTTCCGACCGGATATTAAGTCGGTACGGAGATACTCCTTTGGGAATGGTGGAATCAGCCCTGGAATTTTTGAAAATATGTGAAGATGAAAATTATTTTGACATCGTAATTTCCATGAAATCTTCAAACCCGCAAGTCATGGTGCAGGCATATAGAATGCTCGTGCAAAGACTCGATGAGGATAGCCTTAAGCCCTACCCTTTACATCTGGGAGTAACCGAAGCAGGTGAAGGAGAA
>JAHEBN010000249.1 GCA_024645245.1 Jiulongibacter sp. | reverse complement strand
TCTCCGTTACCATGCCACAGCAAAATTACGACGATTTACTCTCAGGCTGGAATAACCATTATTGGGAAAATGGTATCCACGACCGCGATAATTATTTTTATAAAAGGGTTTATCTCGGTTGTGTAAGAGCCAATGATTTTTTGTGTTCCTTGCCTCAATGGGATGGGAAAAATCTGGGCGTAATGGGCAGCAGTCAGGGTGGAGCACTTAGTTTGGTTACAGCGGGACTTGATAAGCGGGTTACCTGTGCAGCCCCTGTTCATCCCGCTATGTGTGATATGACAGGCTATCTGGAAGGCCGGGCTGGTGGCTGGCCACATTACCTGCAAGATAAAGGCCGCTGGGAAATGGGAAGTTTCAAAGAAATTGTAAACACTATCAACTATTACGATGCGGCTAATTTTGCCCAAAAAATAAGTGTACCGGTTTGGTTTTCATTTGGTTATAATGATAATGTGGTGCCGCCTACATCTATTTTTGCAGCATATAATGCGATTAAATCGCCCAAAGAGCAATTTTTAGCTCTTGAATCTGCCCATTGGGTTTTCCCCGAACAGCAGGAAAAACAGCGTGAGTGGATTACGAAAATGTTGAAGAAATAAGAAGTTCATTTTATAAAAAAGCTATATAGAATATTGATACATGCTAGTTCCTTTACATTATTCATAAATAATATACAGATTCCCAGAATTTCATTTGAAATCAAACGTATTTGTATTTTTCTAATCAATCATTTAACAAAAGATAAGTAATCGGAGACAGTTTAGTAGATTTTGATAAAATCTTGCAATTCTTAATCATTCATTTATTAGTTTTCATGGTTTTTTAACAAACTAAAAACTTAAATCTATGATCAAAAGAATTATCTTAATTTGGAGTTTACTTCATTGTGCCCAATTTGTTTTGGCACAGGCTATTTTAAAAGGTAAAATCAGTGATCCTGATGGGATGCCTCTTGCGGGAGCAACAATCATTGAAAAGGGTACAAATAATGGTGTTACGGCCGATGCAGAGGGACGTTTCTCCATTGTTCCCCAATCCACGGAGTCCATCTTCACAATAAGTTTTATTGGTTATGAAACTTTGACATTAAGTGGTGTACAAATCAATGAAAATATTGTTTTGAAGGAAGGGAATTTGTTGCAACAGGTTACGGTAGTTGGCTCAAGAAGTCTGAATCGTTCGGCTACTGACACTCCTGCACCTATCGACATAATCGATATTAAAGAAATTAGCACAAAAACCGGCCAGTTGGATATTAATCAACTTCTCCAGTTTGCTGCACCTTCTTTTAATTCAAACCGTCAATCAGGTTCTGATGGTACAGATCATATTGATCCGGCTTCACTTCGTGGACTGGGTCCTGATCAAACACTTGTTTTGATTAATGGCAAAAGAAGACATCAGTCATCTCTGGTAAATATTTATGGAACACGTGGAAGGGGAAATTCAGGTACGGATCTTAATGCTATTCCGGTAGCAGCAATAGAAAGAATTGAAATTCTTCGTGACGGTGCTGCAGCACAGTATGGATCAGATGCCATTGCAGGTGTAATAAACATTGTACTTAAAACCACAACAGACAATCTTGAAGTAAATGCAAATTCCGGTATGTACAAGTCCAAATATCGGTTTGATGATAAAAAATTCGACGGTTTGAATTATAATTTAAACGGCAATTACGGGTTTAAGGTAGGCGATGGTGGTTTTATGAATATTACAGGAGATTACAATTTCAGAGATCATACTAACCGTGCAAATGCCAATGCTGATGAGCTGGCCCGACGCGAATTCGGTGATCCGAGGGCAAAAAACGCTTCAGTTTACCTTAATTCTAAATTACCAGTTTCTGAAAAGTCTTATGTTTATTTTTTTGGAGGAAGCAATATTCGAAATGGTGAGTCTTATGCCTGGACTCGCTTTGCCGACGATGATCGTAATATAGCTTCTATATATCCAAATGGTTTTGACCCATTAATCAAGGCAAAGATAAACGATAATTCCATTGCCGTTGGTTTCAGATCCTTGATGAATGGATGGGATTTTGATATCAGCAACAATATCGGTGTAAATCGATTTCATTATTCTGTTTCCAATACTTTAAACTCTTCCTTAGGTGCTTCTTCTCCAACCAGTTTTGATGCCGGAGGGTTTCAATTGGGGCAAAATACATTTAATGTTGGTATGTCTAAATATTTTAAAGATAAATTGGCCGGTTTAAATATTGCTTTTGGCGGTGAATACCGACATGAGTTTTATAGCATTTTTGCTGGTGAGGAGAAATCATGGAAAAGCTATATAGATGGTGTGCCTCCAGGATCTCAGGGTTTTCCGGGTTTTCAGCCGGGCGATGAAATAAAGGCAAACCGTTCTAATCTGGGCTTTTACTTTGACACTGAAGCAGATTTTACCAAGAAATTTATGGTGGGTGCAGCTGTAAGATTCGAAAACTATTCTGATTTTGGAAGTACACTTAATGGGAAGATATCGAGCCGCCTGAAAATTACAGAGGCCATCACTTTAAGAGGTACAGCAAGCACAGGTTTCAGAGCCCCTTCGTTACCACAGATATATTTTAATTCAACAGTCACAAACTTTATCGGTGGAGTGCCGGAAGAAGTACAAATAGCCAGAAATAATGGGCCTGTGGCTAAAGCATTAGGAATACCAGCTTTGAAACAGGAACTTTCTAAGAATGCCAGTCTAGGTTTTACTTTGAGACCCAATAATACCTTTTCCATGACTGTCGACGCATATTATGTAAAAATCAAAGACAGGATAGTGCTAACAGGTCAATTTACCAATGACGATCCCGATATTGGTAAATTACTTCAGAGCCTGAATGTTGGTCGGGCACAACTATTCACTAATGCAGTATCCACCACCACAAAAGGTATTGATATTATTATTTCAAATAGAAATAAAATTGGGGAAGGCAATTTTACGACTTCATTTGCTGCTAATTTCAATAATCTGACCATCAATAATGTCAATACTAATGCCAAGCTTGCTGGCAAAGAAGAGACCTATTTCGACTTGCGTGAAAGGTATTTTCTAAAGGCCTCTGCTCCACCATCTAAATTGAATCTTACTTTGGATTATCAGATTAAAAAATCAACTGTCCTGATACGTTTCGTACGTTTTGGTGAGATTAAACTAGCTGATTGGAATTACGATGAAAATGCCCTTGATATCTATTCTCCGAAAATTACTACAGATATTTCTTATTCGTATCGTTTCAGTAAAAACACTGCTATTACTGTAGGTGGGAACAATATTTTTAATGTTTATCCCGATATGTATTCTGGATATATAACAGAATCCGGTGGTGCCTGGGATCCGGTACAAATGGGCTGGAATGGAGCTTTCCTTTACGGCAAATTAAAATTAAATTTCTAATCTTAACTTAATATTGAAAAGTGCACCTTTTTTGAAAAGGGTGCATTTTTCAATTCTCTGCAAAAATAGAAACCCGGCTTCCATAAGAAACCGGGCTTTTATATTTTAAGTAAAAATTTACTTCTTAAACCAAATCAAAACGATCCAGATTCATTACTTTGTCCCAGGCTTTTACAAAGTCTGTTACAAATTTGGACTGTGAATCTGAACTTCCGTAAACTTCAGCAATGGCACGTAGTTCGGAGTTTGACCCAATGATTAAGTCCACACGGGTACCTGTCCATTTCACCTTACCCGTAGCACGGTCTCTGCCTTCAAATTCATCCTGTGAATCCGATGTTGATTTCCAGGTTGTACCCATATCCAACAGATTTACAAAGTAATCATTTGTCAGTGTTTCCGGATTTTTTGTGTATACTCCTTTTTGTGATCCATCAAAATTAGTATCCAATACACGCATGCCACCCAATAAAACGGTCATTTCAGGTGCAGTAAGGGTCATTAACTGAGCTTTGTCAACTAATAATTCTTCGGCTGTTACGGTATATTTATTTTTCAGGTAATTACGGAAGCCATCGGCGATCGGTTCCAAAATAGCGAAAGATTCCACATCGGTTTGTTCTTGAGAAGCATCCGTACGGCCAGCAGTGAAAGGTACGGTAATTGAATGGCCGGAATTTTTGGCTGCTTGCTCAATTCCTGCACAGCCACCAAGTACAATAAGATCGGCAAGAGAAACTTGTTTGCCATCTGTTTGCGAAGCATTAAAATGCTTTTGTATTGCTTCCAGTTTAGCCAAAACGATAGCTAATTGAGCCGGATTATTTACTTTCCAATCTTTTTGAGGAGCCAATCGAATTCGTGCACCATTGGCACCTCCTCGCTTATCCGATCCACGGAATGTGGATGCAGAAGCCCAAGCGGTAGATACCAGTTGCGTTACGGTTAATCCAGAAGCTAAAATGGTTGCTTTTAGATGGGTTATGTCGGTCTCATCTATAAGTTTGTGCGTCACCGCTGGTACCGGATCTTGCCAGATTAATTCTTCTGATGGCACTTCCGGACCTAAATACCTGGCTATAGGACCCATATCGCGGTGGGTTAATTTAAACCAGGCACGGGCAAATGCATCGGCGAAAACCTCCGGATTTTCATAAAACCTTCTGGAAATTGCTTCGTAAGCAGGATCAATTCTCAATGCTAAGTCTGTTGTAAACATCATAGGTGCATGTCGTACTGCAGGGTCATGTGCATCAGGTACTGTACCCGCTCCAGCATCGCCTTTTGGTTTCCATTGATGAGCACCAGCAGGGCTTTTGGTCAACTCCCACTCGTA
>JAHEBN010000088.1 GCA_024645245.1 Jiulongibacter sp. | reverse complement strand
TATCAGTAATAAAGAACAGGCAATAGGGGGATACTTTATGGTTACCAGTATATCAAAATCCAGTTTTTGGATAGATCGGTCAAATATCCGCGAATTAGGCTATTTACCCTATGGTTTACTAGAGGGCAGATCAATTACGCCTGAACCTCAGGGTACAGATTTAACGCGACCACCATTAGCACCATGTCTAAATTCCTACAACCGAACTAACCAAAAACCTATCGGATTTCAGGATTAATTAAAATATTATGAATAAAAGTTTATTTTTTATCATTGGATTTTTGTTTTGCAATTTGGCTGTAACCGGTCAAAATACAGTAAAGCTTAAAGGTATCATAACCGATAGCCTGGATAATTCACCTTTGCCTGGGGCAACAGTTCTTCTAAACTATGGGCAAATGACTCAGGCAACTGATAAGAATGGTGCTTTTGACTTTACAGTTCCCAAAAATTTGGAGTTTAGTCTTGTAATCAGATACGTTGGTTATGTTGCTCAAAGAAGGGTTTTAAAGCTTTCAGATGATACCAAATTGAATATTGCACTTAATAAGGTTTCCAATGAACTGGACGCTGTAATAATTTCTGCCAAAGCCTCTCAAAACCTGAAAAGACCTCTACTGGGTGTAAGTTCTTTGAATATTAAAACCTTACAAAAATTGCCAACCGCATTGGGAGAAACCGATATTTTACGTGGGTTACAAATGTTACCCGGAGTTTCTTCAGTAGGGGAGGCTTCTAATGGTGTTAATATCAGGGGGGGCACTACAGATCAAAACCTGATGCTGCTTGATAATGCTCCTATTTTTAACCCAACACACATGTTTGGTTTGTTTTCAGCCTTTCCTTCTGATGCTGTCTCTGGTTTTGACCTGTATAAAGGAAATGTACCGGCAAGATATGGTGGGCGTGCAGCAGCAGTGTTGGATGTTACTTTAGCACAGCCTGAACTGGATAAATTCAAACTTGACGGTGGTATAAGCTTAGTAGCCAACCGCTTGAAAATGAATGCCCCGATTATTAAAGACAAAATGGGTCTTATGATTTCAGGGAGAGGTGCATTTAATGATTGGTTATTACCAATAGTTTCTAAAAAATTGAAAGATATCAAAGCCAATTTCGGAGATGGGGCTGCTAAACTTTTTTATGTAGTTAATCCTAAAAATACAATTACACTTTCTTCTTATTACAGTTTCGATAATTTTCAAACAGAATCTCTGGGTACTATAGGTGACATCAATTCAACTGCTACCCAATACGAATATCAGACCTTAAATTTTTCCGGAAAATGGCTGACATTAATCAATGATAATTTGAACATACAAACCTCCCTGGTTAGTTCGGAATATAAACCTAATATTTTACTTCCTGAACTGGATTCCGATAATAAGGTAAGAATTGAACAGGCAATAAGTTATAAAAAGGCTGCGAGTAATCTGAATTATTATGTGGGAAATCACAAAATTGAATTAGGTGCTGATTTTACGCAATATACCATCAATCCGGGTGAATTAGTTCCTGGTACAAGCACCAGTGTTTTGGCAATTCAAACACCAATTGAAAAAGGGCAAGAGCTAGGTATAAGTGCAGAGGATGAACTAGAAATTGGTAAAAACATTACCTTGTCATTGGGTTTACGTTATTCCTATTTTAGGAAGCCTGGCCCGGCAGATGTTTTAATATACGATGCAGGTAAAGAACGTAATGATTTTAGTATTATTGATACTTTGAATTATGGTAATGGAAGTCTGGTTCAATCTTATGGTGGCCCTGAACCTCGAATTGGAATGAGATTTTTGTTAAATAAATTTAGTTCAATCAAAATGGGTTATAATATGATGAGGCAATACATGCAAGTTGTTTCAAACACTACCACTCCGATACCTACAAGTAGATGGAAAACATCAGATTTATACATTAAACCTCAAGTAAGTAGTTTATATACTGCAGGATATTTTCATGAATTGCAAAGTCAGATTTATGAATTTTCTTTGGAAGCATATTATCGATTTACGAATAATATCATTGATTATAAACCAGGTGCGAGCTTTTTATTACAACAACACCCCGAAACAGAATTATTGCAGGGTGTTAATAAATCCTATGGAGTAGAATTTATGCTTTCTAAAAAGAAAGGAGAAGTAACAGGTTGGCTTAACTATACGTGGGCCAGATCTTTTAATAAAATAAATGAAGGGCCTGGTTTTACTCAACAAATAAATTTTGGAAACTGGTATGCATCAAATTATGACAGGCCACATACTGTAAATGCAGCTGTGGTAATTAACCAAGGCGAGCACCACGATTTCTCATTCAATTTTACCTATTCTACAGGTAGACCATATACCTCGCCACAAGGTTTTATTCGTTTTTCCGATTCCGTTTACCCTTTTTACGCATTGCGTAACAATTCCAGAATTCCGGATTATCATAGACTCGATTTCGCCTGGAACATTTATAATCCCAGTATGAGAGATAAGCGTTTTAAAAGCAACTGGACATTTACTGTGTATAACCTTTATGGCCGGGCTAATGCGTATTCCATTTTCATGAGATCAGAAGGAAATGTTGCAAAATCTTACAAACTAACTGTTTTTGGTTCACCAATTGTTTCGCTTTCGTATAATTTTAAATTTTTATGATCATATAAGTAGGGATTTAATTAATAATCCTACCAAAATGGTGAGTGTGAAACTGCTTAATGTGCCAATAAGCACATATTCCATTTGTTTAATTTCACTGTCTCTAAATCGTAGAATGGCCTTTGCGGCAATCAGAAAACCAATGGCTGAGAATTGATTTATCAGTATAAAAGTAAGAACCAACATACGTTCTAAAATTCCTATCCATTGACCAGCCTGTGAAAGACTTTCTCTTCTATCAGGACTATTAGAAATTTCATTTCGCCATTTGTTTGTGAACATGCCAATGAGTATGCCGGCAGGTACACTTATAAATACATATCCCATCAAGAATACGAAGAAATTATAATTAGTGCTAAATTCATTTAGAATCTGGGAGAAAAGGCCGTTTATATCCAAATATATTACCCATATGGCTAACAAAACAATCAGATGCAAGACCTGATCAAGCAAAAAAGTATAGATATTTTGCCATGGACTATAGATTTTTGCTAAATCTATCAGATAATGAAGAATTGAAATAATAATTGATATCCAAAAAAGACCTGTAACAACCCAGGCAGCCAAAAAAGTTATCCCAATGTGATAATACAATTCAGGTGATTTTACTTTGGATTTGTTTTTACTATCTACCCAGGATTTGGCTTGGAAAAAATAATCTGATAGTAAATGGGCAAGTACTAATTTTAATAATAATAGTAGTTGAACACTTGTAAAAGCACTCATAGGCGGGTTTTTATCTGATTGTATCTATTTATTATTTTTTCTGCCAGATACCATGCCGAGCTTTTTAATCGTGCATTTACCGAGGGTTGCGAAATACCTACTTTTGCCGCAATTTCTGTTTGAGTCAATCCCATTAGTAACCAATAAATGGCCTCTGCCTGACTTTGGGTTTGAATACCTTCTAAATAATCAAGAAAGGCTGAATGAACCTGCCATTCCTGATTTAAATCGGCGTTTTCTGTTACTATGCATATATTTTGCTCATTTAACTTCATTTGATCTAAAGCTCTTCCGGATAAGGTAAATGCCTGCCCAACTGAATTACTCAGGCTTGAGGCCAGATTTCGAATTGAGCCTATTCCAATTGATATCCGTACCGCCACTTGCAAATGAAATTTCAGATATGCTTTGATTTTTAGTGCCTCTCGCAATCCATCGCTGTCAATAAATACCTGAAAACTATCGCCACGAATAAAATATTCATACTTTGCAGTGGACTGCAAAGCAAGCAGGTCAAGTGCAAGTTTTAGCTCTTCGCGTTGAAAAGAACTGAGAATATCAGACTCTATTATATCTGCTGTAAGTACTTCTTTCCATTCTTTCATTAAACAAATATATATTATATTCTATATAATATAAAAATATATACTATTTAATATATAATATATAAAAATATATATTTTGATCTATATTTTAACCGGGAGATGAATTTCAGCCATCATACATCGGGCCGACCCACCTGCAAGTTCTTCAATTTCGTCTAAATCGATAGGCAGAAGATCAGCCTTTTCTCTTAAATTACTAATTTGATCAGTAGTTAGACTTCGAAATGCCTGACTAGACATAACAAGTATTTTTCTGTCCTGATTATTTTTAATCAAAAGCATATTACCGGCAAAAGCATACATTTGCTCCAATGAAATGGCAATAATTTCTTTTCCCTGAGCTTCCAGGATACTTATCAAGGCATGTTTTTCATCGAGGTTTGGGATGGCTTCCAAGCATAACAGTACAAATGAATCACCCATGCACATCATGACATTTGTATGATACACGGGTATATTATTTGAATCTTCGGCATTAAACGAAACAACCTTGTAATTTTTCATGCGGTCTTGCCACACATCCAAGCCTAACTTATTAGTACGACTACTCAAGCAAGCGTAAGCAACCCGGTTGATCCTATCAAGAATCAAACTTCCCGTGCCTTCCAGGAAGCTGGAGTTTTCTTCTAAATAAGAAATATCAATAATTTCAGTAATATCAAAATGCTCTCCTAATTTATCCAAAATGTCTTTTCTTCTTTCTTTGCGTCTGTTTTCAGCTTCCATAGGGTACAATACAACCCGACCGCTATGATGAAACGAAACCCAATTGTTCGGGAAGATACTATCCGGAGTATAGGGATTTGAAGTGTCATCGAATACAAAAACATTTACATCGTTTAATCTTAATACCTCTACAAACCGATCAAATAATGCCTGTGCTTTATTGTTATAATCAATTGTGTTATTGTCAGGCTCCTGCATGAAAGCATTGCTTTCGGCAGTTTGCGGGTTGAAGCCAAACCTTACTGGTCTGATCATCAATATATTAGATGTGATTTGTTGTTGCATATTAAAAAATATTATCGCGTAATAAGGGCATACTCATACAATGGGAACCACCACGAGCTCGGGAAAGCTCTGCAGATGGAAGCGTAATTATCGTATTTTCTAATTTCTCCGGTGTTTTTAAGCCCTTTTCAAATGCCAGTAATAATTCTTTCACCGGAATAATATCAAATCCTTCTTCGACAAACGCCTGGGCAGTTTTATCATTTCGATCATAACCAACAGCCACACCAGATTTTAATACCAACAAATTACAACTATCCGTCCACTGTTCACGTGCACCGTAAGGAAATTCATTATTTCCTGAATAGATAAATTTCACATTTTCCTCGCATTTTAAATCTTCTTTAGATACCGAAATCAAAAGGTCTTCCAGATTTTCAAAAGTTCTTACTTTTTCCTCACCTTCCGCGATACTGAATTGCTTAATTATCAACTCTTCAGACTTCGCCCTTTGGCCTAGATTATCCCATATTTTTTCCTTCATTGCAAATTCTCGTGCTCTTGCCAATGAGCCCAAAAGCACCCATACATTTTCTTTAATCTGTGTAAAAATGGTGTCAATGTGCATATAATCCCTTTTTGCCGGGATTTTTATTAAGGTTACCTTTTCTAAAACACCTTTATCAAATAGCTTACGCATGGCTTGTCTCGCCCCTTCCAGACTTGTACGCTCACTTATACCAATAAATAAGTGATTGGGAGCAACCATCATAACATCTCCGCCTTCCAGTGTTTCCAGGCGTGTTCCTTGCACATCCTCAGGCAATAAAAAATGGTCTTCATCTTCCTCAATTTCAATGATATTATCTCTCAATGAATTAAATAGGGAGTGATTAAAAAATACGTATTTCGCAAGCAAAGATTCTCTGGTACGTGCAAGCTTGGCCGGTTTATTCAAAAGCAAGTGATCGTTTATCATTATGCCCAAATCACGGGTGAAAATAAGGTTTGGAATAGGAGGGAAGAACATTTCACCCTTTTCTGTAGTACCTGTTATAAGAATTTTGGCTAGTTGAACAGCACCAAATTCCATAAAATTTTTCATTTCCTGATAAGAGCAATCTTCCACCGCACTTACCGCAGCAATTAATTGGTTTTTTACCGTAAAATCTGTTAAAATTTCACTTAACAAGACCTCGAATTCCAAAACTTTATCTGATTTAAAATAATTGGCATGACCTGGTTTAAAAAACTCCCTGTTTTGTAAAATGGAATCATCCATAATTTTGCCTTTTACTTTATCGGGGTCAAGAAAATAGAGCAGGAGTAATAAATACAAATCGTATTCCTTTTTACGCATGGTCTCCAGATGAACAATATCTTCAAAAAGCCAATCCTGAGCTTTCGAAGGAACGACTTTCCCTAATCCACTATCAGGGCTGTGTATAATTAATCGCTTAAGACGAGCGACTTCACTGTCTGAATAAAATAATTTTTCCATAAAAAAAGATTTAAAATATAAGATAAGTTAACCGAAACAGAAAAACTGAAATCAGGAAAACCCAAATCGGGAAATGAAAAGCATGATAATCTTTAAGAAGCGGGCAAATAAATTTTTCAAAAATAATGTTAATTGCATTTAAACAAAAATAACACTTTAGATTTAAAAGTGAACAGTAATTTTTAAAATCCAAAAACACAATCCAAAATCTTTAATGAGAAATATTAAAAAAATAGGGAACAGTTAATTCTTATTTAGAGTTATTACAAATAGAATGTATAAATGAAGGGAATATCGTACCTTTGCACCCCCTTAAAAAAAACATAAAACTATCAATATGCTTAAGATTAGTAATTTACATGCAAAAATAGATGATAAAGAGATACTTAGAGGTATCAATTTGGAGATAAAGGCAGGTGAAGTGCATGCTATAATGGGACCCAACGGTAGTGGTAAAAGTACCTTGGCATCTGTGCTAGCCGGCCGTGAAGATTACGAAATTACAGCTGGTTCTGTTGAATTTTTAGGAAAAGATTTGCTTGAATTGGCTCCCGAAGAAAGAGCAGCGGAAGGTATTTTTCTCGCTTTTCAATATCCGGTAGAAATTCCTGGTGTAACAACGGTAAATTTCCTGAAAACTGCCATGAATCAAATCAGAAAATACAAGGGTGAGAGCCCAATTGATGCAGCTAATTTTCTGAAGATTATGAAGGAAAAGTCAAAGCTGGTAAAAATTGATGATCAACTACTAAAAAGATCCTTAAATGAAGGTTTTTCAGGTGGTGAAAAGAAAAGAAATGAAATTTTCCAGATGGCTATGTTAGAGCCCACGCTTGGGATTTTAGATGAAACAGATTCTGGTTTGGATATTGATGCCCTTCGAATAGTTTCTGATGGTGTAAATCAACTAAGATCAGCCGATCGTTCATTTATTGTTGTTACTCACTATCAAAGATTGTTGGATTACATCGTACCTGATTTTGTGCACGTATTATATAAAGGACGAATTGTGAAGTCGGGTACTAAAGAATTAGCTCTGGAACTGGAAGAAAAAGGTTACGATTGGATAAAAGCGGAAGCAGATGCTGCCGAAGCTTTAGCTTGAATATCATAAGAATAAAGAATTTATGTCCGAAAATATAATGCAAAATCAGCTGATTTCTGAGTTTGAAGAAATTCAAAATAATTTAAACGGAAAAAAGCAAGATGTTTTTAATCAAAGTCGAATAAAGGCAATTGAAGCATTCGGTAATCTTTCATTTCCTACAAAGAAAGATGAGGAATGGAAATATTCCGATGTAAAAAAGCTTGTAAATGCTACGTATAATTTTCATCCCAAAAGCGAAATAACTCACTCAGATCTGGAAAGTTTTGAACTGCCTGATCTGGAAGGTATAATCTTATATTTTGTTAATGGTATTTATCACCCGGAGCTGTCAAATGTTTCAGATAAAGACGGCCGAATTAAAATATCTACTCTTCAAGAGGCAATAAATGATGTAAATCCGTTGCTGACTGAACATTACGGAAAATACCTGAAAAGTGAAACGGACGCCTTTACGGCAATGAATTCAGCCTTGGCCAATGATGGTATTTTGGTAGAGATTCCTGATAATGTTACTTTGGAGCAACCTATAATTTTACGTATGATAAATGATACCCGTAAAGAAAATGTGGGCTCTATTATTCGTAATTTAATTGTAGTTGGACAGAATGCCGAAGTGAAGATTGCTGAGGCCTATCGCTCTTTTGGTGAGGAAAGTGGTTTTGTAAATGCAGCTACAGAAGTCTACGTGGGTAAAGATGCCCGGGTAGATTACTACAAAGTTCAGAATGATAATGATGTTTCGTATCATGTTGGCACCACGCAAGTTTATCTTGCCGATAATAGTTATTTTTATTCTGCTACAATTACCTTAAATGGCGGTTTTGTTAGAAATAACCTGAATCTGGTTCTGGATGGAGAGCACATAGAATCTCACATGTATGGCCTATACATACCTAATAAAAAACAACATATTGATAATCATACTGTTGTAGATCATTGTAAACCAAATTCGGTTTCTAATGAGCTTTATAAGGGTATTTTAATGGATAATTCAACGGGTGTTTTTAATGGGAAAATATTTGTGCGTCAAATAGCTCAAAAAACAAATGCCTATCAGAACTGCCGAAATGTGATTATTTCGGATAAAGCAAGTATGAACACCAAGCCTCAGCTCGAAATATGGGCTGATGACGTAAAATGTTCTCACGGAACCACCACAGGTCAATTGAATGACGAAGCAATATTTTATATGCAATCAAGAGGTATACCTAAGAAAGAAGCGGTAAAATTACAATTATTGGCTTTTGCTTCAGATGTGGTTAGTCAAATCAAAATTGATACCCTAAGAGATTATCTGGAAGAATTAGTAAAAATAAAATTAGACGAAATTAACTAATGATCAATTGTACGAATGTGCAATCGAGCCATTTATCAAATTTATATCCGATTTCCTTTAAATGGGCTACCTCGCGGAAGCCCATTTTTTTATGAAAATCCAAACTTTCTATATTATCTGATGAAATAGCACCTATCATGGAGTGCTTTTGTTGATTCTTAGCTTCTTCTAATAGTCTGGTAAACAGTAATTTGCCATATCCATTCCCACCCATTCCTGGTTTTATGTATATGCCGTGTTCCACCGAAAAAAGGTAGCCTTGCCAGCTTCTGAAGCTACCAAAACTTGCGTAACCCATTATTTGATTGTCTTTTTCGCAAACTAAAACAGGGTAATTCATTTCTTGTTTATTTTTAAACCAATCCAAAACTTCATCTTTTTCCTTTGGAATATAATCGAAATTAACTGTGGTATTAGCTATATAATAATTCCAGATTTCGCGAATAGCTTCTAAGTCTGAAATTTGAGCAAAACGAACCTTTATTTCATTCATTTGGATATTAATTCAATATTTTGTCTAAAAACTTCATCAGAATTGTCTTTTTTATAAAAACTCACAAGAAATACAGCCAACGTACTAAAAAGTGTTCCAATTAGAACCGGTTCAACTTTGCTTTGGAATAAATGAGGAATTAACCAGGCAATAAATCCGGCTATTACACCCGCCCATGCTCCGGTAACTGAGGTTTTTTTCCAGTAAATACCCAGTACAAAAGGGGCCGTCATACAGGTGGTGATTAATGCAACTGAATTTACCACTAAATCGTGAATGCTGGTATTAAAAATGGCGTATGCACAAGATATTACGGTCATGAAAACAACGCTCAGGCGTGTAGAAAATAATAAGTTTTTATCTGTAAAATTTACTGAAAAGGGTTTGATAATATTCTCCGATAAAACAGTTGCCGGTGCTAAAATTGCTCCGCTGGATGTACTTAAAATAGCTGAAATAAGTGCACCAAAGAATAGAATTTGAATGGGCATTCTCATGTATTTGGATACCATTTCGGGTAAAAGATTTTGACCATCGTTTAGAAGTATTAATTCCGGATGAATCTGGAAAATAATTAAACCTGCGAAACTCGGTAGAACCCCAATTATTACCATTAAAAAGCCACCAAGAAATACCCCCCTTTTTGCGGATTTCATTGATCTTGCAGCTAAAACCCGCTGGTAAATTTCTTGTGAAACTATGGCCCCAATTCCAAAGGCAACCCATTTATAGATATAATCTGTCCAATTATAAAATCCTTTTTCAGGAAAAAAATTAAAGAAACCTCTTGGCGTAGCCCGGAAGATATTTCTTGGGCTTTCCGATTGATTTAGTAACTGATAAAGAATAATAATTAATCCTAAAGTGATAACTACTGCTTGTATTAAATCTGTTATTGAAACAGCCCACATACCACCAATATAAGTATAAATCAACACAATGGAAGCTCCAATAATTAATCCCATTGTATTTGAAATGCCAAATAGCGAATGAAAAATAAATGCCAAAGCCAGAAATTGAGAGGCAACCCAACTGAAATATGAGAAGATAATAATCAAAGACGTTATCGTCTCCATTTTTTTGCCAAAACGGAGTCTGAAAAAATCGTTTATGGTATAAATGTTTAGTTGATATATCGGTTTTGTAAAGAAAAAACTAATCAAACTCAGGCATAGAATGGATCCACCGGCATCTACAATTAAGCCCTTAATACCTTCTTTAATAACTATGGATGGTACTCCCATAATCATTTCCGAACCGAACCAGGTAGAAAAAATAGTAACCCCGACCATAAAAGCCGGAAGATTTTTACCTGCTAAAATGTAATCTTCGGAGTTATGTATTTTTCGCGAAGCCCAAAAACCAATCAAAAGAGTAATAGATAAATAGGCCAGGATCGAAAAAGTAAGCATTTAGTTCAATTTTGAAGATTTTAATAATTTCTTGATCGAAGCGAGGTGTGCGAATAGCACCAGAGGAACTATAAATCCGGGTAACCAAATGTATGGGAAATTTAATACAGCTACATTCGGCATATCAAATCCAAATTTCTGAAAAGGTGTTTGTACTGAAAATATAGCCAAAAAAACGATATTTGTCAGTAATCCGAGTCCTATAAAGTTCCACAAAAGCCTTCTGCCTTGATCCAAAATAGACTTTTTAAAAGTGAAATAGTGCAATAGAATTGCTGTGATACCAGCCAGTATATCATAATTTCTTCCCTCAAAAGTCATAATCTGCGGTATTTCTTGAATTTTGTAGAGAAGCAAAAGTGAAACTTCAACAGGAATACGAATAAAATGAATCTCGAGTAATTTAGATTCCTCTAGTTCCAGACTGATATCTTTTTTACGAATAAATATAAAATAGATTATCAATAAAATTGGCGGGCCAACTAAAAGTATAAACTTAGGAGGCGTACTCATTTCGTCCAGATAAAACCCATTTATTGCTAACAAGGCCTGAGAAAAAAGCCAAATAAATAAAATTATCCATATTTTTTTGTCTGGCGTAAATAACTTTTTAAATAGCCATACCCCATATAATGTGGTTAATGTAAATAAGATAGGGGTAACATTTCTCATTTGTTTTCAGCTAGATTTCATTTTTGGTATTTAAATCAACATTATCGTAGTAAGCGGTGGAGGTATTGAGCTTTTCTTTGGTAAAATAAGTTATTTGTCCCGTATGATAACTCAAATGTTCAACTACATGAATCAAAATATCGACCCCGTTAAAATCAAAACCCTGAACTTTATATCTTGCCAATAAGGAATCACTATTCAAGCTTTCAATCAGCTCAACGCTTTTTTTCTCAACTTCCCTTATTTTCCTTATTAAATCAGTTATCGATAGTTTTTCTTTATTGGCAAATTCAGCATCGCGATCCCGGTTATCTTCATTTTTTCCTAATGCCGAAATAATGTACTGGGTAATATTACCACATAAATGCAATACCAGATTACCCATTGAATTCGAGTTTTCATTAGGAGCGTGCCAAACTAATTCCCCACCAAGCATATTCAGGCATTTTTCTATTCTTTTTATACTTTCATTAATTCGGAAAACGGATGCTTTAATGATTGCTGTATTTAGTTCGTATTCGTTAGACATTATCAATTACTTAATTTAAAGTTCGAATTTATTCTACAACAGGATTATTGGCCTTAACTTTGCGAAAATATCCGCCTTATTTAGAACTTTTCCAAACTAATCAGGCAGCTAAATTGTTATTCTTGCATGGAATTAATGACTTCTGTATTTACATCTGAAGAAATTGAAAAAATCAGGGCTGAGTTTCCGATTTTAGATCAGGAAATTAATGGCAAAAAGCTGATTTATTTTGATAATGCAGCTACTACTCAGAAACCAAATGTGGTAATTAATGCCATACATGATTATTACGCAGGATATAATGCGAATATTCATAGAGGAATACACCACCTGGCAGAAAAAGCTACAGGTGCATTCGAAGCAACCCGAGAATCCATTCGGGCTTTTCTTAACGCTTCCTCTACAGATGAAATTATTTTTACTTATGGAACTACGGATGGAATTAATTTGATTGCTCAAACTTACGGCAGGCAAAATCTGGGTGCGGGAGATGAAATTATTATTAGTACCATGGAGCATCATTCCAATATTGTTCCCTGGCAAATGCTTTGTGAAGAAAAAGGGTGTGTTTTAAAAGTAATTCCTATTACAGATGATGGTGAAATAATTTTTGAAGAATATAAAAAGCTTTTATCGGCCAAAACTAAAATTGTATCGGTGGTATATGCTTCCAATGCTTTAGGGACAATTAACCCGATTCCACAAATAATTGAAGCTGCTCATACACATGGTGCAGTAGTCTTGGTTGATGGTGCACAGGCAGTTTCTCATTTAGATATTGATGTACAATCACTGGATGTGGATTTTTTCTGTTTTTCTGCCCATAAACTTTATGGCCCAACGGGAATGGGTGCCATGTATGGTAAAAGAGCTTTGTTAGATAAAATGCCCCCTTGGAGAGGCGGTGGCGAAATGATCAAGGAAGTTACTTTTGAAAAGACCACTTATAATGATTTGCCCTATAAGTTTGAAGCTGGAACTCCTAATATTGCCGATGTTATTGCTTTAAAAAGTGCCATTGATTTTGTAAATAAAATAGGCAAGGATAAAATCGCCTCCTATGAAACGGAATTATTGGAATATGCTACGGAGAAAATTTCGCAAATTGAGGGAGTTAAAATTATTGGTACGGCTCAAAACAAAGTAAGCGTGCTTTCTTTTGTAATTCATGGTATTCATCCCCAGGATATTGGTGTTTTATTGGATCAGCAAGCAATTGCGATTCGTACGGGTCACCATTGTACTCAGCCACTTATGGCTCGTTTTGGAATTCCGGGAACATCGAGAGCATCATTTGCTGTTTATAATACATTTGAAGAAATTGATAGATTTATAGCTGCTATTCAAAAAGTTATCAAGTTATTGAGGTAATGCAGCCTTTAATTGAGAATATGACCATAAACGAAATACAAGAAGATATAATCTCAGATTTTGAATTATTTGACGATTGGGAAGGTAAATACGAATACATCATCGATTTGGGTAAACAATTACCAGTTATGGATGATTCGTTGAAAACGGAGGAAAATATTATAAAAGGTTGTCAATCAATTGTTTGGCTTCATGGATATCAGAAAGATGGCTTGGTATACTATGTGGGAGATAGTCAGGCAATAATAGTGAAAGGTTTGGTAAGTCTTTTGTTAAAAGTCTTGTCTGGCCACACTCCAGAAGAAATATTAAATGCTGATCTTTTCTTTATCGAGAAAGTGGGATTAGCAAGCCACCTGGCCCAAACACGATCTAATGGTTTGGCTTCGATGGCAAAACAAATGAAAACCTATGCATTGGCATTTAGTAGCAAAGAATTAAATTAAATAGAATGAATCAGGCAGAATTAGAATTGAAGGATAAAGTAGTTGAGGCTATAAAGCAGGTTTATGACCCCGAAATTCCTGTGGATGTATTTGAATTAGGATTGATTTATGAAATCAAAATTTTTCCTGTTAATAATGTGTATGTTTCGATGACTCTTACTTCGCCTTCATGTCCTTCCGCAGAGTCGATTCCATCTGAAATCGAACAGAAAATAAGGGAAGTGGAAGGTGTAAATGAGGTTAGTATTGAGCTAACTTTTGATCCGCCTTATAGCACCGAAATGATGTCGGAAGTGGCTAAGCTTGAGCTTGGATTTATGTAAAATATTTTTTTAACTAGTAATAAATTAAACAATAAAAATATGTACCCTCCTCATTTAGTGGCTCCTATGAAAGAGCAACTGGTCAATGCCGGTTTTAGTGAGTTACAAACTTCGGAAGAAGTCGATAATTTTTTTGAAAATCAAAAAGGGACTGCCTTAATCGTGATTAATTCGGTTTGTGGTTGTGCTGCCGGAACTTGCCGACCAGGTGTAGTCGGTGCTTTGAGCCGTTCCGAAGTAAAGCCGGATCAGTTAGTAACTGTATTTGCAGGTTTTGATACAGAAGCAACTCAACGCATGCGTGAATATATTCCTATGCCTCCATCTTCACCTTCTATTGCTTTGTTTAAAGATGGCGAATTGGTGCATTTTGTGGAGCGTCATCACATTGAAGGTAGATCGGCAGAAATGATCGCTACTCATCTGGAAGCAGTTTTTGATGAAGTTTGTGGAGCTGAAGCTTAATTGATAGAATTTTAATATTTAAAAAGCACTCTTCGGGGTGCTTTTTAGGTAAAAAACAGATCAGAACTTATGCGATCAGCGATTAGCTTTCCTTTTTCAGTTAAATGAATTGTATTATCCTGAAGTAAAAGAAAATCCTTTTGGAAATAATGGAGTAAGGTTCTTTCAAACTCTTCATCTTTGATTTCAACTAAAGTAGCGAGTTCATTCATATTCGCTCCCCATTTGGTTCTCAGGCCAGTCATAAGTAACTCATTAGCCTTTTCTTTGAGTGTTAATATTTCTTTAGTAAATGGAATTTTACCCAATCCTAAATTTTTAATATAAGCACCGTTGCTGCTTATGTTCCATTGTCTGTTTTCACCGTTAAATGAATGTGCTGATGGGCCAATCCCCAGATACGGTTCGTTTTTCCAATAAGAAGTATTGTGTTTGGCATATTTACCATTTCTGGCAAAATTGGAAATTTCATATTGTTCGAATCCGGCCTTCGCCGAATATTCGATTAATATTTCATATTGAGCTGCAGAAAATTGATCAGAAATCGGTTCCATTATTTTTTTTTGTAACCGTTTGCCAAATACGGTTTTTTCTTCAATTGTTAGAGAGTAGGCTGATAAATGATTTATGGGGAACTTTAGTGCCGTGGCCAGGTCAAGTTTCCATATTTCATTATTATCGGACGGTATTGCGTAAATAAGGTCGATACTTAAATCCTCAAATCCTGCCTGTAATGCTTTACTAATAGCTGTTTGGGACTCATTTGATGTATGTGCCCGATTTAAGAATTTTAAATGGGATTCATTGAATGTTTGAATTCCGATGCTCAATCTATTGAAACCCCACGTTTTCCAATCTTTTAATCTGGAAATATTTATATCATCCGGATTGGCTTCCAAAGTTATTTCGGCGTCGGACGAAACCTGAAAATGTGTATTAATTTTATTGAGTATCAATTCGAAATCAGCTGGTTGGAGTAGGGAAGGAGTACCACCACCAAAGTAAATGGAATTGATATTTTTCGAAATTAGGTAATTCTTTTGTAATTCAATTTCCTGCAACAAGGCTTTTACTAAATTATCTTTTTCCCGAAGGTTTACCGAGAAATGGAAGTCACAATAATGACAAGCCTGTTTGCAAAATGGAATGTGAAAATAGAGGTGCATTTATTTTGTACCTATATAGAAAAAATCGGGGCTGCTATCCGGATCATTGGATAAAAAATAATCGGTCCAATCGATTTCTGCTGCAATTCCATTTGCTTCTTCCATCAATTTGTTACGATTTCTTCTATTCATAAATTCATATGGAATTTTAAGCATCCAGGATGGTAATTTATGCTGTAAATCCAGTATGTCGTATTTCATTACTTTTTGAATAGATGCTTTATTCTCTTCGTAATACTTCCATACTTTTTCATTCCCATTCACTCCCAAAGTTTCAACCTTAGGGAAGTATTTCTCCATCAGTTCTTTTAATTCGGGGGTATAGTATTCCCGGATATGCCATGGATTTCTACTAAGCGAAAAAGTCTTATTAACTGTGGTTAAAAAGATTTTGCCACCTGGTTTAAGCACCCGATGAGCTTCTTCTAAAAACTTCATATCGTCCTGAATATGTTCTATCACTTGAAAAGTAACAATGAAATCGAAAGTGTTATCTTCAAATTCATTTAAATAAGGCAAATTTACGGTATTGAAGTAGTGGTCGGGGTATTTTTCTCCTAATGCATTTATTAGATCCGTGTTTTTATCCAAACCGGTGTAATGCGTACATGCGTTAATTAATTTTTCAACACCACGTCCCCATCCGCAGCCTAATTCCAATACTTTACCTGAAATTCTTTTAGCGGCTTCTTCGTAGGGGAAATACAATCTCTGGTGTACAGGATTGTCAGAAGGGATTTCGGCACTTGTGATTTCGGTAGTCGCGTAAGTCATACTTTTTTATTAGAAAATGAATTAAAGTTTAAATTTATTCAGAAATAGTGCCATTTCGCAAAAACAACAATAAAAAAGTCTGATCGAAACGACCAGACTTTTTTAAAATATACTTTTAGAAGTGAATTAAGCAGTTTCCTGATTCATTACTTCTGTTTGCTTTCTTATTGATTCCATGTGAATTAACTTAAATAATTCTTCTACGGTTTCCGGATATAAATTAAGTGCTTTACCCCAGTCCTGACGTGAATTATGAACTTGTTTCCAACGGTCAAGTTGCAGTACAGCTACGCTGTTATCTCTTTTGTATTCGCCTAATTGCTCAACAACCGACATCCTTGAAGCTAAAACTTCTAATAGTTCACGATCAAGATTATCTAATCTGTTTCTTAAACGATCCAATTCATCTTGAAAATCTGCACCGTAAGTAGCATTTCTATATTCTATCGATTTAAGCATTTCGCCTAAAGCTTTAGGTGTTAATTGCTGCGAAGCATCAGACCAGGCCTCATCAGGATTTCTGTGAGATTCGATAATCAAACCGTCATAGTTTAAATCCATTGCTCTTTGTGTCAATTCTGCCAGATACGCTCTTTTTCCTGCCATGTGACTTGGATCTCCAATCATTGGTATCTCAGGGAAAATAGATCTGAATTCTACTGCTATCTGCCACATTGGCGAGTTTCTAAGCTTAGTTTCCTGAGCGTTTGAGAATCCTCTGTGAATGGCTCCTAATTTGGTAATGCCTGCACCAGCTATACGCTCAAATGCACCAACCCAAAGGGCAAGATCAGGATTTACCGGGTTCTTTATCAAAACAGGTTTGTCCAGTCCTTTCATGGCATCGGCCAGATCCTGTACGTTGAAAGGATTTACTGTGGTACGAGCACCTATCCATAGAATATCCACACCATATTTAACGGCCAACTCTACGTGTTGTGGCGTCGCTACTTCTACAGCTGTTGGAAGACCCGTTTCTTCCTTTGCTTTTTGTAACCACGGCAGAGCTTCTTCTCCAACCCCTTCAAAACTTCCCGGGCGGGTACGTGGCTTCCACACACCTGCTCTTAATACATTTGCATAACCTTCCGCAGCTATTCCTCTGGCTGTTTCTAGCACTTGCTCTTCTGTTTCTGCACTGCACGGTCCGGCAATGATCATTGGCTTGCCGTTGGTGTTAATCCAACTGCTAAGTGGTTCTGTTTTTAAATTTACTTTCATCGATTTTGAATAATGTGTTTTCTTTTTCGAAAACTGAATTCCTTAAACTAAAATATAAATATACGATTCACTATATTTGCACTCCTTTTTAAGAACTGAATATTATTTCATTTTATAAGAAAAGTGCAATTAATTCTACTTTCATCAATAATAACCTTCCGCTATGCCTTCAATGTCTGATAGTATCGATATTGACTTCAATAACTCACAAATAGCCTTTTCATCAAAAAGTGATTTTAGTTTAAAGAAAACTTTTTTGATTTTCTGGCTAATGAATATCAATTGGTTAACAAAGATAGGTACATTTTTTATTAAGTTATTTCTATTGTTGGGTTTACCAATTAAAAAGTTAATAAAAGAAACCCTTTTTGGCCAATTCTGTGGGGGAGAAGATTTATCTGAA
>JAHEBN010000087.1 GCA_024645245.1 Jiulongibacter sp. | reverse complement strand
GTTTGGATTTGGCATCCACCACTTTGCCTTTTATGTAAAAAGTAGGATCAAATTTCTCAGAAAGTGTTTTTGGAATTACAAACTGATATAAATTGACGGAATCTCCTTTTTCTACAGAATAAAAGGCATTTTTTCCATCTGCCGAAATAAATATGGCGAATTGATCATTTTGCGTATTTACAGGATATCCCAGATTCACCGGTTCCTGAAATTGACCTTTCAGCCGATTGCTCAAAAAAAGGTCAAAACCGCCCAAGCCGGTATGCCCCATTGAGGCAAAAAAGAGTGTGCGACCATTGGCATGAATAAATGGAGAAACTTCGTCGTAAGGAGTATTAATTTTATTACCCAGATTAATAGCCTTACCCCATTGCCCTTCTGAGTTCATTTCACTCATAAAAATGTCTTTCTTACCAATACTTTCCGGACGGTCTGAAGCAAAAAAAAGTCGCTTTCCATCTGTACTTAGAGATGGTTGGGAATCCCAAAATGGTGAATTTATATTTTTCCCTAAATTTTGTGGAACCGACCAGTTGTCTCCAATTTTTTTTGTATAATAAAGATCACAACTCCCAATGTTTTCATTACGCTCACATGAGGTAAATACCATTAATCTTCCATCTGCCGAAACTGAACAAGTACCTTCATTGAAAGGGGTATTAATATTGGATGAAATCGGCATTGGAATATCCCAAATTCCGGATTTCACATCCGAAAAATATATATCCTCGTCGGCACGTTCATTCCGTGCAGTATAAAACAAAGTTTTACCATCGGCAGTGAATACAGGAAAATATTGCTTTTGCTTAAAATTAAGAACAGCAGGCATTTTCTCCGGTTTAATTTTCAGGGGAGCTGCCATGGTAGCTTTTGCAAATTGACATTTAGCAATTTGTCTTTCGTATTGCTGGTATACTATTGATTTTGGACTGGTCCATAACATAGCTTTTTCCAAATAAACGATGGCTTCATCATACTCCTGTTTTTCCATTTTATGATTTCCCAAATAAGAAAATGCACGTACAAAACTTTTGTTAGCTGAGTCCAATTCAATGGATTTCAGGTAATATTCTTTTGTTTCCTGATCATTTTTACTGGATTCGGCAATCTGACCCAAACGAAAATAGGCTTCAGCAAAATTTTGATCTTTTTCAATAGTGCGTAAAAACCAGATTCGGGCATCCTTATAATCTCTTTTTTTAAAAGATTCCATTCCTTTTAAAAAATACCCTTCGGTCTTTTTATCCTGGCAGAGGGCGTTTAATGATAAAAACAAAGCAAAAAAGATATAAATTTTATGCATTTTCCGGGATTAGATTTCAAAGTGATAAAACGTTCGGTATTATCTGTTTATTTTTGAATCCACAAATACTAAACCATTTATGCAGGAGTACTATCCTTTTTTTAAGGCCATGCACATTGTTGGCTTTGTTTCCTGGTTCGCCGGATTATTTTATCTGGTAAGGATGTTTGTCTATCATGCTGAATCAAAGGATAAACCGGAACATCTGAAAGAGGACTGGAAAAAACAATTTACCCTTATGCAGTGGAGGGTGTACAAAATTATTGCTACGCCTGCCATGATTTTTACCTGGTTTTTTGGAATTGGTATGATAATAATATCACCGGCCATGCTTACTCAAACCTGGTTGCAAGTCAAGTTAGGTTTGCTAATTTTGCTGGTAATCTATCATTTCTTTTGCAAAAGAATAATTGTTTTACAGGAAAAAGATCAATCCAAATTCAGCTCTTTTCAATTTAGGCTACTTAATGAAATGCCTACCCTTTTTTTGGTGGCAATTGTGTTGATGGCTGTGGCAAAAAATCTAATAAATTTCTTAAATCTATTCGGTGGAATTTTGCTTTTTGGATTAGTTTTATTTTTGGCCGCAAGAGCTTATAAAAAGTACCGCAAGGCATGATTTAAGGATTTTCTTTGAATTTGTTTGCAATTAAACTTTGATTAAAATACTGGATTATTGCATGTAATCTCCTTTCAGAAGGCTCTTTGTCTTTTTTGTCCCAATTCTGTGCTGCAGAATAATCTATTTCCTCTAAATCTGAATACCAAGTATATTTGCCCTGATGAAAATGAATAGCTTCTCCTTTAGTTTTATCAAAAATAGAATTCCCCAATTTCCCGATTTTTGTATTCCCACAGGATGTCAATTCCAGAATGGTTGGCAATATATCGACTTGTTGACCAACTTTTTTTGCATCAGAATGTAAACGGATCTTTGCCATTAAAACATTATCAGGTGAAAAAATAATCAGCGGAATACGGTATGCTCCTTTTTCATTTGAATAACTTTCTTCTGTATTAAATTGAGTATGATCTGCAGTTATGAGGAATACTGTGTTTTGAAACCACGATTCTTTTTTTGCAACCTGAAAGAATTGCTTTAATGCATAATCCGAATACCTGATTACTTTATGAATCGGAGATTTTCCTTCTTTGAATTCTCCTTTATGACTTAAAGGAATCTTAAATGGGTGGTGTGAAGATAGTGTAAAAACTGAACTAAAAAATGGCTCGTGAAATTCGGAATTCTTTTTTGCAAAATAATTTAAGTAAGGTTCATCAAATATTCCCCAGGTACCGTCAAAATCCACACTACTTTTACCTCCGGGATACTCATCGAGACCGTAATATTTTTGAATCCCGGCTTGCTCACAAAATCCCTGAAAACCCATTGATCCATTACGGGCAGCATGAAAAAAGGCCGATTCATAACCACATTTGGTAAGTGCTGTACCAATTCCCTCAAAATCAGTTTGTTGATATTGAGAAGTAATAAAAGACTCCTCCATCAGATGTGGTATACCACCAAAAATTGCGGGCAAGGCATGTATTGATTCCCGCCCATTGGCATAAAAATTCTCAATAAAAACAGAATTAGTTGCCAAAGAGTCCAGAAATGGCGTATAACCCTCATATGGATTTTTGTAACCCATATATTCTCTACTGAAACTTTCAAGAATAATTAAAACCACATTTGGTTTTTCAGTGAAAATAGTATCCCTGATTACGGGAGTTTTAATTATGCCGGCTAATTCCTGATCCGTAAACCAATCGTAAGAAGGTAATGTTTTTTTGCCCAAAGTGGTTAGCAAGCTAAAAGTGGAGTTGAGTGTCAGATTTCCCAATGCATTATCATTCAGACCAAAAGCCTGATTAATTCGGAGTAATTTGGTTTGCCAGCCCCCTCTATAAGCAAGAATGCTTATCAGGAAAACAAACAAAAGATAGGATACTCTTGAAATAACATTCCACTTTCTTAAATCTTCTTTTTGAGTTTTTGGTGCGAATCGAACAAATATCAAGCTAATTATCAGCCAAATAACTATCAAATGCATATAGCCCGCGAGTAAACTAAAAGCCTGATCACCGATATCACCGGCTATACCGATCAATTGAAAGGTACTTCTACGGCCAATGAATTTGTAATAATCGAGATCAATAATGTTTATCAGGAAAAATAAAGAGTTGGAAATAAAATACAAATATTTCAATATTTTCTGAAATATTACAACATTCTGAAATATTTGACTAAATAATATATACAATATGTTCGATAAAAATATTCCAGATAAATCAAACCGGATACCTTCTAAAAAACAAGATGCAATATTACCAAAACTATGACCGCTAAAATCCTTAAAATTGAATATCAGAAATAGCAATCGTAAGAAAAAATAAATGAGCAAAACCCATAATAATCTCTTAAAAAGAGTCTTCTGCGAAGAAATATCAAATAATAATTTTGGTTTCATATTTAAGTTTAACGCGAATCTATTCTATTTTTACTTTAAAAAAAATGACTTCGCTAAGATATCACAGTATCCAAAATAGAAAATATTAATACCGAAGACGAATGCCCGAATGTATTTCTAAAAGCCCTTTGGAACGACTACCGGGGAAATTGGCAACGAGCCCATGAAATTACACAACAAAAAGAAGGCCACCCGGAATATGACAGAATTCATGCCTATTTGCATAGAAAAGAAGGCGATTTATTTAATGCGAAATGGTGGTATAACAGAATAAAACAACCCTTTCCAAAAATCAGCCTGGAAGAGGAATGGCAAGAACTTGTAGAAATCTATTCAAATAAATAAACCCCAAAAAAATTCGGGGCTTATCATTTAGTCATACAGTTTAAGGAAATTCATTAAAAATAGCTTAAAGGCAAACCAAAGGCCTCTGCCACCCCGGCATGATAGACCTCACCTCTAACAATGTTAAGGCCTTTTAATAATTCAGTGTTTTCTAATGCAGCTTTTTCCCATCCCTTATTTGCTAATTGCAAGGCATAGGGAAGTGTTGCGTTGGTTAATGCCAAAGTAGATGTATAGGGTACAGCACCCGGCATATTTGCTACGCAGTAATGCACCACATCATCAATTATAAAAATAGGATCTTCGTGTGTAGTAGGCTTGCAGGTTTCTATACAACCACCCTGATCAACAGCAACATCTACTACCACAGTACCAGGTTTCATTAATTTTAACATATCACGGGTAACAAGATGAGGAGCCTTGGCACCTGGGATTAAAACCGCACCAATAATCAAATCTGCATCTTGAATAGCCTGCCTGATGTTGTAATTATTTGACATTAAAGTGGAAACATTTGCTGGCATTATATCCGATAAATACCTTATTCGCTGCAAATTAACATCCATGATTATTACTCTAGCACCTAAGCCAGCAGCCATTTTAGCAGCTTGAGTACCCACTATTCCTCCACCCAAAACCAATACCTTGCCAGAAGGTACGCCTGGAACTCCACCCAGTAGCACTCCTTTACCTTTTTGTGGTTTCTCGAGGTATTTGGCTCCTTCTTGAATTGCCATTCGGCCGGCTACTTCCGACATAGGAATTAACAAGGGAAGTGAATGATCTTCTTTTTCAACAGTCTCATAAGCGAGACAAACCGCTTTTCGGTCGAGCATCGCTCTCGTTAATTTTTCAGAAGATGCAAAATGAAAATAGGTAAAAAGCAATTGATTTTCTTTAATCATATTGTATTCCAACTCAATGGGCTCCTTTACCTTGATTATCATCTCCGCTTTGGCATATACATCGGAAATTTCCGGAAGAATTTCGGCTCCGGCTTCCAGGTACTCTTTATCATCAAATCCACTACCATTTCCGGCACCGGCTTGTACAAATACCTGATGATGATTTTTGCGAAGTTCGATGACTCCGGCAGGAGTAAGAGCTACCCTGTTTTCGTTGTTCTTAATCTCTGCCGGAACACCTACAACCATTTTAAATATATATTGATGAAGTGTATTACGAAACGCTATGTCGTTTCTCAATTTAATACTCCTGCAAATTTATTAGTAAAAGAATTATATTTTACACTGAATAAAAAAATAAGAATATATTTAAATATAAAATTAAATAAAAAGAATTATTTCCTAAACATTCCATATTTTTGATTGTACAAAAGAGAATTATTCTTTAAGCACTTTTAGCAGATTATGGACAATACAGATAAAAAAATCCTGACCCTACTTCAACATAACTCAAGATTGACATACAAGGAGATTGCCGACAAAATCAATCTCACCCAAACACCTGTATTTGACCGGATTAAAAGAATGGAAAATGAAGGTGTGATTGAGAAATATGTCACGATACTTAACAGAAAAAAACTTAATAACAGCATGATTGTTTATAGCCAGGTAACAATGGTGCGACAAACGGTAGAAGTGTCTACTCAATTTGAAAAAGCAATTGCTCAATTGCCTGAAGTTCTCGAATGTAACTTTGTATCCGGAAGTTTTGACTATTTATTAAAAATCATTGTTCCCGACATGCCCGCATATCATGAGTTCCATCAGTTGAAGTTGTCTGTCATACCAGGCGTATCGCTAATAAACAGTTATTTCGTAATGTCGGAAATTAAAAACACGACAGAATTACCCATTTAATGCTTAAGTTTCTTCTCCCCTGCCCTAACCTCAATATCCATTTTATTACTTAAAGGAGGAATCGGACAAATAAACGATTCATTATAAGCACAATAAAAATTATGAGCCTTATTAAAATCTATTTCAATTCGGTTATTCGCCGTTTTTTCAACATTTATATATCTGCCGCCTCCATAGGTTTCTTTTCCATTGGTAAGATCGTAAAATGGCAATAACCAGGTATCTTTTTCATCAAATAAAACAAGCGTAAATGATTTACCATCTTTTTCAAAAACTGCTTTCCCGGCTTTTTGCAAATTCTCTACAGTACTATCTGTCATATACAAAGGGAAAGTTCCCTCATCAGGTTCATCTATATACTCTGCTTCAATTACCCAGTCTTTATCTGCATCATAATACTTAAAGTCTGTAAAATCAGGTGTATTTATTATCGGCGAAGACTCCATCCCTAGCAGGTTTCCCTTATATTCCGCACGCTTCTCAGCAAGCTCTTCAGCATAATCTTTTTTACTTCCGAATAGTGAATATACTGCAGCTCCAATGAAAAGTACTATTACCAGATATTTAATTCGCTTATCTTTGAACATAATTTTTCGATTTGTTGCGAAATTAAACAAATTGAACAGTTTTTCTTACTTTAATATTCAAAAGAGAATCAATTCGGATGTTTACAGGTATAGTGGAAACCATAGCTAAAGTATTAGATATCAAATCACAAGGTGGAAATAAAACCTTTATTCTGGAATCTCCGATAAGCGATGAATTAAAAATCGACCAAAGTTTAAGTCATAACGGAGTCTGCCTGACGGTTGAAAACTGTAATTCAGAGCAATATGCGGTGACAGCCATAGCCGAAACTCTTGCTAAAACCAATGTGGGCGATTGGCAAATTGGAGATAAAATCAATCTGGAAAGATGCATGCCAGCAGGAGGACGTTTTGATGGTCATATTGTGCAAGGCCATGTAGATCAAACCGGTATCTGCGAGGAAATTGCAGATCAGGATGGTTCCTGGAAAATAAGATTCTCTTATGATCCAATTCCGGGGAATATAACAGTTGAAAAAGGTTCTGTTTGTGTAAATGGAATTAGCCTAACTGTTATTGATTCAAATAGTAATTCTTTTAGTGTAGCTATTATTCCTTATACATGGGAAAACACCAACATGCATTATTTACAAGTTGGGGATCGCATAAATTTGGAGTTTGATATTTTAGGAAAATATATGCAGAAAATAATGCGGCAATACAACAAATTAAATTAAAGTACATTATTCAAATATCATGTTTGCAGTTTCTATACAAAAGGTATTAATTTGCCACGCTTTACAAATCAATTTATGTTTAAACTGAGCACTAATTCTAAAACCGATATCCTAATCCATCTGGGAATTATCATTTCCACCTTTTTGATCATTTTCTTTGCATTCTTTTTTGTTTTTCTACCTTGGAAAACCAATCATGGAGAATCAGTAAAAGTGCCGGATCTTAGAGGATTATCTATAACAGAAGCCGAAAATCTACTGGATGATATCGATCTGGATTACGAAATCAGCGATTGTACTTTTGTTTCAGGTCATAAACCACTCTCGGTTTTTTCGCATTATCCGAAAGCGGGAAACGGTGTAAAATCGGGACGTAAAATTTATCTTACCATTATAAGTGAAAAAGCCCCAATGGTAAAAATTCCTGATGTACTGCAGCGTTCGTCTTCTAGTGCAAAAAATTTATTATTAAGTGTTGGCCTTTTGCATGCAGGTACCGAATTTATACCTGCACTAGAAGAAAATACTGTATTAAAGTTAAAAATGGATGGTAAGGAGGTTGAGCCCGGTCAAAGCATTCCCAAGGGAGCTGGCATAACATTGGTGGTAGGTGATGGATATGGTAATACTAAAATTGACATTCCATTGCTGGTGGGCATGCCATTCGACGAAGCAGATATAATGATTGCCGGACTAGGCTTGAATGTAGGCAATGTTATTTATGAATCTTCGGATAAACCCGGGGGAACGGTTATAAAGCAAAGACCAGCCCCTGAAGCAGGATCTACAATCAAACTTGGACAAAGCATTGATATTTGGGTATCTGAATACCAAGGACTTGGCGAATCAAATAGTAATATTGAATAAATCAAAAATGGATAACAAGGATATAACAGTTTATGAACTGAAAGCACTTATAGAAAGTGGAGAAAAATTTAATTTTATCGATGTGAGAAATCCAGATGAATATGAAGAAGACAATCTGGGAGCAACATTAATACCCCTTGGCGATTTGCCCGATCGTGTAGAAGAATTGGAAGAAATGCGTGATCAGGATATTTACATCCATTGCAGAAGTGGTGCGAGAAGTGGCCGAGCTAAGGAATACCTGGAAATGGAAGGCTTCACCAAGGTACATAATGTATTAGGTGGAATAATGGCATATCGCAATTTATAGTTAAATCCGATTTTTTGAATCTATTATTATTGTCACTGGTCCATCATTAACCAGTAAAACTTTCATATCGGCTCCGAAAACACCACTTTCAATATTAGTTTGTGTTTCTGTTTTCAGGGCCGATTTCATTTTCTCATACAAGGGTATTGCAATTTCAGGTTTTGCTGCTTCTATAAATGAGGGTCTGTTTCCCTTTTTTGTAGAGGCAAAAAGGGTAAACTGACTTATTAAAAGAATTCTACCTCCTATTTGTTTTAAATCCAGATTCATTTTTCCTTCTTCATCAGAAAATATGCGAAGACTGACAATTTTCTTAGCCAGCCATTCTACATCCTCTTCCTGGTCTGTATGTGTTATCCCCAGCAAAACCATAAATCCGGTTCCGATTTTTCCACAGACTTGATTTCCGATTTTAACGGAAGCTTCCGATACTCGCTGAATTACTGCAATCATTTTAAAAGTAGGTGAGCGATCATAAAATAGGTACCAATTCCTACCAAGTCATTTGCGGTAGTAATAAAAGGACCGGAAGCCACAGCAGGATTTATCCCAAAACGATCGAGTATTAAAGGTGTAATTGTTCCCATAAAAGAAGATAACAGAACCACCGCCAGCAAAGCCAAACAAACAACCCAGAAGAGCTGCGGGTCTCCAATAAAATAAACATAAGCACCTGCTAATGAACCTATTACCACTCCATTTATCAGGGCCACTTGCAGTACTTTTATTAATCTTTGCCATAGAGTAAGGGAAAGTGAGCTACGTTCGGCTAAACTTTGAACTATCAAAGAAGAGGTCTGTATTCCAACATTACCACCAGTTGACCCCATTATAGGGATAAAAAGAGCAAGTGCTGTAATGCGAGCCAATTCACTTTCAAAACCTTTTATCACAGTTGCGGCTAAAAGACTTCCTACCACACCTACTACCAACCAAGGTAATCTGGATTTGGCTAGTTTCCATACCGTATCATCTTCCTCTGCTTCACCGGTCAAACCTGACATTACCTGAAAATCTTCTTCTGCCTTTTCGGTAATAAAATCCACCACGTCGTCAATGGTTATCCTTCCCATTAATCTTCCTAAAGAATTAACAACAGGAATAGCTTCTAAATCATAACGTTGCATCAGTTCAGCTACTTCCTCACCTGGCTTGGTGGTATCTACAAATACAATGTCGCCATCTAGTAAGTTACTTACTTTGGTATTTTTGCGGGCCAGTACAATATCTTTCAGCGAAATGATTCCCTTTAATTTTTGCTCTTTATCCACCACATAAACTGCATAAACTTTATCTACGGATTCGGCTTGATCGCGAATTTCTTCTACACACTCACTAACTGTTTGATCCTCAAAAACTTTCACCAATTCCTTTTGCATTAATCCGCCTGCCACATCTTCCGGATAATGCATTAAATCAATAATAAAGCGAGCTTGCTCTCTATCTTCAAGTAAAGCAATTACCTTTTCACGTACTTCAATGGTTTGTTCATTTAGTAAATCAACCGCATCGTCCGAGTCAAATAAGTTTACATATTTGGCTATTTCTTCAATGGTAAACTGCTCTTTGATAAATCGCTTGAGGTCATCTGAGTCCAGATTTGACAGTACTTCTGCCCCTTTTTCAGTATCCAGATGATTAAAAAGAATATGGGCCCTTTCACCACTTAGTTCGTATAAAATACTGGCAATATCAGGTGGGTATAAATCCTGCAGAACTTCTTCAATATAAACTTTCTCTGACGATTCTATCGCCTGATTTATTTGATCCAGAAATTCTTTGGTTAATTCGAAAGTCGCCATACTTTTTCGGTTTATCGAAATGTAGAGCAAATTTAAGAAAAGCTTTACAGGCTAAAGCTATAGAAAGTGGTTTTCTTCCTAATTATGTTTTTTTTAACAATTCGCCTAAATTCTTAACTTAGGAAGTTAATTTCAAGAAATAAAAAAGAGCAAAACATTTGTTTTGCCCTTCTTGTATTGATGAATCGAGTGTAAGTGCTTAATTATTAAAAGTAAAAAATGAAGGCACCACCGATAGTAGCTTGAGAATCTTTGGTTAGATTACCCACTTTATCATATAATTGGTGTGTTCCGGCTTCATTTTTATATTTATCATAACGGAATTCAGGCTTAAACATCAGATTTTCAGAGATATTAAAGCTTGCAGTAGCCGTAAGGGAAGTAACAGAAACCCCGCCTCCATTTTCGTCCACCAGATAGATACCACCCTCTTTGTTATTGAATTGCTCAGCTCTTAGGCCTAATCCAACTTTCTCGGTAACATTACCATTCAAGTAAAGTGCAGCTCCACCCCATTTCCCTACAGCATTACTACCTGTTACTGCGTTAACTCCAATTAAGAAATTATCCGTAACCTGAAAAGAAGTAGTCAAGTCAAACCATTTGTAGAAATTCTTAGTGGCTTCATCATCGCCACCTTCATTACTTCCAAAATAATTCAGGTAAACCGACCATTTTTCAACAGGTGCAATAAATATTTGAGCAGCAGTTCCTTTTGCTTTATTAAAATCATCTTTGCTATCTAAACCATTATTTACACCTAGCATGAAAGCAAATTTATCTGAAGGGGCAATATCCAATTTAATCCCAGTATGGTAAAAAGGACCATTACCGAACATGTTGGATAATGAATAGTTAAAATTCACTGGAGCATCGATTACTTCGTAACCGACGTTTGTACCATACTGACCACCTGTTAATGTTACTTTGTCGCTCATTGCCCATGAAAGGTAAGCCTGCTTGATTGCTAAACCGGTAGTACCAATTCCAGCACCTAATGGACTTTGGGTATTTCCATAATTACCCAAATCGCCATGATTACCAAAAGTAAGATCAGCAACTCCGGTAACACTTCCTTTTGTATAAGTGGTTTTCATTTGAACTAAACCTAATTGGAAGTTATTGGCTTTTTGATCAAAAATACGCTCGAAACCAGAAGCTCCTAAATTGCTTGTAACGCCGTTAGTGTTAGCAAAATAATAAGTATCTATGTAGCCGGAAAAAGTCAATGGACTTTCACTTTCCTGAGCTGTAGCGGTCAATGCAGCTAAAAAAGAAACAACTGCTAAATAAATTCTTTTCATAATATTCTTTGGTTTAAATAATTTTATTTTCTCGTACTCTTTCTGACACAAATATTCTCCATTTTTTACTTAATGCCAAATATTATCTATATATTTTTCTCCTTTTTTTGATTTATTTTTAATATTAATACTTTTCTTATATTAATTTTATACTTAATATTTATAAAATACAATTTTACATTTTACTTTATATTATTCTTATATATCAAACATATACAATATATTATTCTGTTTAAAATTAATTAATATAAATAGCAGTTATTGTACAATTCAAGGAATTCACTTTTAACTTAAACAAGTTAAAACCAAGGAGCTTTTCTATTAGAATATCTTATCAAACTCACTTCATGCATTCGAAATATTTCACTAAAGCTTTTACTCAAAATGCATCTCCGTATGCAAGGAGCAAAAAAAATCCCCTGACTTTTCAATCAGAGGATTCATTAGAAATTTATTAATTCGATTACATATTATTGTAGATAGTTTCGCCGTGCTCGTAGATATCAAGTCCTTCTTCTTGCACACGATCACTTTCACGCAATCCAATTGTTAATTGAATAATTTTAAACATAATGAAACAAGTTACAATCACCCAAGCGGCTGTTGACAATACTCCTATAGCCTGAATACCCAATTGAGCAAATCCACCACCATTAATCAAACCACCTTCGGTAGCAAATACACCAACTAATAATGTACCCAGTGCTCCACAAATTCCATGAACTGAAATTGCACCTACCGGATCATCAATTTTAACTACTTTCTCGAAAAATTCAAGAGAGAACACTAAAGCAATACCACAAATAATACCAATCAATACTGCACTACCCGGACTTACGGCAGCACAGCCAGCAGTAATACCCACTAAACCAGCAAGTGCACCATTCAAGGTTACCGATAGTGATGGCTTCTTATAACGGAACCAGCTTACAGTCATGGAAGCTACTGCTCCAGCTGCAGCGGCAAGATTGGTAGTAATAAAAATATGAGCTACTGCAATTGCATTATCTGTTCCTGCAGCTGCCAGCTGTGAACCAGGATTAAATCCAAACCAGCCTAACCAAAGAATAAATACACCTAAAGTACCTAAAACCAAGCTATGACCAGGAATTGCTTTTGGTTTCCCATTAACATATTTACCCAAACGAGGACCAACCATTGCAGCACCGACCAATGCAGCCCACCCTCCTACCGAGTGAACCACTGTAGAGCCTGCAAAATCAATAAAACCTAGTTCAGATAACCAACCGCCACCCCATGTCCAGTGACCAGAAACCGGATAAATGATCAAAGTAAGAACAATACTATAAATAAAATAGGCTTGAAACTTAGTCCGTTCAGCCATAGCACCAGAAACTATCGTTGCTGCAGTAGCAGCAAAAACCGTCTGGAACATTAAAGTAGTATAAGGTGGCAAACCATCCATGGTATCGTCACCGAAAAACAAAGTTGCTTTGCCAATAAAACCGGATACATCTTCGCCAAACATCAGGCTATATCCTATAAACCAGAAAACAAGTGAACCCACAGCGTAGTCCATCAGGTTTTTCATTAATATATTCGCTCCATTTTTAGCACGGGTAAATCCCACTTCTACCAGAGCAAACCCTGCCTGCATAAACATAACAAGGCAAGCAGCAATAAGTACCCACAGACTATCAAATGATGCTGCGAGGTCGTTAACATTTGTCGAAAGTTCTTCCATGTTTTTAAAATTTTCTTTGGTTTAAAACGATTATTTTTATTGTACCCTCGTGTACATTAATTTAATGCAGGTGCTCCTTCTTCAGAAGTTCTGATTTTCACTGCTTTTTCTACATCAGAAACGAAGACCTTCCCGTCTCCAATTTCACCGGTTTTGGCTGAAGCCAATAAAGCCTTAATCGCAGGATCTACAAATTGATCCTGACAATAGAAACTGATCAAAATTCTCTCAATAATACTGGTGTCATACAACATTCCGTGGTAAGATCTTTCTTCTACAGCTTTTCCCTGACCGCGAACTTCCCAGTAAGTAAGAAAATCTATTCCAGCATCATGTAATGCGTCTTGCACAACATTGAATTTAGATTTCCTGATAATTGCCTCTACTCTTTTCATAACTTTATTTATGATGTTTTTTTGTTAAAAAATAGTGATTCCAACTCAAACAATTAATTCAATATTATTAGATTATTACAATTTTCATCAAACTTTAGAAAGAGTACTGAAATTTATTTTTTCAGCAGATGATTTTGCACATCACTTAAATACCAATTATTAATTGCTTTATTCTGAATTCTGAAACAAATCAAATACAATATTTTCTTTTAGCAAAATATTATAACGTATTTTTTTTATTTTATAAGATTTATTATGGCATATAGCTAATTATACCATATATTATATATTTTAATTAATGATAATTCTTCGTTTTATCCTATTTATATTTATTTTATACTATTTAGTAATTTATTTGTCCATTATTGTTATTTTTTTAAGTAAATACCTGCATATTTTTATTTTCCTCGTAATATTTAAAGTTTTTAAAAGAATAAATAACATATAAACACAACTCATTCGTAATTAAAACTACACCAAATTAAATAGTCTATGGATTATATATTCAAAATCATATTTGGGGATAAATTTATTAATATCATATTAAAAGTTGAATATTTTCTAGGTATTATACAAAAAAAAGAGACTTTCAATTGAAAGTCTCTTTTATATAAAATTTATCGAAGTTTTAGTTAATGGCGGGCTGTCCCGTATCTCTATTTCTTATTCGATATGTTTCGATAATATCCGAGACAAAAATTTTGCCGTCGCCAACTGTACCCGTACCGGCTGAGTTTAAAATTGCCTCTACCGTCCGATCCAGAAATTCGTCAGAAACTACTATTGATAAATACCTTCGTTGAATGTCACTTGTACTGTAACTTACGGTACGATATATGTGCGATTCTTTTTCATTACCCACTCCGGTTACATCCCAATAGCTAAAGAAATTAACCTCAACTGCGTGTAGAGCATCTCTTACTTCATTAAATTTTGATTTTCTGATTATTGCTTCAATCTTTTTCATTTTCAATATTATTTTAAGTCCTGTTAAATATTTTCAAGATCAAAAATCACACTTTTTCCGACTTAAAATCAGATAATTAGCATTTTTTTTACAAATATTTTCCTGATCCTTTTTTGGATTCCTATCAGGCAATTTGGCAATTAAAAAGAAAGCCGAAGCAAAATTTTGCTTCGGCTTAAAATCACCTATTTAATATATTTCAGGAATTTAAATTCCCAAAACACTCCTATTTACTTTTTCATCCGCACCTGTTGCTGCAAAATCATCAAAAGCACGGGTTGCTACCTCAATTATATGATCAGCAATAAATGGAGCACCCTCTGTAGCCCCTTGCTCCGAACTCTTAATACAACATTCCCACTCTAATACCGCCCATCCATCATAATCGTATTGAGAAAGTTTTGAAAATATTGCACTAAAGTCAACCTGACCATCACCAAGTGAACGGAAGCGACCGGCACGATCGGCCCAGCCTGCATATCCACTATAAACTCCTTGTTTACCTGTCGGGTTAAATTCAGCATCTTTTACGTGGAAAGCTTTGATGCGTTCGTGGTAATAATCGATGAACTGAACATAATCCAAAGCCTGCAGCACAAAATGACTTGGATCATAATTGATACATGCTCTTGGATGCCCTTTCAAATGCTCCAAAAACATTTCGAAAGTGGTACCGTCATATAAATCTTCGCCGGGGTGTAATTCGTAACAGTAATCCACACCACATTTGTCAAATTCATTTAGTATTGGCTCCCATCTACTTGCTAATTCCTTAAAAGCAGTATCGATTAAACCTGAGGGCCTTTGAGGCCAAGGATAAAGAAATGGCCAGGCAAGGGCCCCTGAAAATCCAACATGAGAAGTTAATCCCAGATTCTGCGAAGCTTTTGCTGCATAAATCAATTGCTCTTTAGCCCATTCTCTGCGTTGTGGTTCATTTCCGTGAACTTCAACAGGGGCAAATGCGTCATACATTGTATTATAAGCAGGGTGCGAGGCAATTAACTGACCTTGCAGGTGTGTTGAAAGCTCAGTTATCTCTAAACCTTTATCTTTCAATTTACCCTTGAGTTCGTCGCAATAGGTTTTTGATTCAGCAGCCTGCTTTAAATCAATAATTCTGGGATCCCAACCCGGAAGTTGAATCCCTTTATAACCTTTAGCTGCCATGTAATCGGCTATGGTATCCAGTGAATTAAATGGTGCTTCGTCGCCCATAAACTGAGCTAAAAAAATAGCTGGTCCTTTTATCGTTTTCATTTTTTGATTATTATTTCAAATTTTAAGAATGGTAAATTAGACATTAACCCAACTTTTGGCACGGTGACTTTCCAAAATTCTTTCACAAATCAGTAATTCACGATATCCATCAGCAAATGTAGGGTATGTCGGGCTTTCAGGTTGTTTACCTTGCTCAATAGCGGCATAAACCTCCTTAAATAATTGCTTAGAAGTATCTGGAAAGCCTTCATTATGCCCACCAGGGAAAGATATCACGCCTGCGGCCTCTGGCTCAACCAAAGATGGGTCACGCATCATCAATTCATTGGCTTTCTCCCGATACCCAATCCATAAATCATTCGGAGATTCAGAATTAAAAGCAAAAGTTTTTTTAGAACCGGATATTTCGACTTTCAATTGATTTTTACGACCCGCCGAAACCTGAGAAACCGTTATACATCCCCGGTTTCCATTATCAAATTTCAAAAGAACATTCGCATGATCTTCTGTATTTATGGGTACATCGGCATAATCTTCCGGTTTTAAAGAAACACCGGAATAAGTTTCGATAGCCTTAAGTGGCTTCTTACGTATCGGATGAATAGTATTAAAATCTGCAATCAATTCAACTGTTTTTAATCCAGTCACATATTCAATAATATCCATCAAATGAGAACCAATATCAGCAATCGCTCTTGAATCACCTGATTTATCCGGCTCCAGTCTCCAGTTATAATCGGTATTATAAAATAACCAGTCTTGTAAATAGGACCCGATAATTGAATAAACATCTCCTAATTCGCCCTTTTCTCTCAAAACTTTCATTTGGCGAACCATCGGGTAATACCTCAAATTAAAATGTACTGCATTTACCAAACCCGACTTAGCCGCAATTTCCACTAGTTCTTTGGCTTCGTGTAAATCTTTTGCTAATGGTTTTTCGCACACCACGTGCTTACCAGATTCTAATGCTGCCTTTGACTGCGAATAATGAAGGAAATTTGGAGTACAAATGTGTACCACTTTGATATCATCCTGTTTCAACAGATTATCAAAAGTATAGGCTCTAGGGATACCTAACTGAGCTGCTTTTGACTCGGCTAATTCCTGACTTACCTCACATAGTCCTACCACTTCTACATTAGGTAATCTTCTGAGTGCTTCAATATGAGCTGGCCCTATAAAACCAGTACCCACTACACCTACTTTAATTTTTGACATTTTTTCTTATTTGTTGTTAATTTTTTATTATTTAATTAATAAACGCAGTTTAAAACCTGTTGCTATATTGCATTGATGAAGTGGGAAGAGTGTACTTTAGTTTCCGGTAAAAGATCCATTTCCAAAATCCTGTTTAACACACCTTCATACTACTTACTCAAACCTTCTTCCTTCTATATTGATACTACCTGCGGCTTGCTTTTTACCTAAAGCTTTTCACTTCGTGCTTCAAGCTTTTAACTTCGTACTAGCCTTCTACTTCTCAAATCCAAAACTTTGTCCATTTATTGCTCTCGTCATTTGCGGATTTTACCACAGTCTGAATAAAGCCCATACCCCGGAGGCCATCCTCAATTCCCGGGAAATCGTAAATTTGAGGATCATATCCACCAATGTTTGATTCATTTCCTAATCCTCCGCTTGCACCCTTATCGGCAGCGGCACCCCATTTAGCTCTTATTGCAAAAGCAAAATTTCGGTAAATGCTTGCAAATGTTTCGATATATCCCTCAGGATGTCCAGCTGGCTGGCGAGTATGGGCATTTGCATGAGCTGATAAATTTCCGACACCAGTTCTGATTATTCTGGAACCTGTATCCTGATTTGTTAATTCCAGCGTATTTGGTTCCATTTGACGCCATTTCAGCCCACCTTTTGTACCGTAAATCCGGATATTAAGGTCATTTTCTTCTCCATGACATATCTGGCTGTTATGCAATACCCCCTTCGCCCCATTATTAAATCGGAGTAAAATATTAGCATCATCATCTAATCTTCTTCCTTCCACAAAAATGGTGAGATCGGCACATAGTTCAGTGATTTCCAAACCAGTAATGTATTCGGCCAGATTTTCAGCATGTGTTCCAATATCCCCCACTCCTCCTGCAGCACCACATCGCTCCGGATCAGTTCTCCAATCAGCCTGTTTTTGACCGCTTGCTTCCAATAAATGGTATAACCAACCCTGAGGATATTCTACTATTACTTTTCTGATTTCACCTATTACACCGGTTTTCACCAGGTGCCTGGCTTCTTTTACCATCGGATATGCCGTATAATTGTGCGTTAGTGCAAATAGAACATCCGAATTCTCCAATATAGTTTTCAGGTCTTTAGCTTCGGAAGTAGTTAATGTAAGTGGCTTATCCATAACTACATTGAAGCCATTCTCGATTGCAAATTTAGCAGCAGGAAAATGTA
>JAHEBN010000086.1 GCA_024645245.1 Jiulongibacter sp. | reverse complement strand
ATAGCTGATAATCGCAGCTTCGTCCTGTGCCATACTGCAAAATCGAATACTTGAAATCGCCAGCTCGTTCCCATTGGAAAGCCGAACCGTACAGTCCCGGCTTAGGGTACCATTTTTCATATCTAGTTCACGACGAAACTCCAATATTTCACAGGTATTTAAATCCAGTTGAACTCCGTCAATCTCGATGTCGAGCCCGATCCAATTAATAGCATTTATTACTTTAGCAAAATAATTCGGATATCCGTTTTTCCACCATCCCACACGGGTTTTATCCGGAAACCAGACACCAGCCATGTAATTCCCCTGTAAGGTGTGCCCTGAATAATGTTCTTCAAAATTCCCACGCTGGCCCATCCGGCCATTTCCTAAACTCATCAACGACTCGGTAATTTCATTGAATTCGGGATTAAAACCGGCTTCTATTACCTTCCATTCATCGTGTTTTATGTAATTCTTCATATATTTCCTGAGAAAATTTGTAGCTTAATTTTTTTCTAAATCTTTTATTAATTCTTCCAGAACTATCCCTTCAAACGAAGGTAAAATAATATCTGCGTTTGGCAGGTTTGTTTTTGTTCCGATACCGATTGCTTTCATTCCTGCCGAATGTGCCGCTTCCACGCCGGCATAAGCATCTTCCACCACAATACATTCTACATTAGCAAGTCCTAGAGCTTCGGCTCCTTTGAGAAACACTTCCGGGTCTGGTTTTGATTTCGAAACCGAATTGCCATCAACTATGGCATCAAACTCATCAATCAAGCCTATAGTTTTCAATATGCGGGGTGCATTTTTGCTGGCTGAGCCTAAGGCTATTTTGATGCCTGCTTTTTTCAATTGAACAAACAGTTCAGGAATTCCGGGTAAAATCTCTTCAGCGGTCATTTGATCTACCATTTCAACATATGCTTCGTTTTTTAAAGTGGCTAAATCATGAATTTCTCCTTCCGAAAGACTTACATTGCCTTGCTTCAAAATAAGGTTGATGCTGTCCATGCGGCTTATTCCTTTCAGTTGCTCATTAAATTCCTCATCTATATCGAACCCCAGGTCATTGGCCATTTTCTTCCAGGCCTTATAATGATATACAGCTGTATCTACTAGCACTCCATCCAGGTCAAACAAAAATCCTTTTATCATTTAATACGTATTATTTTAGTTTCGTAAGCGTCTAATTTGATGGAATTTAATTCAATTAGTTGATTTCCATTCATTAAATCAGAACCAGTTTTACTATTTTTAAAAATTTCGGCAAATCTATTTGTTTCTACCTCCTTGGTCTCATTCGAAATGTTTGAAATGACCATTACTATTTCGCTGGCTGATTCTCTGAAATAAGCATAAATGCCATTATTAAAAGGTTGAAACTGAATCATTTTTCCTTCCCCAACTGCACTACTGGTTTTTCTTATTTCAGCCAGTTTTTTTACAAAATCAAAAATTTCATTTTCCTCAGCTATTCTCCCTTCTGCATTAAATTTATTGACATTATCTTCTGCCCAGCCTCCCGGAAAATCCCTTCTGACTTCCGCATCACTGGGATTTTTAAAATTTTTCATCAAAATTTCCGTCCCATAATAGATTTGCGGAATCCCTCTTTGTGTCATTAACCAGACCAAAGCTGTCTTAAATTTACGCTTGTCTTCACCAATAACAGAAAAAATCCGGTCTTCGTCGTGATTATCCAGATATGTTACCAATCTTTCTGGTTTTTGGTATAAATAATCCTGAACTAAAGTAAGATAAAGTTTATTCACCCCATCCGACCAACCATAAGGTTCATTTAATGAGCTTTTTACGGAGTTAAAAAACTGATGATCTACCGTTGATTCTAAATTACAGGCAAACCCAATATTCATGTTATTTCTTACAAATGCCGCCTGATTCGGAAGCGGATTGGCCAGCGATTCCCCAAAAAGAAAGATTTTTGGAAATTCGTTTACAAGAGCAGCATTACAACGATTCATAAAATCCATATCGTTGTACATATAGGTATCTATGCGATACGAATCAATTCCAAAATATTCCACTGTCCAGATGGCATGTTGAATCAGGTAATTGGCTACATATTCATTTCGTTGATTTAAATCGGGTAAAAAAGGCATAAACCAGCCATCTGTAGTAACTAACCTATCGTACTCCGAGGCGTGCGGGTCAAGCACTGGCTGCTCTTTGTAGCTCGTGTTTGTGTAGGTTTCCCATTGATTCAGCCAGCTTTTCATGGGCAAATCTTTTATGAAATAGTGATTTATTCCCACATGATTATACACCGCATCCTGAATAACTTTAAGCCCTTTTTTATGTGCTGCTTGTATAAATTCCAAATAAGCCTCGTTCCCTCCCAGCCTCCTATCTACTTTATAATGATCCGTAAAACCATATCCGTGGTAGGCCGACCTCATATTTCCTCCTTCGTTGGTTTGAGGTTGATTATTTTCGATTACCGGATTAAGCCAAAGTGCAGTAACACCCAAATCATTGAAATAGTCCAGGTGATTGCTAACACCTTGTAAATCACCACCATGCCTCAGCCAGGGGTTATTTCGATCTGAATCTGGATCTGCCATGTCGGCAAATTTGTCATTGGTAGGATCGCCATTTGAAAAGCGATCGGGCAACAATAAGTAAATAAAATCCTTATTATCGATTCCAGATGTTTGATTTTGGGTTCTGGCATTTAAAGTATATTCAAAAACCTGATTATCGAAGTGAAATTTCAAATTACCGGGTTTGGTCTTGGCCGATATTTCCAGATTTACGAAAAAATAATTCGGATTTTCTACCTGGGAAATTGATTTAACTTTTACCCCTCTGTACTTTTCCATGGAAAAGTCGCTTCCACCAATATTTTTGCCATAAAACATGATTTGAAGATTTGGATTTTTCATTCCCACCCACCAGAAAGTAGGGTCGGCACGCTCTATTTTAAGGGCAAAAGCTTGAATAGTTGATGCAAAAAGCAATAATGCACCCAAGCTAAACAGGCGTATTCTTAAATTTATCATTACAGTTAAAGTGTATTTTCGATACAAAGAAAAGAAGTTTTTTTGTAAAAAATTTGGCTTTACCTTTGAAATACTGATACTTTAACCCGAAAAAGATGAACCCTGCTTTTAAGGCACTTTTTTTACCTTTATTTTTAGTTAATACATTTCAAATATATATGCCTCCGAAAAAAGATAAAAAGACAGATAAATTAGTTGTTTACCAATTATTCACCCGCATTTTCGGGAATACGAATCTGACCAATAAATTCTACGGAAAAATTGAAGAAAACGGATGCGGAAAATTGAATGATATCAATTCCCATGCACTTAAAAGCATAAAAGAATTGGGTGTTTCGCATGTTTGGTTTACGGGTGTCATAGAGCATGCCACCTTGACCAACCACGAGTCTTTTGGTATTAAAAAAGATCACCCTTCTGTAGTTAAAGGCATTGCCGGATCACCGTATGCCATAAAAGATTATTACGATATAGATCCGGATTTGGCAGTGGATGTTAAAAACCGGATGCAGGAATTCGAAAATTTAGTCAAAAGAACGCATGAGGCTGATCTGAAAGTGGTTATTGATTTTATTCCGAATCACGTGGCGAGGCAATACAATTCAGATGCAAAACCTGCGGGAACTAAAGATTTTGGTGAGGCAGACGATCAGACAAAAGCTTTCCTCAATTGCAATAATTTCTACTATTTGCCAGGTCAATATTTTAATGTTCCGGATGGCGTAAACCCTCCTGTCACTTTTGATAAGCCTTATTACGAATATCCTGCCAAGGCTACTGGAAATGATGTTTTTTCCGAAAAACCAGGTATAAATGATTGGTTTGAAACAGTAAAATTAAATTACGGAATTGACTATCAACATGGGCATACTTTAAATTTTCATCCAATTCCCGACACCTGGGTAAAAATGAGAGATATTTTGCTCTTTTGGTCTGCAAAAGGTGTGGATGCTTTTCGATGCGATATGGCAGAAATGGTACCTGTGGAGTTTTGGAATTGGGCAATAAAAGATGTAAAAAAGCAATACCCGGATATACTTTTTATTGCGGAAATTTACAATCCCAATAATTACAAAAATTATATTTTCAACGGCGGTTTCGATTATTTATACGACAAAGTTGGCTTGTACGATTCAGTAAGACGATTGATGGAAGATCGCGGTGATGCCAACGATATAACCCGGGTGTGGCAAAATGAATCGGGTGATTTTGCCAATCACATGCTACGCTTTCTCGAAAATCACGATGAACAACGAATTACGTCCTCCGAATTTGCGGGTGATCAATCAAAAGGCCCGATGGCTTTTGCCCTAAGTATGTATTTACACACTGGCCCAATAATGTTTTATTACGGACAAGAGCTCGGTGTAAAGCCGGATAAAGCTGAGGGCTTTCAGGGAGACGATGGCCGTACAACCATATTCGACTATTGGGGTCTGCAGGAAATGGCCGATTGGAATAACGGTGGAAAATGGATTCTGAAAAAATTAAGTAAGGAAAAACAGGAATTGAGGAAAACTTATCAGGAAATAGTCACTATCGGTTTGAAAAGCGAAGCGATTACAGAAGGTCAGTTTTATGATTTACAATACGCCAATAACAATGGGCAGTCTTTTGGGTATGACTCCGGCAAAATTTATTCCTTCATTCGTTTTACAAAAAAACAAAAACTGCTGTTTGTTTTCAATTTCGATCATCGGGTAAGTCAGCAATTCGAACTGCATATTCCGGATCATGCCTATGATTTCATAGAGATTGATAGAAAAGATTATAATTTAAAAAATAAACAAGGTGAAATAGTTTTACTATCCAAAGAAGGCATCGCCGAAATGAAATTAGAACCCTACTCCTACCGGGTATTCGAAATAAAATAATTCAAATAAATACTTTAACCCTACCTATAAAAAATGAAAAAAAATAAACCAAATCTAAGTGCATCACAGCTCTGGAATATGAGCATGGGATTTCTCGGTATTCAAATGGGCTTTGCCCTCCAAAACGGCAATGCTAGTAGGATTCTATTAAATTTTGGTGCCAACGTAGAGGAATTAAGTTGGTTTTGGATTGTGGGTCCCTTGACTGGAATGATCGTGCAGCCCCTAATAGGCCATTTCAGCGATAAAACCTGGACAAAATTAGGCCGCAGACGCCCCTTCTTTCTGGTAGGTGCCATTATTGCTTCCATGGGACTTTTACTCATGCCCAATGCCGACCTTTTTGTGAAATTTCTGCCAGCTCTTTGGGTAGGTGCCGGTTTTCTATTGATTATGGATGCTTCGTTTAATGTGGCCATGGAACCTTTCCGGGCCTTGGTTTCCGATAATCTTAATTCTTCGCAAAGAACAGAGGGTTATTCCATACAGACTATCCTGATTGGAATTGGAGCCGTGGTAGGCTCCTGGCTACCCTATGCATTAAAAAACTGGTTTGGTGTTGATAGTGTAAACAGCGGTGAGGTTGCCAGCAATGTGATTTGGTCTTTTGTAATTGGTGCCGCTTGTTTGCTGGCAGCTATACTTTGGACAGTGAGTAAAACCAAAGAATATTCGCCGGAAGAAATGGTGGAATTTAATGCAGATGAACCCGCCGAAGAAGAAAGTGAGGGCTTGGCTGACATCCTCCGGGATTTCAAAAATATGCCAATCACCATGCGTCAGTTAGGATTTGTTCAGTTTTTTTCCTGGTTTGGACTGTTTTCTATGTGGGTTTTCAGTACGCCTGCAATTGCCCAACATATTTATGGATTGGCAGCTGAAGATCACAGTTCGGCCACTTTCAACGAAGCAGGTGATTGGGTAGGAATCATTTTCGGCGTTTATAATGGCATTTCGGCCATATACGCCTTCTTCTTACCCCGAATAGCAGCCAAATATGGCAGAAAGAGAACACACATTATTTCCCTTATTTGCGGAGCCCTGGGTTTAATTTCCATCTATTTTATGCCAAATCCCGAAATGCTGATTTTATCGATGGTAGGAGTAGGTATTGCCTGGGCAAGCATTTTGGCCATGCCTTATGCTATTTTGGGCGGAGCCATACCTCCCCGAAAAATGGGCATATATATGGGTATTTTTAACTTCTTTATTACCATACCGCAAATTGTAAATGCATTGGTTGGTGGTCCTATGGTGAAATACCTGTTTGGAGGTCATGCCGTTTATAGCCTTATACTGGGCGGAGTATGTTTTCTTATTGCTGCCTTTGCAACAACTTTTGTTGATGATAAAGATGAGGTGGTAACCACCGCCTGAAATAAAATTAGAAGCTCTTTTATGTGAAAATTTGTGGATTTCGAGAATGAAGAATACCCGCAAATTTTCACTTTTATTTCAAAAAACCTCAGGTTTCTTATTCAAAAAACAAGGACAATTACGGAAAAATCAATTTCACAATAAGTCAAAAACTACTATTTCTACTTCACATTTCTCTTATCATTTTGTATTATTCCAATACCACTAAATAAAATATAAATACATAATATACTTATAATTAGTATTTTAAATAATTTTAACAAAACATTAAATACTATTTTTATTGCACTATCGTTAGTAAAGCAGTAAATTTGCAACGAGAATAAAATCTTTATTAAATCCAATTAGCAACTAAAAGAAATTATCAGCCTGGCTGATCGGAATGAAAATCCGGAAAATTTCACCAATTATAATTTTTATGAATAAAAAGCGTGTTAACGTTTTTATTTTAGCAGTTAGTTCTTTGTTATTGAGTTTTAAGGTTTATCCGGCATCCTTCGAAAAGTATGCACCAAAGTTGCTCAGATTTGAAGGAGCAGGATACGGAATCCATAAACCGGTATGGGGGGATAAAGACTTCACTAAGTCCGAAGCCCTTGGAATACTCCGGAAGGAGTTCTGGGATAAGTATTATGGAGATCAATTTAAATCACAACACGTTGCTGAAGTTTTTATTGATCATTTGATAAATGCCGGTCCCGGTAAAAATGCTCAGAATATTAAGGCTTTCGAAGCCATTATTGGAGCAAAAGAGGACGGAATCTGGACTCTGGAAGATGTAAAAAGAGCAAATAGCTTTTATTTTCCAGAGCAAATTGTGAATCCTTTCGTTAAATACAGAATGTTGTATTACAAATCAAGACCACACTCGGCTGAAAACCCGGGATGGTTTACCAGAGCTAAAACTTTTATGATGAAAAGTAGCTACGGTACCTTGAAAATGAAAGATATCATGATACCGGATTCTATTGAAAGAAGATTTCGTTATGTAAAACTCGAAGATTAAATTTCTTTATTATTTAAAAAGCCTGCCCCAAAAGCGGGCTTTTTTGTTTTCCGGCAAAATCAGTCTCCCATTATTTTTGTAATTACTTCGCTTAATCCATTTTTTTTGAGAAATTTGTTCTCTTCAAGCTCAGCAACACTAAATGAGAAATGAAATAGAACGTATTATTGATAATCTGGATACCGTTTTCCGCGGAGATGCCTGGCACGGGCCATCTACTATGGAAATCATCAATAGTATTCCGATTGATATTGTACATAAAACCCACGGCTTTTCAAAAAGAACCATCGCTGAATTGATATTTCACATAACTGCCTGGCGTAAGTTTGTGATCGAGAAACTTAGCGATAACATTCATTTTACGCTGGAAAATGATACCGATAATTGGGGCTCCTCAGAGGTAGTTTCTAAAACTAATTGGCCGGTATTAATTGAGGAACTCAAACAGTCACATGCTAAACTAATAGAAATTCTGGAAACCAAAGACGACAGCTTGCTCGCCATGCGGGTTCCGGGTGAATACTACGATTTTTATAAATTATTAACCGGAATTATACAACATGACACCTATCACCTGGGTATGGTTTGGGTGCTTTGGGAATAAAACTTAGAACAAGAAATGGCAGAGAAAATAATAGAAAATCAACTGACTCAACGAATAAAAGGCCTGATGAATGCGGGTTTTCATGGTGGTGCCTGGCATGGCCCGTCGGTATTGGAATCATTAAAAAACCTGACACCCAAAGAAGCAAGTTTTAAAGCTCCGGGTATTCACACTATTGCTGAGTTAATCTATCACATTACCTCCTGGCGGATTTTTACCTTAAAAAGATTACAAGGCGATTCAGAATATCAAATAGATACGGATAAGAAGAATTTTGGCCCGACAGATAAGGTAGACCAATTTGAATTGGAAACCTTACTTATGGAGCTCAGCTTGAGCCATGATGAGCTTCTTAAGGAAATGGATAACCAAAAAGATGGCATGCTCGATACCATAGTGCCGGGAAGTGAGTACACTTACTATACTTTATTACACGGTATTATTCAGCACGATATATACCATACGGGTCAGATAATCTTACTCAAAAAACTAGCAGCCAATAAACTGGCCTTTAGTGACGACGATGACGATTTTAGCAGCAGCAGGTATTTCGACGATGGATTAGGCGATGCCTATTAAATGAAAAATCCCCTGAGTTTACCATTCAGGGGATTTTTTTTGAATCATTTCCCTATCAATTTACACGAGTAAATTTAGAAGTTCGCCCAATTAAGGAAAAACCTATATAACCCCTGACATTTAATAATTCGTTGTTTACAAGAGTCATTTCACAGGAATACGTTTTTCCATTATTAGGATCGTAAATAGTGCCATCTTCCCAAACTTTATCTCCTTTTTTTACGAAATTTTTCATAAAAACCAATCCCATCAATGGATTCTGCCTTTTTTTGACATCCGGATTATTGATGTCTGTACGCGGTTTGCCATTTTCCGTTGGATCGTTTAGCCATACAATTTTGCCGGATATTTTATTATTTACCGAATAAAACTGCACCTTCGCTGTTTTTTCCTCATTGTACCAGAGCCCACTGGTTATATCCTGAGCTTTTGACAAAAATGACAGAAAAATAAGGCTTGAAATAAATAAAAGGCGATTCATTGGCAATCTGGGTTTAAATTAGTTTTGTTTGTTTAAAAGTACTTATGATTAAATAAGCAATAATAAATCCGGTTAAAGCACCTATCAATACATCTGCCGGATAGTGTACTCCCACATAAATACGACTATAAGAAACGATTATTGCCCATACCAAAAGTGGAATTTTCCATTTTGCTGCTTTGGGAAAGAATAAAACTAAACCTGTAAATAAGGCAAAACTATTGGCAGCATGCGATGAAACAAATCCGTATTGCCCACCGCAGCCAATTACCACATGCACCAAATAGGCAATTGAATCATCATGGCAGGGTCTTAATCGGGCAAAAAAGGGTTTCATTAATGAAGAAGTCACATAATCCGTCAAACCAACACAACAAATCAATATCAGAACGATGTACAGGCCTGATCGCCAACCTTTGGCACGGAAAATAAAAAATAGAATAATTACATACAGAGGTATCCAGGTAAAACGGTTGGTGACGGTTGCCATCACTAAATCCCCGATGGAATTGTGAAACCCATTAAGCCAAAGAAAAAGTTGCTGGTCAATATGAATGATTGACTCCATTAATTAAATCCCAATAGTTCACGAACTCCATTCATGGTTTGAGCCGCTATAATTCCAGCTTTTGCTTCTCCTTCTTTAAGTTTTTCTTCCAGCAGATCCAAATGGCTCAGGTAGTGATTATATATATCTCTTTCCGTTTCAAATTTGGTCCATAACACCTCAAAGAGTTCTTTTTTAGCATGACCATATCCATAATTTCCTGCCAAATAATTAGCTCTCATTTTCGCAACCTTTTCGCTATCAGCAACTAATGTAAATAATTTAAAAACATTGCAGGTGTCCGGGTTTTTGGGCTCTTCCAAAGGTGTGGCATCCGTCACGATTTTTTTCACCACTTTGTAAAGATCATTTTCCGGTAAAAAAACATCAATATAATTATTGTATGATTTCGACATTTTCTGGCCATCGATACCCGGAATCACCATTACTGCTTCGTCAATAAGTGATTCAGGCAAGGTAAAAATCTCTCCATAGGTACGATTAAAAGCAGCCGCGATATCTTTTGACATCTCCAAATGCTGTTTCTGATCTTTACCAACAGGCACAAAATCTGCCTGATACAATACAATATCTGCAGCCTGAAGCACCGGATAAGTGAATAGACCCGCATTTATGTCAGCCAACTTATCGGACTTATCCTTGAATGAGTGAGCATTGGCCAGCATGGGGAAAGGTGTCTGGCAGTTCAGATACCACATTAACTCTGTATGATAAGCAGCCAAACGAGACTGGCGATAGAAATAGTTTTTATCGGTATCGAAACCGCAGGCAAGCCAGGCAGCGGCCACAGCATAAGTATTTTCCTTTAACTGGGCAGCATTTTTAATGCTGGTCATGGAGTGCAGGTCGGCAATAAACAAAAAAGATTCGTTATCCGGTTTCTTAGAAAGAGCCACCGCCGGTTGAATAGCCCCCAAAATATTACCTAAATGGGGTTTTCCACTTGCTTGTATACCGGTTAGAATTCTTGACATATCTTAATTACTATTCTTTGTATTATCTTGGAGCAAAATTAGTGTTTTAAACTATGATCGAAGAAAAGACCCTGCTTTTTTTAAAGGAATTATCCGAAAACAATTCAAAAGAGTGGTTTAATGAGAACCGTGCATGGTACGAAAAATCCAGGGAAAACTTTATTGAAACCTGTGCCGAAATACTGGAAGGCTTAAAACCAATTCAAGCAAACTTGCATAATACGCGAATTAAGGATTGTATTTTAAGAATAAACAGAGACATCCGGTTTTCGCCCGATAAGAGTCCATATAAAAACTATTTTGCTGCCGGATTTGGCCCGGGTGGACGAAGCAGTGGTCGCGTGGATTTTTACTTGCAAATTCAACCCGAAAACTCATTTCTGGGTGCTGGCATGTGGCAACCTACTCCCATTAATCTGGCAAAATTCCGGCAGGAACTGGACTACAATCCGGGGAATTTAAAATCCATTATTCACGATAAAAAATTTATAAGCTATTTCCCGGTAGCTCACGGTGAAGTACTTAAAACCAAACCAAAAGCTTATGATATTGAGCACCCGGAAATAGAATTATTGAAACGAAAGGAGCTTTTTTATTTGCATTATTACACCGATCAGGAAGTTGTCTCAGAAAAATTCATATCCAATGTGGTTGAGGGCAGTAAGATTATTAAGCCTTACCAGGATTACCTGAATCAATTATTTTACGATCAAAATTGAAATCCCATAATAGAAAGTATTTTTGATTATCCTTCGACCTTTCATGCAGAAATGAAAATATTATCCCTTTAGATTTTTGGCAATTTTGGGTAAGGCCATGGAAGCACTTTCTTCGTATAATTGAAAATTCCGGCCACCTGGTAAGGAGGGAATATGTTTATCAACTACAAAAACGGGAATATCAAATCGGGCACAGTCTATAAGTCCGGCAGCCGGATAAACCTGTAAACTAGTGCCAATAATCATTAAAATATCTGCTTCCGACACGATATCTACTGCCTGAGCAATTAATGGAACAGCTTCACCAAACCACACGATATGGGGCCTGAGTTGTGCACCATCTTCTGCCATATCACCCAGATTTATCTCCTTTTCACCTATGTCGTATATCAAATGGGAATTTTCAGTACTACGAACTTTGCTCAATTCGCCATGCAAATGTAAAACCCGACTGCTACCGGCACGTTCGTGCAGATCATCTACATTTTGAGTGATTAGGGTTACTCGAAAATCAGTTTCCATTTGTGCTAAAGTCAGATGGGCAATATTAGGTTCGGCTTCGGCTGCAGCTTTTCGCCTCATATTGTAAAAATCCAATATAAGTTTCGGATTTCTGGCAAAAGCCTCCGGAGTCGCAACATCCTCAATTCGGTGGTTTTCCCAAAGACCATCGGAGTCGCGGAAAGTTTTTAATCCACTTTCTGCACTTATCCCGGCACCTGTTAAAACCACCAAATGCTTTTTCATGATATTTAACCGTCTGCCAGTTTCAGGCAATCTTCCAGAGTCAGTTCTTCCGGTTTTTGATCCTTCGGAATTTTCACATTACGCTTTCCTACCTTTATATAAGCCCCGTAACGCCCGTTTAATACCTGAACATTCTTATTTTCAGGAAACTCCTTAATTATTTTATTGGCATCAGCTTGTAAACCGGCTTCGATCAATTCGGCCACACGAGCATCGTCAATAGTCAATGGATCGTCTTCTTTTACTTTCAAATTAATGTATTTGCTACCGTATTTTATATAAGGTCCAAATCTACCTTTTCCTATTGTAACCGGCTCGCCCTTGTACTCCGCCATTTCTCTTGGCAAAGCACTGCTTGGGTCGTTTCGTTTTAATTCAATGATTTCAATGGCTCTTTCTTTGGTAACACCAAAAGGGTCTTCTCCTTTTTCCAGGTTATAAAATTTACCATTGTGCCGCACGTATGGTCCATACCTGCCTTCATTCACCACCAACATATCGTCTTCAAAAAGCCCTAACTCTAAAGGAAGTTTAGGCCCTTTAATTACACTCATGGCGTCTTCAAAACTCATCGAACCAATCAATGTACCTCTTTTCAGACTGATAAATTCCGGTTTTTCTTCATCTGTACTTTCGCCAATTTGAAGATACGGACCAAATTTACCGATACGGGCATACACTTTTTTACCTGATTTGGGATCAATTCCCAGCTCATTCGAGCTCAGTCCTTTTTCTGCTTCTGTACCTTCGGCCTCGCTAATTTTTTTATGGAAATCCACATAGAAATTATCGATCATTTTTTGCCAGGGCAATTTCCCTTCGGCTACATTATCAAATTCGTCTTCTACGTGTGCAGTAAACTGATAATCAATTACATCCTTAAAATGCTCGACCAGATAGTCATTGACAATCATACCCAAATTAGTCGGAAATAGCTTGGCCTTTTCCGAACCAAAATTTTCTACGCCACTATTTTCTTTAACTACATCATTTTTCAATAAATATGCCTTGTAATCCCGGCTATCACCTACCCGATCTTCTTTGATTACATACGTTCTTTTAATGATGGTTGATATGGTAGGAGCATAAGTAGATGGCCTGCCGATACCCAATTCTTCCAGTTTCTTAACCAAACTTGCTTCGGTATATCTGGCAGCGGGTTTTGTAAATCTTTCCGTTGCCTTCATTTCGTCGAGGTCAAGAGCCTGGCCCACTTTTAAAGGTGGCAGCATATCTTTGTTCTCTTCGTCTTCATCATCGGTACTTTCCAGATATACCTTTAGAAACCCTTCAAATTTTATTACCTCACCGGTAGCCGTTAATTCTTCCGGTCTGCTCGAAATTCCTATTTTTGCGATTGTTCTTTCAATAATAGCATCGCTCATTTGCGAAGCAATGGATCTTTTCCAGATCAGATCATACAATCTTTGTTGATTCCGATCATCACCGGCATTTTGTTCACCAAAATTAGTCGGCCTGATCGCTTCGTGAGCTTCCTGAGCTCCTGCAGACTTGGTTTTGTAAACCCTTGTTTTAACAAATTCATCTCCATATGCCTTCTCAATCTGAGACTTTGCTCCTTCTATGGCATCTTGAGAAAGATTGGTGGAGTCCGTTCTCATGTAAGTGATTTTACCACTTTCATATAGCCTTTGGGCTAAAGTCATCGTTTGCGAAACCGAAAATCCCAGCTTTCTCGATGCCTCCTGTTGCAAAGTGGATGTGGTAAACGGTGCAGCAGGCACACGCTTAGATGGTTTCACTTCCAGGTTATTAATTTTATAAATTGCACCTATGCAATCTTCTAAAAATTTCAGGGCTTCCCCTTCTGTCTCAAAGTTTTTACCTAACTCGGCTTTTAGTTTTTTACCCTTTTCTACTTCGAAAACTGCAACAACTCTAAATGAGGAAGTAATAACGAAATTTTCAATTTCCCTTTCTCTTTCTACTATTATTCGTACAGCAACTGATTGAACCCGGCCTGCAGAAAGGTTTTTTCTATCTGCCCCGCCTAATCTAATTTTCTTCCAAAGTACCGGTGAAAGCTGAAAACCAACCAATCTATCCAGAATCCTTCGGGCCTGCTGGGCATTTACCAGATTAAAATCAATACTGCGTGGGGTTTCCATCGCTTTCAGAATGGCGTTCTTTGTGATTTCCCGGAATACTATCCTTTTGGTATCGTCTTTCAGCCCCAATGCTTCTTTTAAGTGCCAGGAAATAGCTTCTCCTTCTCGGTCGTCGTCAGTTGCGAGCCACACTTCAGCATCTTTGGCCATTTTTTGTAACTCAGCCACCACCTTTTTCTTGTCCGCGGAAATTTCATAGGTCGGCATAAAGTTATTATCTACGTCTACACCCAAATCTTTACCGGGCAAATCGCGGATATGCCCAAAGCTTGACTTTACCGTAAAATCCTTTCCTAAATAACCTTCTATTGTTTTCGCCTTTGCAGGCGACTCTACTATTACCAGATTTTTTGACATAATATTTTAAAATCGTTGTACGATTGGGGGCAAAATAAGCACATTAAATACGAAAACTGAAATTAGCTCTTGATTTAGGACTGTATTTTTAAGATTAGGATGCTAAAAAAGTGCCAATCTTTCCGAATTTTTTCAGATTAGTTGCAATGATTTGCTTTTTCATAAACCGATTTTGCTATTGTTTTGTTGCATTATTACAGAAGGGAGTGAAATTCCATTAAAAAATCAGACATATTTTCCTATTTTTGTGCTCCCCGACAAAAAGAAATATATTAATCTAAAAACTTATATAAATTTTATGGCTTCTACCATTTTTGACTTGGATATGATTAAAGAAGTTTATGCCAAACTTCCAGAAAAGATTGCTGCTGCTAGAAAAATCGTTAATAAACCTTTAACTCTTTCTGAAAAAATCCTTTACAGCCATTTATGGCAGGGAAATGCTACAGAAGCATATGGCAGAGGAAAATCTTACGTTGATTTTGCTCCCGACAGAGTTGCCATGCAAGATGCTACAGCACAAATGGCTTTACTTCAGTTTATGCAAGCCGGAAAAAAGAAGGTTGCCGTACCTTCTACAGCCCATGCTGATCACCTTATCTTAGCCAAGCAGGGTGCCGACAAAGATTTACAAGACTCTTTAAATAAAAATAATGAAGTTTTTAACTTCCTGAGCTCAGTTTGTAATAAATACGGTATTGGTTTCTGGAAACCAGGTGCAGGTATTATTCACCAGGTGGTTTTGGAAAACTATGCTTTTCCGGGTGGAATGATGATCGGTACTGACTCACATACGGTAAATGCCGGTGGCTTAGGAATGGTAGCAATTGGTGTTGGCGGTGCCGATGCCGTGGATGTTATGGCCGGAATGGCCTGGGAGCTTAAGTTCCCGAAATTGATCGGTGTGAAACTTGCCGGAAAATTAAATGGCTGGACAGCCCCGAAAGATGTAATCTTAAAAGTAGCCGGTATCTTAACTGTAAAAGGTGGTACAGGTGCCATAGTTGAATATTTCGGCGAAGGTGCTGAATCCATGTCTTGTACAGGTAAAGGTACTATATGTAATATGGGTGCCGAAATTGGTGCCACTACCAGTACTTTTGGTTACGATGACTCCATGAGAAGGTATCTTTCTGCTACAGGGAGAGCTGAAGTTGTTGAACTGGCAGATCAGGTGGCTGAGCACTTAACAGGGGATCCGGAAGTATATGCCAACCCGGAACAATACTTTGATCAGGTAATTGAAATCGATCTTTCGACTCTTAGTCCTTATTTGAACGGACCATTTACGCCTGATTTGGCTACTCCGGTTGCCGAAATGAAAGAAAAAGCAGCAAAAAATGGCTGGCCTACAAGAGTAGAATGGGGCTTGATCGGTTCATGTACCAACTCGTCGTATGAAGATTTGGCTCGTGCGTCTTCTATTGCACGCCAGGCTGTTGAAAAAGGATTAATCACAAAGGCAGAATTCGGAATCAACCCGGGTTCGGAGCAAGTGCGTTTTACCGCAGAAAGAGACGGTCTTTTGAAAGCTTTTGAAGAGTTAGACGCTACCTTGTTTACCAACGCCTGCGGGCCTTGTATCGGTCAGTGGGACAGAAAAGGTGCTGAAAAACAAGAGGTTAACACCATAGTTCACTCTTTCAACCGTAACTTTAAGAAAAGAGCCGACGGTAATCCAAATACCAATGCCTTTGTAACTTCTCCGGAAATGGTGGCTGCACTAGCAATAGCCGGTGACCTTACTTTCAATCCAATAACAGATACTTTGACAAATAAAGATGGCGAACAAGTAAAACTAGATCCGCCAACCGGATTCGAATTGCCTCCAAGAGGTTTTGATGTAGACGACAATGGTTTTCAGCCACCTGCAGAAGATGGTTCGGGTATTCAAATTGTCGTTAGTCCAACTTCTGACCGCCTGCAATTATTAGATCCTTTCAAGCCTTGGGATGGTAAAAATATAAGCGGAGCCAAATTATTGATTAAAGCTTTCGGAAAATGTACTACCGACCATATTTCTATGGCGGGTCCCTGGTTAAAATACCGCGGTCACCTGGACAATATTTCCAATAATATGCTGATTGGGGCAACAAATGCTTTCAACATGGAAAGCAATAAGGTAATGAACCAATTGACACACGAATATAACGATGTGCCGGGTGCTGCAAGAGCTTATAAAGCTGCCGGAGTACCGACCATTGTAGTGGGTGATCATAATTACGGAGAAGGTTCTTCCCGTGAGCATGCCGCTATGGAACCGCGTCATTTGGGTGTGGTAGCGGTTATTGTGAAATCATTTGCCCGTATTCACGAAACAAACCTTAAGAAACAAGGTATGTTGGGTCTGACATTCGCCAATGAGGCCGATTACGAAAAGATCAAGGAGGATGATACGTTCAACTTTACTGATTTAGTGGATTTTGCCGCTGGTAAAACTTTAACTCTCGAATTGGAACATGCAGATGGTAGCAAGGAAAGTATTTCTTTGAATCATACCTACAATGACCAGCAAATTGAATGGTTTAAAGCGGGTTCGGCCTTAAACCTGATTGCAGCAAAAGAAAATTCTTGATTTAAAAATACCTATTTATAGAAAAAGCCCGACAGCAATGCCGGGCTTTTTTGTATTAAATATTAAGTTAAAATCACTTTCTGGTAGGAGGAATATAATCAAAGCCGTTTTGAACCTTCAGGTTATATTCAAAAAACTCCATGGCTCTTCTTACATTTTTCCTGTTCACAGCTATAAAATAAGGCCTTTTGCCGTCCTTGCGGATTAATTTTGTATCCAGTTTATAAATGGTGCCTTCAGGAAATGCACCGATCAGTTTGTTGGGACAACTTACCTTTAATCGCTCCGGAACATGCTGTCCGTTGATAGTAATCAACTTCATTTTAGCATTATTGGCATCCAAAACCGCCTCTGCAAAAACATCCAGAAAAAAGCTTTTCGAAAACTCAGGTATTTCGTCGATTAATGATAATTGCATTTTTATACTTATTATAGATTCACTACAAAAATAAAATATTTAGCAATAATTTCAAAAAGATAAATTCTTTAAGATTGCTTTAGCTATTCCGTTGGTTTTTTTCTATTTTTGCGGAACTTTTCGAAAGAAAATACCAAAAATGGCTGAAGTTAAAATATTTTCCGGAACCAATTCTCAGTACCTGGCTAGCAAAGTTGCCGATTTTTATGGCAACGAAATTGGCAAAATTTCCATCAAAAGATTTGCCGATAGTGAAATATCGGTGGCGTTTGATGAGTCTGTGAGAGGTTGTGACGTTTTTCTGGTTCAAAGTACTTTTCCCAATGCCGATAATATCATGGAGCTTTTGCTTATGATAGATGCCGCAAGAAGGGCCTCAGCACATTATGTGGTAGCCGTTATCCCCTATTTCGGATATGCTCGTCAAGATAGGAAAGACCGGCCAAGGGTAGCTGTAGGGGCTAAATTGGTGGCAAATATGCTGACAGCTGCCGGTGCCGACAGAATCATGACCATGGATTTACACGCTGGTCAGATTCAGGGTTTCTTTGATATTCCGGTAGATCACCTGGAAGGTACCTCGGTTTTTGTACCGTATTTGAAACTACAAAAACTGGAAAATTTAATTTTTGCCTCGCCCGATGTGGGCGGTGTGGCCCGGGTCAGAAAATTTGCCAGCTATTTTGAAGCAGATATTGTTATTTGTGATAAGCAGCGTAAAAAAGCCAATGAAATTGCTTCTATGCAACTGATTGGGGATGTGGAAGGTGCAAATGTTATTCTGGTAGATGACCTCATCGATACCGGAGGTACTATTTGCAAAGCGGCTCAGCTGATTCTCGATAAGGGAGCAAAATCAGTAAGGGCGATTTGTACGCATCCGGTGCTATCGCATAATGCTCACGACAA
>JAHEBN010000248.1 GCA_024645245.1 Jiulongibacter sp. | reverse complement strand
ATTGAAATCTGTAAATGGTATAACAGGTTTTGGGCCAAAGGGTATAATGGACACGAAGATTCTGTTTTTTCAGCACATTATGCCCGATTTTTCATATTGGGCTTTTTCCTTAAATTACCCGGATACAAGGAAGCACTTCAATTTGCATTTGAGAAATCACCAGAAAAAGAATTTGAACAAAATGGCCGTCAATTACCCTTTGGCTGTCATGCTTTCAGAAGATATGAGCCCGAATTCTGGGAAAAACATGGAATCAAATGATCGACTTATCCATAATAATCGTAAACTACAAAACACCCGAATTAACTCTTTCTTGTATTAAGAGTATTTATGAACATACGCTAAACATCAATTTTGAAATTATACTTATCGACAACGACTCTTCAGATGGTATTGAGGACCTTTTAAAAAGTAAGTTTCCAAAAGTATTATTCCGAAACACGGGTTATAATTCGGGCTTTTCCCGGGCAAATAATATGGGTGCCGAACTTGCCTCTGGAAAATACATTGTATTACTGAATTCAGATACTCAATTAATTGATAATGTTTTCGGTCAATGCCTTAAACGCATGGAAGACAACCAGAATATTTCTGCCGTGGGCGTTACAATGCTGGATGCGGAAAAAAATACATCTTTTGTCGACCCAAATTTTAACCTGTTAGGAAACATTCAATATTCTTTCGTTACACCATATAATTTTCTTGTTAAAAAAATTAGTAATTATTACACAAAAAGGCTTAAAAAGAAACTTGTCAATAAATATCCTGATTACATATTAGGAGCATTTTTTTTGTGCAGATTAGAAGACTTTAAAAAAGCTGGAAAAATGGACAATAACCTTTTTCTTTATGCCGAAGATTTAGACTTAAGCTGTAAAATGGCACAGAAAGGTGATCTGAAACTATTTGATGACTTAAGTATCATTCACCTGGAAGGTGGCAGCACACATAAAAACGAGGTACCAGCAACTTTTTTCAGCCGAAGCCCTCAAATGCAGCTTTCTAACCTATATTTCATCCGTAAGTGGTATGGTGTTACCCCTTTTCTACTTATTATGTTATCTTACTGGGCTTTTATTCCTTTCTATTTTTTGATAAGAATTATGAAAGGACTTTTAAATGGCTGGAAGAAAGAATTTGAGGCTCCAGTTCAATTTACAAAACAAGTTACGAGGTGGTCTGCATTCTTTTTTTCAATTTTGCTTTTGAAAGATAATTTTTACAAATATTGAGCTCCCCTTTTTTCAGTATCATTATTCCGAGTTTTAATTACGGCCAATTTATTGGACAAACCATTCAATCTTTACAAAAACAAAGTTTTGCTGATTGGGAATGTATAATCATAGATGATGAGTCAAGCGACAATACCGGGGAAGTAGTTTCAGAAATTGCAAAACATGATTCACGTATTTTATACTATTATCAGAAGAATACGGGTCAGGCGGGTGCCAGAAATAAAGGCCTTCAAATTGCATCAGGAAAATATATACAACTTCTGGATGCAGATGATTATTTGGAGACTGATAAACTAAATCACTTCTATCAATATTTAGTATTAAACCCGGAAACTGATCTTTTATATGGTGAAGGACGACTTTTTATCGAAAACGACATAAAAAAGCTAAGGCTCAACTATTTTGGATTAGAAGATAAGCAGTGGACATTGGATAAGTCGGGAAGCGGTGATGAAATTGTAACTGAATTTATTGAATTCAATCGTTTTTTGGTGAACATGCCAATAGTGAAAGCTACATTAGCCAGGCAATTGCAAATGGACCATAATAATCAGGGAAATGAAGATTGGGATTTCTGGATGAGAGCCGCTATTTCCGGGGCAATCTTCCGGTTTATCCCTTCATTGGGTAATGATAAATCACTTTTAAGAATTCACGAAAATAGCTTTTCGAAAAGAGAAATTCCTATGTTTCGTTCAAGAATTCATATGCGTGAAAACTGGCAGCAATTATTAAAATCAGACAAATTATCAAAAATAAACAACAGTAAACTTCAATCTGCAAGACTTGTTTTAGGAATATTGTACAAAAACGAACACCAAGATAAATTGGCAGTTCAATCTATTTTTAAAGCTATTTGGCCAATTTATTCTCTAAAAAGATCACTTTTCGCCCTTATGGCATTACTGCTATCTGGCCCTCAAGCAATGAAACTTTTAAAGAAAATTACCGGTCAAGTGTGATTATTCTTCCCAGGCCCAGTCTATCCGATGCTTAAGATCTTTTATGACCATACCATTTTCTTTGAAATAGGCTCTGATTTCGTCAACTTTATCATATCTCCGGTTTTCCTTAAATTCGGAATATAAATTTAACATTCCATCTAACACCGCGGTCTGATCGCCATTTTCTTCCTTAAGCCCCAGAATTTCTTCAAAAAACAGCTTATAATTACCAATCAGTTTATCAAAAACCTCTTCACCTAAAGCAGAAGTGTGCAATTGATTCACATAAATCATGTTGATGTATTTCAACATAGTAAATAATTGGGCAATTGCCACGGCTGTATTCAAATCATCGTTTAAGGCTTCGTAAAAACCTGTAATCGCAGATTCAATTTCTGCAACTTTCTTTTCATCAATTGCCTGCGTTTCATCGGCTTTATACTTTAAAGTAGAAGAAACACGAAGCCCATTTAAAAGCCTTTTAAACGCCTTTTGGGAACCTTTCAAAGCCTCGTTGGAGAAGTCAAGCGTGCTTCGATATTGCGACTGTAGCATAAAAAAACGAACCGTCATCGGGCTATATGCCTGATCCAATAAAGGATGGGAACCTGTAAATAGTTCATGTGGTAAAAAGCTATTGCCCAGTGATTTAGACATTTTTTGTCCGTTTACAGTTAGCATATTTGAATGCATCCAGTATTTCACTGGCTCTTTACCTGTTAAGCCTGTACCTTGTGCTATTTCGCACTCATGATGCGGGAACTTAAGATCCATACCCCCACCATGAATATCAAACTGATCCCCTAAATACTTCGCACTCATACAGGTGCATTCAAGATGCCAGCCCGGAAATCCCATACCCCAAGGTGATGGCCATTGCATAATGTGCTCCGGTGAGGCACTTTTCCATATCGCAAAGTCGAGCGGATTCCGTTTTTCAGATTGCCCGTCCAATTCCCGCGTTTCATTCAATAAATCTTCTAAAATCCTTCCTGAAAGATGTCCATAATTACCTCCTTCTTCGTTATACTTTTCAATATCAAAGTAAACCGAACCATTAGATTCATAGGCTAAACCCTTTTCTATTAATACTTTAACAGCTTCTATTTGCTCTATCAAATGCCCTGTAGCAGAAGGCTCAATGCTTGGTGACAAAAAATTAAATTGCTCGAGTACATGGTGAAAATCATTTGTATAACGTTGCACCACTTCCATTGGCTCGAGCTGTTCCAACTTTGCCATCTTCCCGATTTTATCTTCACCTTCGTCGCCATCCCCAACAAGGTGGCCCACATCGGTAATATTTCTGACATACCTCACCTTATAATTCAGGGCCTTTAAGTAGCGAAATAAAATATCGAAGGTCAAAAATGTACGCACATTTCCCAGATGCACATTGTTATAAACTGTTGGACCGCAAACATACATTCCCACATGCCCTTCATTTATGGGTATAAATTTTTCCTTTTTTCTGCTTAATGTATTATAAAAGTGCAAATCCTTCATATTAAGTCGGCTTATAAGTTTATTTTTCAATTGCCTGCAAAGCTAAAACATTCATGTCAAAAGAATAGCATTAAGAAAAAACTGTGCCTTTAGTTTTCTTAATAAAAGTAATTCGGATTGAATTTTTCAGATATTTGCACTTAATAGTTCTATTTTAAATGAGTGGATTGTTTAGTATTTGGAAAAAGCCGGATGTCAATACTTTGTCCAATAAAAATCTGGACAAACTAAAATCACTTTTTGAAAGCAAAATACCCGAAAGTGCTGTAAAATACTGTTTACGTCTTTGGGAAGAAAATCGTTTCTCTTTTTTAATAACCCGAAGTAGAAACTCCTGTTTGGGAAATTACAGTTATAAAGATGGTCATCATAAAATAACCGTAAATTCTGATCTCAATAAATATTCATTTCTAATCACATATATCCATGAAGTAGCACATCTGCACAATTTCCTGAATTTTAAAGGAAAAAGAAAAAGGTCTTTACCTCATGGTAACGAATGGAAAATCTGTTTTCAAAATTTAATGATACCGCTATTAAACGAATCGGTATTCCCCGCTGATATATTAAAAATACTTAGCCGGCACATGTCAAATCCTGCGGCATCTTCAACGCGTGACCCTAAGTTGGTCCAGGTTTTGAGAAAATACGACATGAATAATTCGTATAATGATCAATTAATTCTGCAGGAATTAGCCATTGGAGAAAACTTCATATTTAAGAATCGTAGGTTTGAAAAGCTTGAAAACAGACGAACCAGGGCACTTTGCCTTTGCCATGAGGATAGAAAAAAATACACAATACCACTAATTGCCGAAATCTTAAAGCATTGATTTGGTATACCTGCTCATTATTCTCCGCTGGATAAGTTTTTAATCATACTTCATTTTCAACTTTATTTTTGTGCCAAAATATTTTAAGAATTTCTGAGCTAGAATAAGTAATTATCGGGTAAATCCGGATAAATACATCCGCTTGATAAGTAAAATAAACAGGAGGCTGGTATGGCATCTAAATTGCAGCCAATTGAGAAATATAAGTTATTCAGAAACCTGAAAAATTATTTTTCCCTCTGGTAGAAGAACCGACTTTATTGCTTTCCTAATAACAAAATC
>JAHEBN010000247.1 GCA_024645245.1 Jiulongibacter sp. | reverse complement strand
GAGCTTATTGATTTCGGTTTACAGGAATTAGGCGAAGGCACCGGTGAAAACGGAGAAGATATATTAGTGATTCGTTGTGGCTTTACTGATTTTGGAAATATGCAAAGTGCATTGGAAGAAAGAAACTTGAACCCAATCAGTGCTGAACTGGAGTGGATACCCACTGTTACTGTACCCGTTACTGATGAACAGGCAGAAGATGTAAGTAAATTGATCGACCGTTTAGAACAGGATGAAGATGTACAGAAAGTGTTTCATAATATGGGGTAACGTTTATTTAAATTTTCAATTACAACTCCTCATAGAACGAATCATCAATTGTCCCTTCATTGCGAAGGCTTTGCCAGGCTCTCTTTCATATTGACGATCTAATTGCCTCATTTGTATCAGCGCTTCACGTTGCAAAATCAATGTTTCCTTAAAACATTCTCTTCTCTGAATTGCTTTTTGATAACCACTGCTTCCAGATTCCATTCTGGAAATCTGTTCGCTTATACGGCAAATTTTTGCCTGAATATCAAAAATTGAGATTTGCATTTGATTATTATAATTAATCGTAGCATTTGCCATTGCCTTTTGTGTAGTTGTATTCTGATATTTATTTCCCTGAGTTGATCTCGTTAAATCTTCCAGTCTTATTTGCAAAGCTTGTTTTTCAAAATTTATTTTGACTTGTTCCTGAGCTGCACAGGGCGAAGATGAGGCTCGGCTTTCAGCAGCATCTAATTTGCTTTTTTCACGTTCTATGGCAAGTAAACCCTTGTTAAAAAACTCATCTTCGTGTTTCTTATAAGGTGATGGGTCAAAGCAGATATATGTATCCTTAATTTCCTTAACTACTGAATTAAGAGTTTCGCCTTCTACTTGTAGTATAATAAAAACACCTTCTTCAGCATATTGATAGCCTACTCCAAAATTTCCAACATATTTTAATGGTTGCATGATGAGTTTATCAGGTAAATTTTTACCAAACAGAAACCAGGTTTCATCTCTGTTTTCATACTTGTAGGCCCATGCTTTTACTTTCCCGTTCAAGAATTCTCTGCTTTCGTCTTTTTTAAAGATCAATTGATTTTCTTGTGCACTAGCAAAATTGTATAAATAGGTATTGCTATTTCCTGTCATTAACCACTTTTCAATACCAGATGGTTTTTTAACATTCATGTAGGTATAAATATTTCCCTTTAAACTGATTACATTTAAACTAAAATCGGGAGCAGCAGGTTTAATATCACAAATGCCGGGATCGGACCCGAATTTTATCGGCGTATACGCCATCAACCCGATTTTCGTATTAATGAAAAGACAAACAGATGATTCTCCTTTTGGTGTGTTAGAAGTTATTTTAAATACTTTATCAAAACATAATTTTTGAGTAGATGGTGAAATTTCTTCGGGTAACGTGGTTCCATCTAATACATCAATTTTTAATACACTATCCAGAAATGGTTTTTCTGTTGAATTAATATAAGAAGGGTTTTCTTCTATTACTACTTGAGCAAATGATTGCTGGATGGTTAATAAAAGAAAGAATAAGAATTTAATTTGTTTCATACTCTTTTATTTTTAATGTGGTAAGCCAATTACCCCTTCAAGTATAGCGCCATCGAGTTTTATCGGCAAGCCCCAAAAATTAGCTCCTGTAAAATCCGCATTGGTTAGATCCGCATTTCTAAAATCAACATTATATAAAGAGGCATTTCTAAAATTGGCACCTCTTAAGTTTGCATTTTGAAAGTTCGGTGAAGTTAGAATTGTCCTGCTGAAATCGGTATTATCGCAAACGGCATTTGACAAAGAAGTTCTTGAAAAATCTGAGCCACTAAAGCTTGAACCGGAAAGGATTGTTCTATGCATATCGGCTCCGACAAATTTGCAATTTAAAAACTCGCCGTTGCTCAATTGAGAGAGCTTCATATCCGCTCCGTTGAAAATGGCATTTAAAGATCTAGCAAATAAAAATCTGCTATCTTTTAGATCAGCCCCTTCAAAATTTGTTTTAGTTAATTTCGTATTTGAGAAATTTGTATTTCTAAGATTTGCACCGAAAAAATTTGCCGAATCTAGTTTGGCATTTTCAAAATCTACCTGGCTGAAAGTTGCGCCATAAAAATCTGCATGATTTGCCACTGCACACTTAAAGCTTTCATTGTTGTGTGTTGTACCACGATAACTTTTTCCGCTGATTTGCTTAATAGGATTCGGGCAGCCACTCATACCATCGGTATTTAACGGTGATTGTGCGATATAGCCGTCGGATGGGAAATAAGCCAGCCATTCTCCGCTACCCGGTGAAATAGCTTTTACGGTTGGATAAAAATATCTTGGGTTGGCCGGGTTAGACAAATCAGGAATTAATGTTTGGATTTTTTCCGGATGGTTGGGGTCATACACATAAAGTTGGAAATCTTCTTTATGGTTACCCAAATCACCTGCGTATCTGTCCAAACTATAACCAATAGCCAAGACCGAATGATGTGCTAGCAGATTTGTTGCGTTAAAAAGCATTATTGGAACCGGATATCCTGCATCAATTGCTGCTTTAACCCGCTGCATTTTGCCATTATTTTCTCCTTGTAATCCCCAATTAAATATTTCAGTAGTTCGCCAACCGAAGGGGTTTACTACTAATTCTGCAAAATCGTCGATATTGGCATGGGTAGATCTTTCCTGACGTATCGCAATATAAGTGCTTAATGTAGATCCTTCGCTAGGCAACTCAGTCAATAATGGAATTGGTACATTGTTAATAAAATAATCCATTGCAGCCCAGGACATACCGGCACAACGACCGGCCATTGATATTTCAGTGCCTCCAGCCCAGAATTGTATATTCGGAAAAGTGTTTGCAAAGTGGAAACCATGTTGTACCGGATTAAACCTAGTCATTACTTTTTTCTGACCATCAATTTTAATAAGATGCCATTTTTGAAAATCAGATTCTTGCCTGGTGGTATTTAAATAAACAGGTTCACCATCTCTTTTTCGATCTTCAAACTCCAGAAAATATCCGTCTTTGGAAATAATATGAAATACACCGTCGCCAAGATCTTTTAATTGCCAAGTATTCCCGGGGTCATTGCTATCATCTCGTAATACTGCCACCATTTTTTTATCCGGAGATTTTACTACCTGTAAAAACATGCCAGAAGCCGATTTTATCTTGTATAGACCGTCAGGCTGTAAAATAAAATTCCAATTTTGTTGTATTGGACTTTCAATCTGTCTCCAGAGTACGGGTAGACGGCCATTCCTGTCAGCAGGATTTAAAAAGGTCAGATACCTATAATCAGCAACCCGTCTAATTAAAAAGGATCCACTAATTAAGTGTAGCTGTCCGGGAGTTTTAGCGATGGTAGTATTAGGTATTGTTTTAACTACGGGTATTGAGGTTAATAAAGTGTCTTTCGTTGCAGCTTTAGTCTCAGATAAATCTTTTGGCAGAAGCTTCTTTTTATTATAATAAATCTTTCCATCTACATCAAAACCAATACTGTATTTAGGGTTATTAAATAAATTACCATATATCAACCGAACCCTCACCGTATCACTTGCTTTTTGTACTTTATAGATTAATGTATTTCCTTCCTGTCTTACAATGCCGGATTGTTTTAAAGCTTGTAATGCTTTTTCCTGATCATTTAATGATTGCTGCGCCTTTAGAACAGAGTAACAAAAAAACAATAACAGTACTACTAATAGTTTTTTCATTTGCAAAATGTATTATTAAAATAATTTTTTACAAACCAATCAGTATCCCTACCGACGAATTATTACTTTCATTGGATTCTTTTACCACATAGGTATTATCGGCCCTTACTAATAATTTAAACTGATTCTCGTGTTGTAAATTGAATGGAATTGAAAATGTAAACTCGCTTTCATATACTCCACCAGCTTTAATAGCGGGTATAGAGATTAGGTCATTAATCATTTTCAGTTGCACACCACCAGTGGCTTTCTGTACAAATCCCCGGAGTTTCGAAGCAGGTGCAAATTCATTGCCGTTATTTTTTATCTGAGCTTTTACTTTTACTATAAAAGCCTTTGCATTTTCATCTCGTACTGCAGAAACGAGTTCGATGAATGGTACTGACAGGTCGGCAAGTTTTTGCTTCTGAATTTGTTGTGATGATGTATTGATATTTCTATCTATTGTCTGTTTTACAGATTGTGCGTTAGCCATATAAACAGCTAATAAAACACCAAGATATAAGATCGCTTTTTTCATTGTAATGTTATTTAACAGTTATTTATTAATGATTCAAAAAATGAAGTCTTTCTTTATTAACAAGGAAATGAATTTGCATTATAACTTTATAAACTCCACTCTCCTGTTTTTTGCCTTGCCATCGGCTGTGGTATTTGGTGCTACCGGTTGCGATTCACCTTTTCCATCTGTCAATATCCTTGATCCCGCCACTGCATAATTTTCTGTAATGTATTTCTTTACAGCTGCGGCCCTTTTTTGTGAAAGTGTGAGGTTAGCCGCATCGGCTCCATCGCTATCAGTATGTCCGGTTATCTTTATTTTAAGCGAAGGATTTTTAACCAATGCATCTCCAAATTGTTTAATGATATCAAACGACTGAGTTTTTAATACATCACTGTTTACATCAAACAAAATATCGCTGGTAGACGTTTTCCCTTCCTCCATTAATTGTTTGATAAGCAAACTTCTTGCATCCACATCCGAAGAAGCGATGCGGACATTACTAACCAACAAACCTATTTCCGAAGCAGGTATTACATAGTTATTGTTAATAAAAAAATTATTGCGCATTTCAGCAGTCAGAGCCCGGGGAAG
>JAHEBN010000085.1:17551-18452 GCA_024645245.1 Jiulongibacter sp. | reverse complement strand
GGCACAGATTTTGTGTTTTTTTCTTTCACAAATCCATCTAAAAGCTCTATCAATCTGAATTTTTCAGCTGCTCCAAGTACAGTATCCACGCCGGGAATTTCCGAAATTTCTGTTGGTTTAAGTTGGGCATAGCAACCGATTATTGCCACATAGCCGTCCGGATTTATTTTTCCAGCTTCTTTTACTATTTTCTTACATTTTTTATCTGCATTATCTGTAACCGAGCAGGTATTGATTATAAAAATATCGGGCGTATCGCTGAAATCAACTTTTGCATAGCCTTTTTCCTCAAACATTCTCGAAATGGTAGAGGTTTCGGAATAATTGAGTTTACAACCAAGGGTATAAAATGCTACTTTTCGCATAGATCGATATTTGAGGGGCAAAAATACAAAACAAAAGCCCCTCAAACAAAGTTTGAAGGGCTCCTTAATATATTTGCTTTGGTTTAAATTATACCTTGGCTGATTTCACTGTTTTGATGATACGGGCAGCTACTTTATATGGATCTGCAGCCGAGTTAGGGCGACGATCTTCTAACCATCCTTTCCAGCCTTTTTGTACAGCTGCAATAGGAATACGAATAGATGCACCACGATCAGAAACTCCATATGAGAATGAATCGATTGACTGTGTTTCGTGCTTACCAGTAAGTCTCAAGTGGTTATCTGGTCCATAAACTGCGATGTGTTCTTTAACAAATGGCTCAAATGCCTGACAAATTTTATCGTAAACATCTTTATTACCAGCAGTTCTAAGAGCAGTATTTGAGAAGTTGGCGTGCATTCCTGAACCATTCCAATCTGTATCGCCTAGTGGCTTACAGTGGTAATTAATCCAGATACCATAACTTTCACCAATTCTTTCCAATAAATAGCGAGCAACCCAAATTTGATCGCCG
>JAHEBN010000085.1:0-17541 GCA_024645245.1 Jiulongibacter sp. | reverse complement strand
AATATTTGATATTCCCACTGACCGGCAGCAACTTCAGCATTGATACCTTCAATATTCAATCCGGCTTGTATACATTGTTCTAGGTGCTCTTCGATTATTTCTCTTCCATAAGCATTTTTAGCACCTACTGAGCAATAATATGGTCCTTGTGGTCTTGGATAGCCATTCTCAGGGAAACCAAGCGGTTGATTTGTATTAATATCGTATAGGAAATACTCTTGTTCAAATCCAAACCAGAAATCGTTATCGTCATCTTCAATTGTTGCACGACCATTCGACTCGTGTGCATTTCCATTTGAATCAAGAACCTCACACATTACTAAATATGCAGGAGTTCCCATTTTTGATCTTTCCGGATCAGGACAGATAAAAACCGGCTTTAATTGACAGTCTGAAGATCCACCGGGTGCTTGTTCTGTTGAGGAACCATCGAAAGACCACATGTCGCAATCTTCCAGCTTTCCGCTGAAATTGTTTTCAATTTTAGTTTTGCTTCTAAGGCTTTGAACGGGCTTGTAGCCATCAAGCCAAATGTACTCAAGTTTAGCTTTTGCCATGACGATTAACGATTGAGATTATTTAAAGATTTATAAAAATATGATTGCAAATATATAAGTAAACTCAATATAATATTACAGGATTCTGTAAAAAATCTATATTTTATTTTAAGTTATTGAAAAAGTACAAATATTTATAGGTATTTTTTATTTCAAACCAGCTTTTTAATGGGTGTTTTATGTAAAAACCAAATTTTTTAGTCATGATTCTCCAAAATAGAAGGTGGAAAACGTGCGAAATTGAAAATTTATGGAGCTTAAATATAGGAATTGACCTTTGTTTTAGCTCATATTAAAAAAAAATAATGATCCATTCTATTAGAAAAGAAGCAAAATTTACTTTTGTACAAATTCAAGAAAAAAGATAGGTGCGATTACTTTTATTTAATTAAAAGTTTTGATTTAAAAACCGAAATGCCTTGGGTAATTATACCAGATAAAAGTTACAGTAATCAGTAGTATTTTACTGTCAAATAAGAAGAATGTGTTTTATTTATCCAGGTAATCCTGAAATGTCTTTTGTTGAAGAGCCTGAGATCTGGTGATGTCTTTTGAACTTATAGATTCAGTTTTGTTGATTACTTTTTTTCCAACATTATCAAATAAAAGTTGTCCATTGGTTTTTGCAAATCCAAAGCCATCATTAAAACTAAAATAGGCCCATGGATTATATTCTGAAGACATATCTTTTCCCCAATTATAATTCTCAGAATTCAGTTTAAACTGAGAGAGTAAAGTTTTGGCAAGATCAATTTGAGAGCCTACTTTTTGGAAATTTTCTATTTTTTCCAGTGCCCCTCCGGTCCAAAACATAGGTATCCGGAAATTATCAAATTTATTTCCATTATCCGGTAATCGGTGCCCGTGATCACCTAAAATTATAATAAGTGTGTTATCATACCAGGGGTCTTGCTTTGCCTTTTCTAAAAACCTGCCCAATTGATCATCAGTATAATGCAGCGAATTCAGAAATAGAGACTCCTCGTCCGATCCTTTTATCTTTACCGGTCCTGGCACATCGTAGGGTTCGTGACTTGATAGAGTCAATAAAGTAGAGAAAAATGGATCTTTCTTCTGAAACGAATGATCATTAAGGAATTTACTGAAAATCATTTCGTCATGTACGCCCCATTCAGTATCCAGAGAATCTTCGGGAAAATCATTCACATCCACAATTTTGTTAAAGTCTGAAGTAAACAAATAGGATTTGATATTTGCGAACTCTGTTTCACCTCCATAGTAAAATTCAGTATTATAGCCAATTTTCTGGAAGTCTTTAGTCAATACCGGGAGCTTGGCGGCCTTATTCGGTTCTTTAATAATAGAGTAGGTGGGTTGAGCGGGATATCCGCTTAAAATGGCCACCAGGCCTTTGTCAGTACGGTCTCCACTAGCAAAAATGTTACTGAAATATAAGCTTGAGTTACGAAGTTTGTTCAAATTGGGGGTAACTTCTACTCCATGGTGGCTAAGCCCCACAGATTTCGCAGTCAGACTCTCCCAAATGATTATCAAAACATTCGTTTTTCTTGCATCTTGTTTCAACCAGTTTTCTGATTTTTCATTTGTTTTATAAAGTTCAGCCAGGTTTTGTTCAACCACGTCGCGTGGCTGATATATATATGGATTGGTTTTTATATAGGTTTTATTAACAAGCGAACTGAAAAAGTTCCAACTTGCATTCACGGCTGAAACATTGGCAAAATTGTTTTCAGAAAAATAGACAGTACTTTGATTCATGGGTGCTATTCCAAAACCACCTCGGATCGGTATAATCAACGCAAAAGAGACAAACAAAGAAATGAAAATAAATGGCTTTGTTTTTAAATGGTTCCAACTGTTGATATTGTTAGCCAAAATTCGGTATACAATATAATTAGCTAATAAAAGCAAGAGAAAATAACTGAGAATCAGTCGAAAAACCGGTGAAGAACGAACAGAGGCCCATGCCTCAAGGGGAGTTTTCAGGTAATTGAGTGGAGTTGCATCGAGCCTGTAATTCCATACATTAAAAACTTCGAGGTCAACTACCACAATAAGCGTGAGTATAATTACGATTATAAAGGTATAGCCGTAAATAATTCCCTCGAATACGCTCTTTTTAATAAAATTGGAGAAACTAAGCAGAAAAAACGGAATAAGTGATAAATAACCCGCCATTGAAAAGTCCATTCTTACCCCATGCCAAAATACGCCCCAAATACTCTCGAGAGTCAATAATTTGGTCTGATCAATGTGGTAACTCAGAAAGAGAACCCTCGCGGCAATGAAATAAACTACCCAAAAGGAGAAATAAATAAACAGAAAATGAAATCTTTCTTTCATTAAGCACTATTCTAATTCTGAAAAAAGCTTTAATTTGAAGTCAAATATATAACAACAAAACCAATAAACATTAATAGCAAATGAAAAGACAAAAAGCTGTGGAATTGGCTCAGAGCCGTACAGTGCCTGTTATCAGACTTCCGGAGGGAAAAGTTACAGACTTTTACGGTTCAAATACCTTTAGTGATGAAGTAATGAAAGCCTTGCTTTCGCCTGAGGCCTACAGAAAAGTTAGCTTAGCCATATTAGATGGAGATAATATTGATGGTACTATTGCCGATGAGGTGGCTTCGGCTATGAAATCGTGGGCAGTATCAAAAGGTGCAACACACTATACACACTGGTTTCAGCCACTTACCGGTGGTACTGCCGAAAAACACGATGCTTTTTTTGATATTTCTTTCGATGGTAAAGCAATTGAAAAATTTAAGGGATCGGCATTAGTACAACAAGAGCCCGATGCCTCTTCCTTTCCGAGTGGTGGTATTCGCGAAACATTCGAAGCCAGAGGATATACCGCCTGGGATCCCACATCGCCTGCTTTTATAATGTATAATGAAGCTGGTACAGGTACTTTATGTATTCCATCCGCGTATATATCTTACACAGGAGAACTTTTGGATTCAAAAACCCCATTATTGAATTCTTTGACTGTGCTTGATAAGGCTGCTACCTTAGTGGCTAATATTTTCGACCGACACGTCACAAAAGTAACAGCGACTTTGGGAATTGAGCAGGAATATTTTCTGGTCGATAAAGCTCTTTTTAATTCCAGACCTGATCTGGTAATGTCGGGCCGTACGGTATTCGGTCATCCACCAGCAAAAGGTCAGCAATTGGAAGATCACTATTTTGGATCCATACCGCCCAGGGTGAATGCCTTTATGGTAGATTTTGAATTAGAAGCATTGAAGTTAGGAATTCCTGTACGAACCCGTCATAATGAAGTGGCCCCGGCACAATTCGAGGTGGCACCTACTTTTGAAGAGATCAATCTGGCTTGTGACCATAATTTGCTTCTGATGGATCTCATGAAAAAAATAGCCAAGAAACATAATTTTGAAGTATTGTTTCATGAAAAACCATTTGCGGGTATAAATGGCAGTGGAAAGCACAACAATTGGTCAATGTCGACAGATACCGGTGTTAACTTACTTTCACCAAGTACGAAACCGAAAGAAAGTTTGCGTTTTGTTACTTTTCTAGTGAACGTAATTAAGGCAGTACGCGATAATGCAGACCTTTTGCGGGCCACTATTGCATCTGCAGGCAACGAGTATCGATTAGGTGCCAATGAAGCCCCCCCTGCTATAATTTCCATTTTTTTGGGTAGTCAGATGACCCAGGTTTTGGAAGAACTGGAAAATAAGGAGATTGTGAAAATAGAAAAGGGCGAAAACCCGTACATAAAGTTAGGATTGAATCGGATACCTTCTATTTTACTTGATAATACCGATAGAAATCGTACCTCTCCATTTGCCTTTACAGGAAATAAATTCGAATTCAGAGCTGTAGGAAGTACTGCCAATTCAGGTGTTCCAATGATGGTTTTGAATACCATAGTCGCCAATCAATTGACCAAGTTTAAAGAAGAATTTGATAAACTGCGTGAAAATGATCAGGGGAAAAAGGAAGGTGTGGTTGTCAAAATTCTGAAAAGGTATATCAGCGAGTGTAAAGATATATTGTTTGAGGGAAATGGATATTCGAAAGAATGGGAAATAGAAGCTGCCAAAAGGGGGCTATCGAACGTAAAAGGTGCTCCGGAAGCTCTTAAAGCTTATATTAGCCCTTCTGTACAGGAATTGTTTGAAACTACAAAGGTGCTTACCCGAAGGGAAATTCATGCCCGCTATGAAATAGAGCTGGAGAATTACATCAAAAAAGTGCAGATTGAGTCTAGAGTAATGGGGGATTTAGCACAAAATCACGTGGTTTCTACGGCCATTAAATACCAAACCCGCCTGGTGGAAAATGCCAAAGCACTTAAAGATTTGGGATTGAATAAAGAGTCGGATGCTATTGTTTCATTAATAAAAGAAATATCTTCGCGGATTGCGAAGATTCAGGAGCTTTCGGAAGAGATGACTGAAGCACGTAAATCGGCTAATAATGAGGTTTCTGTAGCAAAAAGAGCTGAGATGTACAACAGCAATGTGAAAGTCTATTTCGATAAAATCAGGTATGAAGTTGATAAACTGGAGCTGATTATAGATGACGAAGATTGGCCATTGGTTAAGTACCGAGAATTACTTTATATACGTTAATTTTAAGCAAAGAATAAAAATAAAATGAAAAATAACCCCGGATTTGATCCAAAAGAAATCGAACAATTAAAGGCCGAATGTCAGGCAGAAGGTCAGAGTTATGTGGAAGTGGAAGATGAGCAGGATCTCGATGGCACCGGGGAATACGTTCAGATTCAATTTGTGGGAAAATACGAGGGAAAAGATGTTATCTATGATGCAGCTATCTATACTTTAGGGCTGCATCATAGTAGCTTAATTATGGAAGAAGCGGAGAAAAAAGTCTCTAAAATTTTTAAAGATTTTAAGCCCATTGAAGAACGAACCGAAAAGTACAAAGTGAATGAAGAAGCAGATGAAATGCTTCAGGAGTTTATTGAAGAACTGGAAGAAGATGAGTCCATTAAAGTATCTGAGCATGTTGAAATTGATACTGACTTTGAATTTGGTATAGGTTTGGAAGTAGGTTTAAATGTGACGGAAATTACCGAAGAAGTAATTGAAGACTTTATACGCGATTATAATTCGGATAAATTAAAATTAGATACTACTTTATTCAGTTTTAAACATGACGAGTCGGAGGACTGATGCAGGTATTTTATAAAGAAAATTTTGAGAAGGAGAATTGGCTGGACGATTCGGATTCCAGACACTGTGTAACAGTTTTGCGAAAAAAAGCAGGCGACCCGATAGTGGTGGCAAATGGAGAAGGGGATAAATTTGATTGCCTTATTTCCAAAGCGGATAGCCGTAAATGCATACTTCAGATTCTGGAAAAAGAAACTTTTCCACCACCTCAAAATTACATTCATATCGCTTTGGCACCTACCAAGAATATGGAGCGTACGGAATATTTTGTGGAAAAAGCTGTGGAAATAGGTATATCAGAGATAAGTTTTCTATTGTGTGAAAATTCCGAAAGAAAACAAATGAAGTCGGATAGGATTGAGCGAATTGTGAATGCCGCGATGAAACAATCGCTTCATTGGTATCGTCCGAAAGTGAATGAGCTGAGTACATTTGAAGAATTTATTTCGAATAATAAGAATGAAATCAGGTTGATAGCTCATTTGTCAGATAATTCGTTGAATATAAATCATATTTCAGAACCAAATAACGTTTGTATTCTGATAGGGCCAGAAGGTGATTTTACCGAGAAAGAATTAACTTTTGCGGAAAAATCAGGATTTCAACCGATATTTATGGGTAAATCCAGGTTAAGAACCGAAACCGCCGGTGTAGTTGCTGTTAGTTTATTAAACAATTTATGGTCTTAAAAAATACGTTCTTTTGCTTTCTAATTCTCCTATCTGCAAATTCTTTTGGTCAAAATCCAACGATCAAACTGGCCAGATTAAAATACAATGGGGGCGGTGATTGGTATGCCAATAAAACTTCTTTGCCTAATCTGATAAGTTTTTGCAATAAGAACCTGAAAACCAATCTTTTTGCTGAAGAAGACATTGTAGAAACCGGCAGCGATCAGCTTTTTCAATATCCCTTTGTACATATGACTGGTCATGGAAATGTACTCTTTTCAGCGTCAGATGCAGCAAATATGCGTAAGTATTTATTAGCAGGCGGTTTTTTACATATAGACGATAATTACGGTCTGAATAATTTTGCCCGTAGAGAAATGAAAAAGGTTTTTCCGGAATTAGATTTTGTTGAACTTCCTTTTAATCATCCTATTTATCACCAGAAATACAATTTCAATTCAGGTTTACCAAAAATTCATGAACACGATAATAAGCCGCCGCAAGGTTTTGGATTGATTTATAATGGCAAATTAGTTTGCTTTTTTACTTATGAGTGCGACTTAGGTAATGGCTGGGAAGATCAAAGTGTATACGGAGATCCAGAGGATGTGCGACAAAAGGCTCTTCAGATGGGTGCGAATATCATAGAATTTGCATTTACTAATTTTTGATTTTTAAATCTTATCACTTTTTTTGAACAAACTTCTGCAACCAATCGTTACTTTTGCAACATGATTGCATTTAGAATTACAAAATCACCTTTCATAAAATAATAAATGGTCGCTGCACTTTCATTCTTTTTCGGACATTGGTATTTGTCACTATTTAGTCAAACTTTCTTTCTTCACAGGTATTCGGCTCATAAAATGTTCACAATGAACAAATTCTGGGAGAAATTTTTTCATTTGTTTACTTACATTACTCAAGGTTCATCTTATTTGTCACCTCGTGCTTATGCTATTTTACACCGCATGCATCATGCTTACAGCGACACCGAAAAAGACCCACATTCGCCTCATCATACCAAAAATATATTTAGCATGATGTGGAAAACAAAAGACATTTATAATGCTGTAGTTGAATATAAATATAAAATTGAAGAAAGATTTGATCGTGATTTTCCACAATGGAATATTATCGATAAAATTGCAGAAACCTGGGTTTCACGCCTTGCATGGGGTTTTGCTTACATTGCTTTCTATGTAATTGGTTATGTATATTTTGATGTACATTGGGCATTTTTCTTCTTATTGCCAATTCATTTTATGATGGGGCCAATTCACGGAGCAATTGTAAACTGGAGCGGTCATAAATACGGCTACCAGAATTTTGATAATAAAGATGAATCGAAAAATTCATTATTAGTAGATTTCCTGATGATGGGGGAGTTGTTTCAAAATAATCACCACAAGCATCCTATGTCTATCAATTTTGCTAAAAAATGGTTTGAAATTGATCCTACCTATCCGGTAATAAAACTTTTGACCAAAATTAAGATCATAAAACCGACCAAAACGGCTGTTAATTAAAAGAAATTTGAATTAAATTATAGAAACATCCTCTGAAAGGGGATGTCTTTTTATGGATAAATAGCTTGCAGGATTTTACGAGCTACTACCGGTTTATAATGGTAGATTTCGTAGTAATTAGCTAATGGTGCCGTTAAGGCGTTTTTGCCAGTAAAATCAAAAACACTCTTCTCTCCAAAAATTTCCTGAACAATTTTTAAGTCGTCGGGATTTACTTTTTTCTGATCATAATTTGGTCCGAAAACTACCCGGAAATTAGTATTATTTTTATCGAAAACAGCCTTAATTTTTCTTAAATAGCTTATTTGATAAGGTTTTATACCAGCTTCGGCAGTTAAAGTATCTGCCGATCTTGCGTAAAATAAATCACGGTTGTAATAGGCTAAAGAATCTGATTTTATCTGGTCTATATAACCTTGAAAAATGAAATCATTGTGCACGGGAGTATAAATCATGTGCTTATTTTCAAAAGCACCATACATGTATGGTCTGAAAGTTTTAAATAACTTTATGTCAAAATATTTTAAGAAATATTGATCTTTGAAAAATGCTTTAAAGAACGTCAGGTGGTATAAAAGTCGGTTTTGGCCAGACCATCGCCAATCCGGAATGTGGATAATAGAACTTGCACTATCCACAGCATAATCAAAAGTTTCTCCGTCAAAAATCAATAAGGCATTCTGTATATTATTTCCTTCTTTATCTATAAACCTGATTTTGCCTTCAATTCCGGAAATACTTTCATTGGAAGCATCAAAATGATAGGCATTTGGATCAGAAATGTATTTTGCCCAGTCTTTTGTATAAAAAACGGAAGATCGGGAACTACCGAAAATAAAAGATTCATAATGCAGACTATCCTTATTGTTTAGAAAAATCTGGGTGCTGATTCGATTACGGTTATAACTCTGCAAATAGTTATCCGGGTAGGATTGATAATGTTTTAAAACATGAAAAGGATCAAAAATAAAATAACTGACACACAACAGGAGGAATGGGCTCGCAAACAAGACCATGGTTTTGGTAAATGACTTTATTTTGTTTAAATCCTCCATTTAGAATTGAAAATAGATGAACTGAATATTGGAATAAGAGGCGAAAAAAAGAATGCTTAAAAAAAGCAGGTAATACACCGACCACTTTTGCCATTTAGGCCATTTATCAAAAATTAGAGAAATAGATTCGCCACGCTGTGCCCAATGAACCATCTCCATGAGAATTACAGCCAAAACAGCTATAATTACTTCTTTCACTCCGAAAATATTGAGTACTTCGGATAAAGAGTGAGAAGATTTGGCGAAAATTCCTTTGCTGATGTACAAAGCCTGACGGAAGGTTTTTGCACGGAAAAATATCCAGGCAAAACTCACCAAAGTAAAAACCAAACCGGCGTTGAAGACTTTTTTTAGGAAGTCCGATGGGAGCAGGTTGCTTATTTTTTCTTGCCATTTTGCGGTGAACTGACCGATTATCTGATATATACCATGCAATGTTCCCCAGATTACAAAATTCCAACTGGCACCGTGCCAGAGACCACTTATCATAAATACCAAAAACAGATTAAAGTATTTTCTGGGTAGGGAAACCCGGTTTCCCCCCAAAGGGATATATAAATAATCTTTAAACCAGGAGGAAAGTGAAATGTGCCAACGTCGCCAGAATTCACCGATACTTTTAGAAAAATAGGGCCGGTCGAAATTTTTCATCAGGCGAAAACCCATTATGCGAGCTGCCCCAAGAGCAATATCGGTATATCCGGAAAAATCACAGAAAATCTGAAAGCTGAAAGCAATAGTCGCCAGAATTAAGGGTAAGCCTTGGTAGCCGTCCGGGGAATCGTAAATTTTTTCCACAAAAACCGCCAGTCTGTCGGCGATTACCACCTTTTTAAACATGCCCCAAAGCATGAGTCTTAAACCACTTACGGCACGATGGTAATCGAAATGATGTTTTTCCAGAAACTGGTGAATTACATTCTGAGGCCTTTCGATAGGTCCAGCCACCAATTGCGGGTAAAACATCACATACAAGGCATATCGGAATAGATTTCTTTCTGCCGGCACAGTACCGCGATAAACCTCAATGGTATAGCTCATGGCCTGGAAAGTGTGAAAAGACAAACCTATAGGTAAAATAATATCCCACATGTCGTTGGTCTCTTTTCCCATCCTGAAAAGTAAAGCATTGGCAGTGCCAATCGCAAAATTGGCATATTTAAATATGGCCAAAACACCTACATTGGCTAGAATAGACATGGCTAGTGCCCATTTCCGGTTTTTTCCTTTACTTTTTTCAATCCATAAACCTGCGAAGTAATCTACTATAATTGTAAAAACAAGAATTAACAGATACTCAACTTTAAACCAGGCATAAAACACAGCACTAGCTACCAAAAGCAGAATCCATCGGTACTTATGCTCCAGGTAAAAGTAGAGCAAGGTAACGATAGGGAAAAACAGAATAAACTCAAATGAGTTAAAAACCATAATTAGAAGAGGGTTCTGTTGGTATCAAATTGCTCCAGGTTATCAGAAACTTGCTTAACAAAAAGGCCACCAAGTGAGCCGTCCACTACACGGTGATCGTATGAATGGGAAATGATCATTTTCTGACGAATTCCGATGAAATCACCTTCCGGTGTTTCAATAACCGCAGGTTTTTTCTGAATCACACCAAAAGCCATAATGGCTACCTGCGGCTGTAAAATGATTGGTGTGCCGGCTATATTGCCGAATGTACCAATATTTGAAATGGTATATGTACCACCGGTAAGTTCGTCAGGTTTCAATTGATTATTTCTTGCCCTTTTTGCCAGATCATTGATTTTTCGGGTTAAACCTACCAGATCGTATTGATCTGCATGGTGAATTACCGGTACGATCAGGTTACCATCAGGCAGGGCAACGGCTACTCCAACATTTATTGCTCCTTTCTTGATGATTCTAGGTACATCAACCTGAATATTAATCATCGGGTAGGATTTGATGGCTTTTACAACAGCTTCAACCAAAATTGGCGTGTAGGTGATTTTTTCTCCGGTTTTATCGTAAAATTCTTCTTTGATTTGCTCACGCCATTTTACGATTGCGGTCATGTCGGTTTCTACAAAAGAAGCTACATGCGGTGAAATACGACGTGATTGAACCATTCGTTCCGAAATCATCATTCGCATGCGATCCATCTCAATGATGGTATCTTCTCCACCTACAAACTCTTCTTTATTGAGCTCAAAGGTGGGTTTGTTTTTTAAATATGCAAGAATGTCGTCTTTGGTCACACGTCCTTCCAGTCCGCTTCCTTTGATTTTATCCAGTTCTGGCAAACTTATTTTTTCTTCTTTGGCAATATTAAGTACAAGAGGAGAGTAGAATTTTGAACTTGCCTTAGGTAATTCCAGACGTTCTTGTATTCCATTTATACCCGTTTCCAGTTCCTGAATAGTTTCTGTGTCAGATTCTTGTAGAATAGCCTCATTCGGTAATTGATCGGTTTCGATAATGCAAAAAGGCTTTCCTATGACTGCTATATCTCCTTCTTTTACCAAAAATTTAAGAATCTTTCCTTTGTAAGTCGAACCAATTTCTGTGTCGATCTTGTCCGTAGCTACCTCGATTACCATATCGTCGACGTCCACTTTCTGACCTTCTTCAATCAACCATTTCAAAACCGTACATTCAAAAATACTTTCGCCCATACCAGGCATCAACATTTCAATATTTGCCATTATTTATCAGCTATTATCCCTAATTATTTGTTTGCGAAGCAGATTCAATGCCACCACTGCTCCGTATTGTATATTTACGATTCTGGTTTTGGTCGACAAAACTTTAACTGCGTGAGTACCTTTGGGCCCTGCTACAGCCAGCCAGATTGTACCTACCGGTTTTTCTTCTGTACCACCATCCGGTCCTGCGATACCGCTTGTGGCAACCCCATAATCCGTTTTCATCACTTTTCTTACCCCTTCTGCCATTTCTCGCACGGTTTCCTCACTTACTGCACCAAACGAATCCAAAGTGCTTTTATTTACACCAAGAACATTCATTTTGGCTTCGTTTGAATAGGAAACCACACTTCCCATAAAATAGACAGAACAACCCGGTATAGTGGTAATAAGGTGGGAGATATATCCTCCGGTACAACTTTCAGCGGTTGCAACAGTCTGTTTTTTTTCTAAGAGCATTCTTCCTATAGCTGCTTCAATATCCTCATTATTCGTACTAAATACATAAGGTTGAATCAAAGGCATTACCTTATCAAATTGCTCATTTATTTCTTTTTGTAATTGATTTCTGTTTGTACCAAATGCACTTAAACGAAGTTTAACCTGTGCAAAAGAGGGTAAATAAGCCAACTTAATATGTTGGGGAAGGGCATCTTCCCAATCACTTATGGTTTCGGCAAGAAAAGACTCACCTATGCCAATTGTTCTTATAATTTTATGTTCGATAACCGGAGTTTCGAAATAGGCTTGTAAAGCAGGAATAACTTCATATTCCATCAGGTATTTCATTTCCATAGGTACTCCCGGCATGGAAATAAGCACTTTCCCGTTTTTTTCCATCCACATTCCCGGAGCGGTTCCCATTGCATTAGGTAAATATTTTGCCTTGGAAGGTATTGTAGCTTGTAAACGATTTAATTCCGTCATTTCCCGACCTCTTTTTATGAAAAAGTCAGAAATAAATGCCAAAGCATGTTCATTGATTATAAGGGTATCATCGAAATATTGGGCAATCGTTTTCTTTGTGATATCGTCTTTTGTCGGTCCTAATCCTCCTGTAACCAAAATTACATCTGCTCTTTCGAAAGATTCATTGAAGATTTGTAGTATTGCTTCTTGTGCATCACCTACAGAAGATTTACGTATGGTATTGATCCCAATTTTATCTAATTCCGTACTTATCCACTGTGAATTGGTATCTGTAATCTGCCCATATAAGATTTCGTCGCCTATTGTAACCACCTCAGCCTTGATGAGCTTCATATTTAATCCGGGAATATTTTTTAAATGTTTTGCTAACTAATTTTTCCAAATAATCGTTTACATTGAAACAGGATTCAAATTTCCTGAAAAGCTCTCACTTTTCCAATTTGGGGGCCGTATTTAAACCAAAATAAGAAATGATGAAAAAAATCGGTCTTGTAATTATCTGTACTTCTTTTCTAATGAGCTCTTGTGCTCAAAAAATTAATTTAGGAAAGGCCCTTGATACGGTGCTGGGCAGTGGCGGTGGTGCCTTAAGCCAGGGCGAAATTGCAAATGGACTAAAAGAAGCCTTACAAAAAGGCATAAATATCGGAGCAGACCTTGCTTCAAAGGAAAATGGTTATTTAGGTAATCCAAAAATAAAAATTCCTTTTCCTCCTGATGTTCAACGGGTTGAAAGTGCATTGCGTAATGTAGGGCTGGGAAATGAAGTAGATAAATTTGTCACTGCCTTAAATCGTGGAGCTGAAGAAGCTGCCAAAGATGCCAAGCCAATTTTTATGGCGGCTATTAAAAATATGACAATAACCGATGCCATTGGGATTTTAAAAGGCGAAAAAAATGCTGCAACCCAGTACCTTATAAGAACAACTTCGCCGGAATTATTAGCGGCTTTTATGCCCGTTGTGGAAAAAGCTTTGGAAAAAACTCAGGCAACAAAATATTATACCGATCTGGCAACTACTTACAATAAAATACCTTTGACTAAAAAAGTTAATCCAGATCTAAAAGGTTATGCCACGCAAAAAGCCGTCGATGGATTGTTTATGTTAATTGCTGACGAAGAAGCAAAAATCAGAGAAAATCCACTGGAGCGTACCACAGAATTGTTGAAGAGAGTGTTTGGGTCGGTTTGATATTTTTAGGGTTTAGGTTTTAGAGATTGGGGTTTAGAGGTTTGGAGAATGAAGCTCGAAGTATGAGGGTTTTAGTATGCAGAATGAAGTTCGAAGATATAAGTGCGAAGTTTGAAGTAGTTAGAATTTAGAAGAGAGAAATTTGAATACTGAAAACTGATAAAAGAAGACGGTGAACTGAGAACAGAAGACTGAGAACAGAAGACTGAAATCAGAAGTCTGAGAACAGAAGACTGAAAACTGCAAACTGAAGACTGAGAACTGCAAACTGAAGACTGAGAACTATAAACTAATACTTACACCCTAAAAACTAATCCCTTACACCTACACCTACACGAAACCTACCTCCTAAATCACCTACCTAATAAATTCTTCCTTACCTTTGCAGGAAATTAGAACAAATGGCAAAATCAGAGATAAATTTTTCGATTGAATTAGACGATAACCGCATTCCTGACAAAATATTTTGGGATGCAACCGAGAATCCAAATGAGGGTATTAACGAAACCAAGGCGATTGCTGTGGGCGTTTGGGATCATTATCACAAAGGACTTTTGGGAATAAACCTATGGACTAAAGATATGCCTGTGGATGAAATGAATCATTTTGTGGTGGATCTGGTGGGAAATATAGCTCAGATGGTAGCAGATTCGACTAACGATCCCAAAATCATTGGCTATCTTCACGATGCTGGTAAAAATATAACTAAGCATCTGGAGGAGCAGGCAAAAATGGAAGGTCAGCAGCAACAGCAACAATAAAATATTCTGTATTTCGATAAAAGAGGCCGGCAAAATCCGGTCTTTTTTATTCCACAAAACGCCCATTTGGATAGAGCGATTTATTTTCTGTGGATTGATTAAATACATAAGTCCATGACGATATCACTATTTCATCTTTTAAGTAAATGGGTTTTATTTTCCTTAAGTATAATGATTTCTTTAAGTTTTCTGGGAAATAATCTTCGTATTCATCCAATCTACTGAGCACCTCTTTTTCGTTTTTTAACAAATAAACTTCCCCATACACCTCACCGTTTTCATCTTCTACCAAACCGGGATAAAAATCTATTTTAAAGAGTTTGCCTGTAGTTATACCTTCACCTAAATAAACTGCATTTTGATGTAAAAACTCAGACCATTGATTTGGTTTGCATTTTTTCATTAAGGTGCCATAGACGAATAGGTATGAGGAAATCATTTTAACTTAAAACTATTCAAATAAGGCTCAATAAGTGGCTGATAATAATCGTATTTAGTGGTTTCGGCGGAGAAAGTTACGATGTATACTTTGGCATTTTTTACATAATAATATTGACGCCAGGTTTGTTCTTGGCCGTTTTTCTTTCCCCTATAAGTGACGCGATAGGCATTTGACTTTAGTTTTTTCTTTTCTAAAACCGTGAAATTGTCCACTACTTTGGGTAAATATTTAATCGAAAAAACAGCATATTGATCAACAGTGTAACTGGTTGAGGATAATTTGTTGATCGTAAGATTTATACTTTCAGTGTATTTATCAAAAAAAGTAAGGGTATCTGCAGGCGATAGGAGGGTGCACTGATCTTCCAGACATCCGTCTTTTACTTTCCAGCCTAGTGGTATTTCAATTTTATAGCCTTTAAAATCGACCATTTCAGGCTTTGAAATGCTGTCTGAGGGCGTTTCCTGGGCAAGAGAATTAATACAAATTAGTAATAATAAGAGGACTTGAAATTTCATTCTATAGGATTATTTTAGAACTAAAGTATTAAGTAAAAAGTATAGGTGCAAAAGTATCAGGCTTAAAGCTGATTTAATTCCTCTTTCACTTTTTTGGTCAGACCAGACACAACCAGATTATAGGAATCATCAGTAAGTTCGACAAGAAGGAGTGAAGATATACCCATTTCCATAATAAGCATGTTCCAATGGCTTTTATTCATGTGAAAGGCTCCCTGAATTGCCGGGTTTTCTGCCCTAAGATCAATATTTTTTTCGGGCGTGTTTTTAAGGGATATGCGGTAATCGGGTGAATCTAAAGGGCAAAGAGCAAACATTTTACCCATAACTTTAAAAACCAGGGTATCAGGTCCAAAAGGTAATTCTTCAGATACACCTTTTTTACTCAGGCAATATTCCCTGAATTTTTCAACATCCATTGCTAAGAAGTTTTATTCTCTAAAAAGAAGGCGATAAATCAAAACAATGACGCAGAAACTAAACATTATAATCGAAATCTTATTGATTCCATGCATCATTTTAAGGTTTGTACTTGTGGGGTATTTGCCCTCGGTGTCTTTTTTAAAAACCCGGACAAAATAGGAGAACACAGGTGCAATTTTTAAGTATTCAATAAATTTTTCCATTTTATTTTTTGTTCAATCTTTTTTTTAAAAGTGTATAATTCAAATATGTCGATGTCCTTGCAGAACAGACTTTAGTTTATGTCTTTAAATATATATTCATATAAATCAAGCAAATTCAAAGTATCAGAATATAACATGGTCGAAAGGAGTTATATTACAGTCTCGATAAGGATTAATTACTGATTTTTTTTACGTATTAAAGACTAAACGACTTTTCTAATTGCTGAAACCGAATCTTTAATACTTGTTCCCTACAACCTAATTTTACACTCTCAAACCTAATTCTTCCCCTTTCTCAATCCATTTGCCATCCTCTTTGATTAAGTCTACCAGTTCATCCACTGCATTTGCCGAATTCACTGATCTTTTTACTACTATCTGACCACGATACAACGAAATTTTATCCTTTCCAATTCCCACATAACCATAATCGGCATCTGCCATTTCTCCGGGGCCATTCACAATACAGCCCATAATTCCAATTTTTACTCCTTTCAGGTGATCGGTGCGTTTCCGAATCATGGCTGTAGTTTCTTGCAGATCGAAAAGTGTTCTTCCACAAGATGGGCAGGATATGTATTCTGTTTTTGTAATTCTTGTTCTTGCCGCCTGTAGAATACCGAATGCTGTACTATTAACTATTTTTTGGGTATTCTGATCCTTATTTTCCTGATAGCTTAACATAATTCCGTCTCCAAGTCCATCCAGCAAAAGACCGCCACAGTCCGTAGAGGCATAGAGCTGAAAATCACTTTCAGAGATTTGCTTATACTTTCTTTTTAAAACAACCGAGACTTTAATTCCGGCGTTTTGCAACATGACAAATGCAGCCCTCATTTCAGGCATGGCGTGCGGATTTTCTGTTTCTAATATTAGTATTAGATCGTTTTTGTCAGGAAAACCGGTTTTAATTAATTTTTCAATGTCATTTATATTTCCGCATGCAAAATTCATTTCCGGGTGTAGGGATTCCCCTTTTGCCCAATCTGATAATGACATCATCGGATATTTATTTGATTGATTTTCAATGTTTTTCCAGATTTTGAAATCAACTATTTCTCTTAATCCATTGGGCAGCATAAACGGAACGGGATTTTTTCCGGAATACAAATAGTCTATACCCGTGTCGTTCATAGCCCATTTGTCGGTAGCCGGAAGGTAAAAGTGACCGATACATTTTAACTTATCCATTTCTGTAATTGCGAAATTGGAGAAATCGGCAATTACCCGTGGTACATTATTTCCACCGAAATTTTTTAATTCAGACGTGTTTCTTCGCTCATATTGGTACGGATTGATTGGATAATTTTTAATTTCTGCTATTGGCTGAGCATTTTGAGCTCTGTCATTATAACGGTCTATCAATGAGCGGGCTACAGGAGCTTCAAACTCCGGATCTTCCGTAAGTGAGACCCTCACGGTATCACCCAG